>NZ_VPCK01000008.1:0-142871 GCF_013418255.1 Acinetobacter sp. YH12155
AGTATGGGAATGTGAATGCGGAAGTGTAAATCAACGCGATTTAAACTCCGCCAAGAACATACTTGCGCTTGGGCATAAGCGTCTAGCAGTAGGAATCACCCTCCTTTCAGGTGGGTGAGGATGTCAAGAATAGAATCAATCCTCCGGGTAGACGCTGCATCATTCATGTGACATCGCATCGGATAATTCATGGCTTTTTCGCGTTGTGTTTTGCAATTTAAGCGGTTTTGTCTTAAAATAATGCACTTGCTGTAGTGATGCACGGCAGTCAGACAGATGCTTGACATCGGTTTGATTTTTATCAAGGTATTTTATAAGCATCTCGGAGAAATCGAATGGCTTTAACAAACGCAGATCGCGCAGAGATCATCGCTAAATTTGCTCGTGCTGAAAACGACACTGGTTCACCAGAAGTTCAAGTAGCTCTTTTAACTGCTCAAATCAATGACTTACAAGGTCACTTCAAAGAGCACAAACACGACCACCATAGCCGTCGCGGTCTGATCCGTATGGTTAACCAACGTCGTAAATTATTAGACTACTTAAACGGTAAAGATCACGGTCGTTATGTTGCGTTGATCGGTGCTTTAGGTTTACGTCGTTAATTCGATTTAGACTTTTATTTTCGGGTTATTGCATGCGTTGCGCTGTATGTCTGAAAACTAAAGTGTACCCGGTGTTGACCGGGTAATTAAGAAGGGGCGATTGTTTCGCTCCTTCTTTGTGTTTAAAAAACCTATATTTCTAGTGAGGTCGGCTTCTAAGCTTTGTCATTTACTTGAACCTGAGTCGTGAATGCCAAACCTTAGGGGTCTCCACTAGAATAAAATCAGGAAACAAAAATACATGTCAATGTTTAATATTATTCGTAAAGAATTCCAATATGGTCAGTACAACGTGGTACTGGAAACCGGTCGTGTTGCACGTCAGGCCAACTCGGTTTTAATCACCATGGGTGGTGTATCGGTACTGGTGGCGGTAGTTGCACAGCCAACAGCAAAAGCCGGTCAGGACTTTTTCCCACTAACCGTAAACTATCAAGAAAAGCAATACGCTGCTGGCCGTATTCCGGGTGGTTATGGCAAACGTGAAGGCCGTGCGTCTGAGGCAGAAACTTTAATTTCACGTCTTATTGATCGTCCAATTCGTCCATTGTTCCCGGAAGGTTATTACAACGAAATCCAGGTAACAGCAACAGTTGTCTCTTCTGACAAAACCATGGAAGCGGATATTGCTGCCATGTTAGGTACTTCAGCAGCACTGGCAATTGCGGGTACACCGTTCCGTGGCCCAATTGGTGCAGCACGTGTGGGTTTAATCAACGGTGAATACATCCTGAACCCGAACCACGAACAGCTGGCACAGTCTGACCTTGACCTCGTGGTTGCAGGTACAGAAGCTGCAGTACTGATGGTTGAATCTGAAGCGAAAGAACTGTCTGAAGACCAGATGCTGGGCGCAGTGTTATTCGGTCATGACGAAATGCAAATTGCGATTCAGGCGATTAATGAATTTGCAGCAGCGGCTGGCGCAACTGAGTCAACCTGGACTGCACCAGAGAAAAATGAAGACCTTCGCGCGAAATTAAAAGAAGCGTTTGAAGCGAAAATCTCTGAAGCCTATACCATTGCAATCAAACAAGACCGTTATGCTGCTTTGGATGCATTGCAAGCAGAGGCGGTTGCGCAGTTCGTACCTGAAGAAGATGTAGATGGCATCGCAGATGACCTGAATGAACTGTTTGAAGATCTGAAATACCGCACTGTACGTGACAACATCCTGTCTGGTAAGCCGCGTATTGATGGTCGTGACACCAAAACTGTACGTGCGTTAGATGTACAGGTGGGCGTTCTTGATCGTGCTCACGGTTCTGCGCTGTTCACCCGTGGTGAAACACAGGCGTTGGTAACAACGACTCTTGGTAACACCCGTGATGCATTAATGGTTGATACCCTGGCTGGAACCAAAACTGACAACTTCATGTTGCACTACAACTTCCCGGCTTACTCGGTTGGTGAAACGGGTCGTGAGTCTGGTCCTAAACGTCGTGAAATCGGTCACGGTCGTCTGGCACGTCGTGGTGTACAAGCGGTTCTTCCAGCTGCTGACCGCTTCCCGTACGTAATCCGTATTGTATCGGACATTACTGAATCGAACGGTTCATCTTCTATGGCGTCTGTATGTGGTGCATCTCTGTCACTGATGGATGCCGGTGTTCCACTAAAAGCACCAGTTGCGGGTATTGCGATGGGTCTGGTCAAAGAAGGCGAGCGTTTCGCAGTGCTTTCTGACATCCTGGGTGACGAAGACCACCTGGGCGACATGGACTTTAAAGTTGCCGGTTCTGCCAACGGTATTACTGCGCTGCAAATGGACATCAAAATCGAAGGGATCACTGAAGAGATCATGGAAGTGGCATTGAACCAGGCTTATACCGGTCGTATGCACATCCTGAACGAAATGAACAAAGTGATTTCACGTGCACGTCCAGAAATTTCAATGCATGCGCCTACCTTCCAGGTCATTACCATCAACCCGGACAAAATCCGTGACGTGATTGGTAAAGGCGGTGCAACCATTCGTCAAATCACTGAAGAAACCAAAGCGGCAATTGATATTGAAGACAACGGTACCGTTCGCGTATTTGGTGAAACCAAAGCAGCTGCACAAGCGGCTATTGCCAAAATTCAGGCTTTAACTGCTGAAGTTGAACCAGGCAAAATCTACGCCGGTAAAGTAATTCGTATTGTTGAATTCGGTGCCTTCGTAAACATCATGCCGGGTACAGATGGTCTACTGCACATTTCTCAAATTTCAAATGAGCGTGTAGCCAACGTGACTGACGTACTGAAAGAAGGCCAGGAAGTGAAAGTCCAGGTTGCAGATGTCGACAACCGTGGCCGTATCAAGTTAACCATGAAAGACATTGATCAGGCTTAATTTCAGGCCCTGATGAATTGAAAAAGCCCGCTTTATGAAGCGGGCTTTTTTATGGCATGATCGCAAAATAAAATGACAGGAATGTGGATGCACGCGGATGCAACAGTATCATTTTTCCCTTCATGACACCACACAACAGTTATTTCTGCATCGGGAGCCGGCCGCCGAGGCAGAATTTATCTGGCTGGACTATACCCGGGAAGATGTACGCCAGCATCCGGAACAGTGGCAGCAACAGGTACTGCAGCTCACCCAGCTGTGGCTGAACGAATATCATCTGCGCGATATTTTAAATCTGGAACATCCCTGCAATTTCGATAGTCTGGAAGATTATGACCTGCTGATTTTCCGCAAACTGATTACCCCGGATGACCAGATTTATAACTTTAATGACGAAGCGCATGAGCATGTGTTTGGCTTAAGCATCACACCAGTCAGTTTTATTCTGACCCCGCAGGTGCTTATTACGGTGCGTGAGCAGGGCAATAAAGCCATTGAAAATTATATTGCCCGTTTAGATACCATTTTAAGCCGGCCAGCTGAAGAGCAGAATAAACCGAAAAAACTGGCAACCTCGCCTCTAGATTTGGCCTTACGTTTACTGAACAGTATGGTCGATGACTATTTAAATCTGCGCCATCCTTTAACCCGCCGGGTCGAGTTTTGGCAGCGTGAGCTGTTGCAGGGCCATCGCCGTTTTAACCAGTGGCATCAGTTGCTACAGGAAAATATGGCATTTCAGCATGTGGAAAATCTGTGTGAAGAACAGATTGATACCTTGCAGGAACTGCGCGATGAAATTGTCGAAAACTATCTGCATTTAAAAGGCAAGAAACGCAGTGAAAAACAGGAAATCATGCTGGTGCGGGTAGATGACTTAAGCAGCCATGTGGCCCGCATCCAAAAACATACCTTGCGTTTAAGAAGTGCCATTCAGGCGGCCATTGATCTGCATTTTTCTGCCATTGCCAACCAGACCAATGAAAATATGCGGATTCTGGCGATTATTACCGCGGTGTTTGCACCCTTAACCCTGTTAACCGGAATTTATGGCATGAATTTCGTGATGATTCCGGGGCTGGGTTCACCCTATGCTTTCTGGGTGATGCTTGGCACCATGCTTATTACCACCTTGTTGCTGCTGTATTATTTTTATCGGCGGCATATGGTGGGACGCGGTGAAAAAAGTGTGCTGGACATGCTTTCGCAGCGACCGGATCGGACCCGGATTGACCTGTTCTGGTTTCTGGATTATGTGCCCGGCAAGCCGTTACCACCGGAAGGTCAGAACGCTCTTCGAGATTCTCAGCTTAAACCAAAATAACGCAGTCCTTCATTTGCCTGCCCGAAAGAAAGCATATACTTTCTTTCGGGCAGAATGCAGATTTCATCGCACTGCAATAAAAACCGGTTAAGGTGAAGATGAAGGATTTTGCTGGGCCTGCTGCAAAAGCTGATAAATCTGATCTTTCAGTTTTAATTTTTTGCGTTTCAGCGCCTCGATATCATCATTAATCTGATGAACCGGATCAAGCTCGAGCTGGCTGATTTTCCGGTCCAGATGTTCATGATCTTCAAACAGGCGCGCAAAATGTGGGTTGTCTTCGCGCAGTTGTTGCATTAATTCCCGAAACTCCGGGAACATGAGTTTGACCTTTTTGTTGCATTCTTTTGTTTTCATTGCGACCGTCTATTTTCCCAAAAATAAAGAGAGGGAAATACGCAGATTTCCCTGTAGAGAGTAAATGGCGTGGTGCCTAGCTTTGTCTTAAATGCAGATGTTTGACTTCTTTGCGCAAATTTTGCAGTTCATCAATCAGGTCGAGCATCATGGCGACGGCAGAAAAGCTGGCATTAAAATCGCGTTGCAGGCGATAGGCCTGGCGGGCACGAGAGACATCTTCCCCAAAGAACTGGTGAATCCGTTCTTCCGGACGTGAAGGGAGAATGTCATATTCTAAAAGCTGTAATACCCATTCTGGGCTTTGACCACAAGCTTCAGCAAAATGCTCTAAATCAAAAGATACGCGCTCATCTATAATTTCAGCTTGTGGGCGACCAGACTGGGAGTTTTCGCGATATTGGATCGTGGTCATGGCTTACTCCTTTTAGCTTGAACTTGTTAAAACAAGGAAGAGCAGATGCATGGGTTGCTCTATCGCAATTTTGGGTCTATGCGCTGCGCTCTTGTTGTTTTATCTGAAGGATTAATTTTATTTAAAACCATATTTCAGCATTTGGCTGTTTTGTTTGGTATTCCTTTGTGCTTGAAACGTAGCCTTGCTTGCTTTTTCGCCATTTTGCTGGCAGCAAGAACAGTCAACAGGCCTACCTTCAGCTTAAATAAACTGTTTAAATTTTATTCATTATTCAGGCTTTCGAGAGGGACGGACAGAGGGTAGAGCAACTATATTGTTTCAAATTATGTCCATATCATTAAGATAAAATGAAGGCTTCCGTAGAAGCCTCTTGTAAACTTGTTGAAGAATCAGTATTTAATCCAGGTCACACTACGACCGATCACGGAAACACCGACATAGCCGCGTAAGGTCAGGCGTTTACCGTTGGCACTTAGGCGTGCCTTGCCTTTATAGACTTTGCCACCAATCGGGTCGAGTACACTGCCTTGCACAAACTGTAACGGGTTTTTTGGATCCTGCTTAAAGCCCCAGATAAATGGCAAGCCGATAAACGGTTTGTTTTTAAGCTGGCCCGGACATTGGTGGCAAATATTCATTTTTTCTGCACCCGGAATGTTGCGGGTTTCAACAATAATACCTTCATAGGTGCCATCTGGCTTTTTACGGATTTCGACATCGGCACGGGAATAACTGGTACGGTCATCAATTGTTTTCCATTTCCCCACCAATGGATCATTCTCTGCGAAAGATACACCTGAAACTGTTGCCAAAAGCAATCCAGCAACAATCCCTGTAAACCCCTTTTTCATGATTATTATCCCCAACGCCATGCGCGTTATTAAAATTAGAGTAAAGTGCCTAATTCTATAGAAGAAAATACTGTTAAATCAATGAAATAATAAGTGAAAACGATCACAATAAGGCAGTAAACCGCTAAGTGGTTGCAGCTATTACGCGCGCTTGAATTCATCGGTCAGGTTATACAGAGAATGTGTGCGTACGCTAGATGAATAAATTGGTACGGTTTGTCGCAACCCCATAGCTTAAAAAAGATGAGTAACAGCTTGAGCGAGATTGATGCTGAGTTCAGCAAAAAGCGTGCGCTATTTGAACCTATATCTGCAGGGTCATAAAGATTGAATAAACGCATAAAACTGAACATAAAAAAGAGACCAAACTGTTCTCCAATTTGATCTCTCGGACATTTTAAATTGTACAGCTTAGCTTAGGTGTTCACCAAACAGGCCGAGTGCTTCTTCTGCAGTAAACTGATAACGTGCATTACAGAACTGGCAATCCATCACAATCGGGTTTTGATGTTCCAGGGTTTCGCGTACTGCATTGGCCCCAATCTGGGTCAGTGCCGTAGCACAGCGTTCTTTGGAACAGGTACAGCCAAATTTAAGATGTTCAACTTCTGGCAGACGTACTTCTTCTTCGTTGTACAGACGGTACAATACTTCCTGAACTTCCAGATCGGTCAGTTCGCTGGTTTTCAGGGTTTCGGTCAGCATGGTCAGACGTGGCCATAAATCTTCATCTACACGTTGCTGTTCTTCTTCGCTATTTCGCGGTAACAGCTGAATCAGCAAGCCGCCAGAACGCTGGTCGTTGCTGGCCAGTACAATACGGGTGGGAATTTGTGCAGATAAATCATAGTATTGCATCAGGCAGCCGGCCAGATTTGGCTTGTCTAAAGGCACAATACCCTGATAACGCTCACCAAATTCTGGTTCAATATTAATAAACAGCACCGGATTAACCAAGGTTTTGAGTACCGTGCTGCTGTCTTCAGCCTGCTGGAAATGCGGATCTGCCTCATAATCTGCCAAAGCACGAATTTCACCCAGATGGTTACATTCGGCCATTGCCCATTTAAAGGTACCGCTGGCTTGAATTTGCAGGCTAATCCGACCTTTAATTTTTAAGGTACTGGCCAGCAAAGCGGTGGCACTGAGCATTTCTCCCAAAAGGACCTGAATGGCTGGCGCATAGTCACGTTGGGCCAAAATAGTTTGCAGGGCTTCTTCAAGATGAACAATCTCACCGCGGACAGGGCTATCTTCAATAAAAAAGCGTTGGCGTAAATCAGACATAAAATTCTCCATAACCCTGCATTAATGGTGATGATATTGTAAATCACAAGTCAGTTTGATTCATTACGTGTTACATCAATATGATGGTTTTGTAGTGAACGCTTTAAATCTACACCGGTCGGGCTTTCCCGGACCTGGGCATCATTCTCGAACAGGTGCTCCAGCTCGGCCAGTGCATTGCGATGAGTTTCATAGATTTTTTGCTCATCGGTATAAATGTTCTGCTGCTGGGCCAGTAATTTTTCATCATAACTGCGAAACAATTCGATACTCTTGTAAGCATCTTCTTCAGCAATACCCTGGTCGCGCAGCGCGCAATAGGCCATCCCTAAAGAAGATAAATAGGTTTCGCGCCAGATGTGTTCAACGCCTAAATCCCGCAATAAATGCACATGATGGCGGTCACGGGCACGCACCAGCAGTTTGAGCTGTGGATAATTCAGGCGGATATGCCGAGCCACATTCATCGAGTCTTCAATATCATCAATGGCCAGAATAAAGGTCTTGGCATGTTCAATCCCGGCGGCACGTAAAATATCGGGCTGGGTGGCATCGCCATAATAGACTTTGCCGCCATAATTGCGCACAAAATCGACTTTATCCAGGTTGCTGTCAATGGCGGTATAGGGTAGGTGCTGCAAATAGGCCACCCGTGCAATAATCTGCCCGACCCGGCCAAAACCGGCAATAATCAGCGCTGGATGCGCATCGGGAATCTGGTCATATTCCGGCGTCTTGTCCTGATTCAGACGCGGAATCACCTGGCTGGTCATGAACCAGTACAGCACCGGGGTTAGCACCATCGACAGGGTCACCATCAGGGTAATTGGCTCTAAAATGGCCTGTGCCACCACTTTTTCTGTTAAGGCAACCTGTAACACCACAAAGGCAAATTCACCGCCTTGCGCTAGACAGGTGGCCAGTAGCAAACTGTTTTGCCAGGAATATTTAAAATACCGGGCAATTGCGGTCAGGGAAATAAATTTCACCAACAGCAGTACTAAGGCGCCGCCGAGAATGAACAGCGGACTGTCGATCAGCAGAGACATCTGAGTGGTCATCCCCACGGTCATGAAAAACAGGCCCAGCAATAGTCCTTTAAACGGTGCAATACTGGCTTCCAGTTCATGCCGGAATTCGGAATCGGCCAGTAGCACCCCGGTCAGGAAGGCGCCAAGCGTGGTGCTAATCCCCAAGACATCCATCAGGCAGACCACGGCCAGCACAATAAACAGGCCGACCGCGGTAATCAGCTCATGCGCGCCGGTTTTGGCAACAAAACGGAAAAACGGGCGCATGAGATAACGGCTAAATAAAAACAGTCCGCTAAAGGTGGCCAGAATCGCGGCGAAATAGGCCAGCCCGTGATGGGTCGATTCGGTACCGGCCAGCAAGGGAATAATCGCAATTAATGGAATGGCGGCGATATCCTGAAACAGCAGAATTGAAAAAGACTGCTGGCCATAACTGCTGTTCAGTTGCTGTTTTTCATTTAAAAGTTGCAGCACAAAGGCGGTTGAGGACAGGGCCAGGGCAAAACCAATAATCAGGCTGGCGGCAATCTGCTGCTGCAAACTGAAAAACACCAGAATCGCCAGTAACAGGCCAGTGACGGCCACCTGCGCGCTGCCCATGACAAAAATCGACTGACGCATTTGCCAGAGCCGCTGGGGCCGCAGTTCCAGACCAATAATGAACATCAGTAAAATGACGCCAAATTCAGCCAGTTCCTGAATGGCTTCCGGGTCGCTGGCGATATTGAACACGCTCGGGCCCAATAAAATACCGGTAAACAGATAGCCGAGTACGGTGGCAATCCCAAAACGCTTGAGCAGCGGAACCAGTAATAAAGAGGCACCCAGAAACAGGGTGATTTGCAGCAGTAACGACATCGACAATCCTAGGAGTTATGGTGCCCTCAGGCTGCAGCCAAGTCAGTGGTTAACTGAATTCCTGAGGGTCTATATCTAAGCTAAGTTTCATATTTGATGGCTTGTGATGCAACATATTTTGCCACCATGCACGTAGATAAAAATGTAAACGGGCACGATCTTGCGACAACAATACTAAATGGGCCTGATAGCGGCCGGCCTTGCGTTCCATTGGTGCCGGAATCGGTCCCCAGATATCAATTAACTGTTCAGAATTTTCTCGCAGCCATTGAGCATGTTGCTGTAAAAACTGCTGATTCTGCTCCTGACTTTTAGATTCGCAGCGAATCAGGGCGGTATAGCGAAATGGGGGCAGCAGGGCAGCCTGACGTTCTTTTAAGGTTTGCCGGGCAAAGGCACGATAATCCTGCTCGACCAGCGTGCTCAGCAGCGGATGATCAGGACGCAGGGTCTGTAAATAGACATCGCCTTTATGCTCACCGCGACCGGCACGACCGGCCACCTGCACAATCAGCTGCGCAGTCCGTTCCGGTGCCCGGATATCAACACTTAACAGGCCAGCATCAATATCTAAAATCGCTACTAAGGTGACATAAGGAAAATGATGACCCTTGGCCAGCATTTGGGTGCCGAGTAGAATCAGCGGCTGGCTGGTTTGAATGCGGTCATAAATTTTTTGCCAGCTGCCGACGCGGCTGGTGGAATCGCGGTCTACCCGCACCACCTCATAGTCCGGGAACAGCTGTTGTAGGTTTTCTTCAACCTTGGCTGTGCCCATACCCAGGGTTTTCAGTTCGCTATGCTGGCACTGCGGACATTGCTCCGGCTTGCGGTGAATGGTGCCACAATGATGACAATGCAGATGGGTATATGGACTATGATGCAGGGTAAAGTTGGCATCACAGTGTGGGCATTGTGCCTGCCAGCCACAGCTGTCACAGACCAGCACTGGCGCATAACCGCGGCGGTTTAAGAAAATTAGCACCTGTTCTTTTTTCTGCAGGCGTTTCTTGATTTCCTGAATCAGCAGCAGGCTTAGACCTAGCTGTTTTTGCGCAACTTTTAAGTCAATGATGTGAATTTTGGGCATCAGTGCCGGGCCGGCACGCTGGTTCAGTTCCAGACGGATCATTTTACCCTGTTCCGTTAAGGCATAGCTGTCAATGCTGGGCGTAGCTGAACCGAGAATCACCGGGCAGTTTTCTAAATGGGCACGGTATAAGGCCACATCACGGGCATGGTAACGAAAGCCTTCCTGCTGTTTAAATGACAGGTCGTGTTCTTCATCCAGAATAATCAGCCCCAAATTGGGCAGCGGGGTATAAATTGCCGAGCGCGTACCAAGAATAATGGAGGCTTTGCCGGTCTGGGCGGCCTGCCAGGCCTGCAGACGTTTGCTGTCATTTAAACCGGAATGCAGCAGCGCAATATGACAGTGAAAACGTGACTGGAAGCGGCTAATGGTTTGAGGAGTCAGGCCAATTTCCGGCACCAGCACCAATACCTGTTTACCCTGTTTTAGCACTTTCTGCATGATTTGCAGATAGACTTCGGTTTTACCACTGCCGGTCAGACCATCGAGTAAAAAGGCCTGATAACGATGCTGTGCTTTCAGTACGGTTTCAATGGCCTGTTTCTGGTCGCTGTTCGGGGTTAACGGCATTTGCGCCAGCGTCATTGGCACTGGGCTAAAATCCTGCTGCTCCAGATCGCAGTAGCAAATCTGCTTTTTTTCCAGCGCTTTTAAGGTTGCAGTTTCAATACCGGCCAGATTCAGGATATTTTCTGAGGTCCCGCTCGGATGCAGCTTCAGGACTTTATAAGCCTCCTGCTGCTTCTCGGAGCGCTTCAGTTTGGCTTCGGCCTGATCATCCAGTAGTTTCCACATTCGTGCCAGTAAATTATACGGGCGTCCCTGACGTAACAGGCTGGGCAGGGCGCTATGCATCACTTCGCCAATCGGAAACTGATAATACTGCGCCGACCATGTCAACAAAGTTAAAACTTTCTGATCTAGAATCGGCTGCTGGTCGAGCAGCTCGCTAATGGCTTTCAGTTTAATCTTGGGGTCAAGCGGATGATCGGGCGGGAGTTTTTCAATAATGATGCCCACCAGATTCTGCCGGCCAAAGGACACCAGCACCCGCGCGCCAACGGCAGCCTGCTGATATTCAGCCGCACTGAGCATATAGTCAAACCCGTCATACAGATAGACCGGAACAGCTACACGAACACGGTAGATGGGGGCGGGATGAACGGGCGAATTTGGCATAACAGCGGGTCTGCTTCCTGATGAAAATGTCGTCGTGCTCGATCTGGAGTTATGATAGAGTGAGCAAATAATTTATATCTCAGAATATGAATGATTTTGGTGGTGAGACGCAACTGCGTTGAATAATTTTTTGGAAAATTAGAGCATTACAATGCCTGCATATCAGTTTACAGCCCTTGATGCATCAGGAAAGCAGCAAAAAGGGGTTTTAGAAGGGGATTCTGCACGGCAGATTCGTCAGCAATTGCGTGACAAGGCCCTTATCCCGATTAGCGTTGATCCGGTAGAACAAAAACAGAAGCATCAGGCCCAGCGCTGGTTCCAGAAAAAAATGACCGCTTATGATCTGGCCTTAATGACCCGGCAGCTGTCGGTACTGGTGGCCGCAGCCATTCCGCTGGAAGAAGCCTTGCGCGCCGTGGCCAAGCAAAGTGAAAAAGTCCATGTGCAGAATTTATTGCTGTCGGTACGCTCCAAGGTTTTAGAAGGATATTCACTGGCCAATGCCTTACAGCAGTCGGGGCATTTTCCGGATTTATATATTGCCACCATTGCCGCCGGGGAACGTTCTGGACATCTGGATTTAATTCTGGACCAGCTGTCGGACTACACCGAAAACCGCTTTGCCATGCAGAAAAAAGTGCAAGGCGCGATGATTTATCCAATTATTTTAATGCTGATGTCCTTTGCCATTGTGATGGGGCTGATGACCTATGTGGTGCCGGATATTGTCAAAACCTTTGATCAGGACAAAGGCGCCTTGCCGTGGATTACCGTGGCGTTAATGCAAGCCAGTGATTTTATCCGTCTGGCCTGGCCCTTTTTGCTGGTCGGGACGATTCTGGGCATCTTCCTGTTGGTCCGCTTTTTAAAAACCTCGGCCGGCCATTATGCATTTGATCGTTTAACCCTCAAACTGCCACTATTTGGTAAACTGTCACGTGGTATAAACGCAGCACGTTTTGCCAGCACCCTGTCGATTCTGACCCAGTCCGGTGTACCATTGGTTGATGCCTTAAAAATTGGCGCTGCGGTCAGCAGTAACTGGGTGATCCGCGATTCGGTTAATCTGGCGGCCGAGAAAGTCACCGAAGGGGGGAACTTGGGCACCCAACTGGAGCGCAGTGGTTATTTCCCGCCGATGATGGTACAAATGATTAAAAGTGGTGAAGCATCGGGTGAGCTCGACCGGATGCTGGAGCGCGCATCGACCATGCAGGATCGGGAGGTGACCACGCTCATCTCGACCTTACTGGCGCTGCTGGAGCCCTTAATGCTGGTGCTGATGGCCAGTATTGTGCTGGTGATTGTGATTGCGGTGATGCTGCCTATTGTCAATATGAATAATATGATTTAAATCGAGACCCATTGAAGATAACAAATGATGAAAGATTCAAGAGAGAACCTGATGCAACGGAAATCCTATTCGAATAAACAGGCCGGTTTTACCCTCATTGAAGTAATGGTGGTGATTGTCATTTTAGGCGTGCTGGCGGCGCTGATTGTCCCGAACGTGATGGGCCGTGGTGAAAAAGCCAAAGTCGATACCACCGCAATTACCTTAAAAGGTGTGGCCGGCGCGCTGGATCAATACAAGCTGGACAATGGCCGTTATCCGTCCATGCAGGATGGTGGTTTAGATGCGCTGGTCAATCAGCCTGCGTCAGCTAAAAACTGGTTGCCGGGTGGTTATGTCAAAGGCGGTTATCCAAAAGACAGCTGGGACAATGACATTCAATATGTAATTCCAGGCTCTGAAGGTCGCGCTTTTGACCTGTATTCTTTTGGTGCAGATGGTCAGCAGGGCGGTGAAGGCACCGATGCCGATATTTATTATCAGCCTTAAGCCGGCTTGATTATAAATGCCGTGATAGAATATATCACTTCACCTGATTGGACTATTCAATTAAAGGTGAAGTGATAATAGCTCTTAAGGGCTTTGTTGCATAAATATGTAAGCATCTGATTTAAATAAATTTAATTTTGGATCAAAAAATAATCAAAACTTTTAAAATCATATAGTTATGAAATCTTTGTGCAACAAAGCCGCTCTTAAGTATAAAAAATATACTAATATCTTGATAAATATAGATTTAAGATAATCTTCCAGATTTGAGATTCATAATAAGAATTATTCCCAACAGTACTGATTACAATAATCCCGGGAATGTGGAGCAATATCATCTATTTATTTCATTAAAACCGTTCATAATAAGTCAAAAGGCACATATTTGTCTGGAGGATGGTATGAAAGCATTAATCTTGTCGGATGAAATTAACCAGTTTCACTGGACGATGCTGAAGTCTGTTCTGCTGATTTTAAGCCTGCTTCCCTTGAGTCAGGGGTTTTTGCATCTCTGGCAAAGCACCGAAGGCAGCAGCCAGATTATGGTCGGTTTCTTCGCCCTGAGCCTGATGAGCTCGTGCTTGCTCTTAAGTTTCTGGTCGGCGCTACAAGCCACTATTTTAAAACTAGAACCAGAACAGGCCTCTTGCTTTGAGCAGGCAGTGGTAAAAGTCTATCGTTATTTGCCGATGCTCTCTCTGGCGGCGATGCTGTCCTATCTGGTGACCCAGCTTTAAATATAGACAAAATAAAAAAACCGAGGCATGCACCTCGGTTTTTTTATTACGCCTCCCTTTTACAAAGGGTGAGAAGCACTGCTTCGCAAGGGAGGGATTTATAAAGTTAATCCCCTTAACCCCCCTTTGATAAAGGGGGACTTCATAGGCGAATTATCTTCTCGACTTAAAGCTGACATCGACCTTACGTGGACGATAGATCCAGCCCAAAATCAGCAACAGGAAGGAGAAGATCAGCACCGGCCAATCACTAAGGCGGGTATACAAGGTCTGGCCCTGCATTGCCGGTAACTCACCGCGCAGCACTGCTTCCTGATCAATTGGAGCCTGCTGCACAATATGGCCCTGATGGTCAATAAAGGCGGTCACACCGGTATTGGTGGCCCGAATAAACCAGCGGCCATTTTCTTTGGCACGCATCTGCACCATCTGTAAATGCTGCCACGGGCCGGCTGTACCGGTAAACCAGGCATCATTGGACACAGTCACCAGAAAATCACTCTGGCTGGCATTACGACGGGTCAGATTCGGATAGGCCACTTCATAACAGATGGCTGCACCCAACGGTGAGTTATGAATCATCAGCGGTTTTTGCTCTTTGGCACCGCGCGAAAAACCACTCATGGATGGATCATTCTGCAAGGCCGGCAAGACCCAGCTTAACAGGCCGGATAAAGGAATATATTCACCAAATGGCACCAGGCGCTGTTTCTTGTATAAGCCTTCTGAATCTGTACCGGTGGCCATAATACTGTTGTAGTACATCGGCTGGCCATTTTGCTGCGATTCAGGCAGGTCCCAATACGGAATGCCGGTGACCCAGGCACTTCCCGTTTTTTCCGCCTCGGTTTTCATGGCCGCTAAAAACGGTTCGATATCGGTCTGGAACATTGGAATGGAAGATTCCGGCCAGACAATCAGGTCGCGGCCCCATTCGGTGCGGGTCAGTTCGCTGTAGATCAGCAGGGTTTTCAGTTGATATTCGGTCAGCCATTTCAGGTCTTGCGGAATATTGCCCTGAATCAAGGATACGGACAGCGGCGGTTCATCTTTCTGGTTAACAAAACTGAGCTGGGAAGCACCCCAGGCACCAGCCAGGAGCAGCAATGACGGCACCAGCCAGAAGATGCGTTTATTCAGGATTTCCACCAGCGCACAGGCCAGAATAAGGGCCACAAACGACACCCCGAACACCCCGAATAAAGGCGCATAGCTGTCCAGAAAACGCTCGGTAAAGGCATAGCCGACAAATAGCCACGGGAAACCGGTAAATACCCAGGTTTTGGCCCATTCAAAGAACACCCACAGCGGAGCGAAAGTTAGCGGCGTTTCCGGGAAGAAGCGGCGATACAGCCAGGTCTGAATGGCGGTAAACAGCCCCATGGCCAAGGCCATAATCGCAATCATCAGCACGCTTAAAATGGCCGGAGTATCTCCATAGACATGAATGGAGGTATATAGCCAGAATGCACCGACAAACCACAGGCCAATGCCGTAGGCCCAGCCAATAAAAAAGGCCTGTTTGGCAGAACGCTGACGTAAAACTGCATAAAGCAAGGCTGGAGACAGCAGGGCAATCCACCAGTAATAATACGGTGCCAGGGCAAAACTGAAAATGGCACCTGCGATTAAGGCAATCAGTAGGGGATAAACTAGCGGGAGCTGTTTGTGTTGTTGGGATGAATCTAACAGCTTGGTGAAATAAGTCCTCATTGACGTACAGCTCGAATCAGATGAATAGTGCGTGCATCTGCTTCAAGAATCTTAAACTGCCAATCCCCAATTTCAATAATTTGACCTTGCAGATCACTCACCAATCCAATTTCCTGAAGCAGTAAACCGCCGACAGTTTCTACTTCATCGTCAGAAAAATCAGCATCTAAAACATTGTTAAAGTGTTCAATTGGTGTAAGTGCCTGTACCAGCCAGGTGTTGGCGGTCTGCGGATCATGATCGGGCACAATGTATTGTGCTTCGGCATCGGCCTGATCATGCTCATCTTCAATTTCACCAACAATTTCTTCCAGAATATCTTCTAGGGTTACCAGTCCTGAAGTACTGCCATATTCATCAATTACAATGGCAATATGGGTCTGGGTATTTTTCAGCATACGCAGGACCTGATCGGAACGCGCACTTTCTGGCACAAACAGTGGCTGACGCATCAGTGCCCGGATATCGACCTTCGGCGTTGGTTCGGTCAGAAAGGGTAACAAGTCTTTGGCCAGCAGAATCCCCACTACATTGTCAGGCTGGTCTGAAGAGAAGACCGGAAAGCGTGAATGGGCCGACTCGACCAGTACATGCAGAATATCCAGCAGCTCATCATCTTCCTGCAAGCTGATCATGGAAGTGCGCGGGGTCATAACCTCACGGATTTTGGTGGCCGGCAAATCCAGCACACCTTCCAGCATTGCCACAGTATCGGGTTCTAAAAAACGACGTGAATCTTGTACTAATTTTAGCAATTCATCGCGGGTTTCCGGTGCAGTACCTAACCATTTACGTAAGCCACGCATACCCCACGATGGGCCTGATTCCTCGTGCATGATCCTTCCTAAAGACTCGTTGTATCTAAAAAACTTGATTTAATCATACCGCAGAAAATACAGTTGTCTATTGTTTATCGACTTTCGCTGAAACAATGAATTTGATGATTTATCAGGCGGATAAAGCCAGCTTGCAGCATCAGTGGTTTTGCTGGCTTTGTGTTAGAATAGAAAAATTGTATCTCGCCGAGTTTTATTATGTCTGATTCATCCATTACCCCTGCTATTCAGCTAAATACGCGCGGTCTGCGTTGCCCTGAACCAGTGATGATGTTGCATCAAGCCATTCGTAAATCTAAATCGGGCGATGTGGTGGAGATTTTTGCCACCGACAATTCTACTTCGTGGGATATTCCAAAATTCTGTATGCATTTGGGTCATGAGCTGCTGTTACAGGAAGAAGTGCTGGATGCTGCCGGCAATAAAGAATTTCATTATCTGGTCAAAAAAGGCTAGGTCATCCTCCGACAATGCCGCGGTTTTAAAGGCCATGCTTTTTATCGGATAGTTACATATTGATAAACAAGCGGCCGGGTTGAAGCGATGTTTTATGTGGTTATTTTGTATAAAATAGCCACACTTTTTTTTAGCTATTTATTACAGAACAATGATGCCAAGCAATATATTTGCAGCACTAGAAAAATTAGGCCTCAGCCCACAAAAACGTGCCCTCCATATTCAATTTTCTCAGCCTGCCTTAAATACCGATGTTTTTTTACAGCGCATCGACGGTGAACACCAGCTCAATGACGGTTTACATGCCGAACTGATCTGTCTTTCGACCAATGCCCAGATTCCGTTAAAACAGTTTATCGGCGCGCAAGTTGCCGTCGATCAGGTCACCGACCAGGGCCAGCTGTTTCGCAGCAGCGGTATTATCACCGCCGCAGCGCAAGGCCAAAGTGATGGCTCACTCACCCTCTATAAACTCACCTTGGAAGATCCCACTGCACTCTGGCATAAACGCCGTAATAGCCGCGTGTTTATGAATAAAAGCGTACGCGAAGTCAGCGAGATTCTATTTAAAGAATGGCAAAACAAAAGCCCACTCTTTGCCGCCAGCCTGACCCTGGACTTAACCGGACTGACCCAGGAACTGGATGTGCGTCCTTTTATCATGCAGTCCAATGAAACCGACTATGACTTTTTGACCCGGCTCTGGCGCAGTGAAGGGATTAACTGGCTGATTGATGAAGCCCAGTTACAGGTCGTACATTCCAGCAGCCCGATTCAGGCCCAGAAACTGCGCCTGATTGATGACAACAGCCAGTACAGTGCTTTAAACCGCCGCAGCATCCGCTTTCATCGCTCCAGTGCCACCGAACAATTAGACAGCATCACCCAGTTGATTGCCCAGCGCAGCCTGCAACCGACTGCCGTACATCTGCAACGCTGGCAGTCAGACAGCCTCAGCCAGGAAGAAGGCGCCGGTTCAGTGCAAAGCAAACACCAGCACAGCCATAATCAGGACAATGCCAGCTTGAGCCTGGAACAAGCCTGGCAGATCAGCCCGGCCTGGATGCAGGATTTAAATGGCGAAGACCAGGCCACAGCCTCTTCCAACAACCAGCTGGATAAACTGAACCAGAACCTCAGCCACTACAACGACCTGCAATCCAAATACTTCAGCGCGCATTCCACCGTCCGTGATGCCCAGGTTGGCTACTGGTTTGAACTGAATGAACATCCGGAAATTGACCAGCACAGCGCAGCCGACAAAGAATTTCTAATTACCGGCAAACAGTTCTATAACCAGAACAACTTACCTAAAGACCTCAAACAGCAGATTAACCAGCTACTCAGCCAGAGCCACTGGCATAGCCATTTTAGTTTTCAACACGAACAACACCCGGATGAACGTCAAGGCAATACCTTAACCCTGCAACGTCGCAACATCCGCACCGTCCCGGAATACCATCCACTACAGCACCGACCAGCAGCCCATCCGCAGCGTGCTCGGGTAGTCGGTCCTGCTGGCGAAAGCATCCATGTCGATGAATGGGGACGGATTAAAGTCCGCTTCCTGTTTACCCGCAGTGATGACCATCAGCATGATGGCGGTGCTGGCAGCAATGACAATGACACCGACTCTGCCTGGGTGGATGTACTGACCCCCTGGGCCGGAGAAGGCTACGGGGCACGTTTCCTGCCACGGATTAATGAAATTGTGGTGATCGACTTCTTTGACGGTAACATCGACCGGCCTTTCGTGGTTGGTCGTTTACATGAAGCAGAACGCTCGCCAACCCAATTCGACCAACAAGGCCAACTACCCGACACCAAAAAACTCAGCGGGATCCGCTCACAGGAAATTGAAGGCAGTGGCTTTAACCAGCTGCGTTTTGATGATACTCCGAAGCAGATTTCAGCCCAGCTGCAAAGCAGCCATGGTGCGACCCAACTGAATCTGGGGAACTTAAGTCATCCCAAAGCCAGCGCTGAAAGTGATGGCCGTGGTGAAGGTTTTGAGCTCAGAACCGATCAGTGGGGTGCGGTCCGTGCCGGAGAAGGCTTGCTGATTTCCACCCATCCACAGGCACAGGCAGAAGGCAACCATCTCGATGCCAGTGAAGCCAATAGCCAGATTGAAAGCTCACTGAGCAATGCCCAAGCCTTAAGTGAAGTGGCCAAAAATCAGCAGACCGATCCTTTAGAAGTTTTAGACAACTTAAAGAACTTCCTGGAACAGATCGAACAGCAGGATGAAAGCAAAGCCGCTGCTTTTAAACAGGCACTGATGATTCTCAGTGCACCAAACTCTATTGCTTTAAGTAGCCAGCAAGATGTACATCTCTCTGCTGATGGTCAGATCAGTCACAGTGCCGGAGAGAGTATTAACCTGAGTACGCAGCAGTCTTTGATTGCCCATGCCAGCCAGAAACTAAGCCTGTTTGCAGCACAAGACGGTGCACGACTGTATGCCGGTAAAGGCAAGGTTGAGATTCAGGCACAGGGTGATGGGGCAGATCTTATTGCCAGAAAGGGGGTGCAGATTATTTCGACTGAGGCAAATGTCGACATCACCAGTGCGAAAGAAATCGTACTGACCGCAGGCGGTTCGCAACTAAGAATAAATGCTTCAGGGATATTTCCTACGACTGCAAGTAAATTTGAGGTGAAAGCGGGTCAGCATCAGTTTGTACCTGGCACGAAAGTAAATATGAACTTACCATTCTTCCCACAAAGTGTGTGTTGGGAATGTTTGGCACGAAGAGCAAGTCAACGTGGTGCATTTGTCAATAAAGGGGATGGTTCATAAATGATAAATTTATTACATCCTGATTTACATCATTTTTTTGAAGAATATCCATCTGAGGAAAATAAGACTTATTTTATTTATGCGTTGGCTGATGCAGCACAAGACAGTTGGTTCTTAAAAAAGAATTCACATTTACATTATCGCAATTTATTAAAAGAAGCTGCTGGTGATAAAGCTGCAGAAATATCACCTCATTTGGTTCAACTCGGGCACAATCATAATATCGAGTGGCACTATATCTCTAAACGCGTGGTTGGGACTCCTCGATTAACCTTAATAATAAGTTCTTTAGATTTTGATAGTTTATATTCACATTTGAGACAATTTCTAAATGTCCAATTTGAAGGTGGATTAGAGATGTATTTAGCATTTTGGGATCCAGCTATTCTTGGTACTTTAGTTGGTCAAATTTCAGATCAGACTCTTTATGTTCAGCAACAAGTGTTATCAGACCAGCAGAAGAAAGTGTTATTAGAGCCTATTCATAGTTGGTGGTATTGGGATCGAAAAGAAAAATTACATAAAATCATCGGTGGTAATGGTCATGAATCTCTGAAATTTTATGATTGGAAAAATCCGTTTACATTTACGCTACTACAAGAAGAATTGATGGTGGAAGCAACCTTTCCTGACCATTTGATTTATTATCTAAATCTGAATAATCCCTTCTTGGTTGAGGGCTTTAATGAATGGGAACTTTACCAGTATGTTGTGGAAAAAATAGCATTAGCACGTGAATATGGTTTGGAGGGTACTCGGGATATTTTAAATTTTATTTGTCTAACGTTGATATATAAAAATACTTTCGAGCAAGAAGAGCTGCTTCAAAGTGTGCTGCTAAAAGTGAAAAATAAGATGATGACAATGGATCAGGCGATGGAAGACTTAGAGAGTTTAGTTGACGAAAACGAATAAACTCATAAAACATAACTTTATGCTAACACAATTAATTTGGCATCAAAGAAACGTGAAGTTAGGAATATTCTTTAAGTAAATTAAAAATTATAGGTGATGTGATGAATATATTTAAAAAAATTGTGATGCTGCCAGTAGGCTTGGCTTTAGGTTTGGTTGGTTGCAGTGCAGGCTCAAGTAAAACTTATATACTTACGACAACCTCCTTTAATTATGATCCAAGTTATCGCACATATGATGTTTTGTTAAATGAAGAGTTAATTGGTAGTGGCGGTACGAAAAGATCGGCAGTTATTACAGGACCACAATATGTTACATGGGGGCAAACAAATATTCGTAAACAACACGTTGCAAAAAATATTCCTTATTTAACCAAAGAGGATTTAAAAGGAAAAAGTTATTTAGCAGTGCATCTCTATCCGGATGATAGTGTTGAAATTACACTTACAGATTCTGAAAGCATGCCTAATGCTACACAGAAAGGGCTAGAATGGAGAAATAAACTACGAAAAGAGAAAAATAATAAATAGTGGTGTCCTATGATAAATAATATAAAAAGTTAAGAATACAAATCAAGATGTAGATAATCTTGGTCCACAAAAAAACAAGACTGTGCTGATGGGGATTCAAGTTAGTCATCCTATTTATGTATCTGGTGTCGGAACCTCATTTAATCGTGAGCTAAATATAGTCGAAAAAAGAATAGCCACAGTGCAAGATTATGAGTTTACAGGTGGTGTAAGACGGATAAGATATGGTGAAAATCAAATCAGTATTAACTTTTCAAAGCCGTTCGAAAAGAAGTTGGAGTCGCGACAGGTGATGTGATGAATATATTTAAAAAAATTGTGATGCTGCCAGTAGGCTTGGCTTTAGGTTTGATAGGATGCAGTTCAGGTTCCGGTAAAACCTATGTTCTAACGACCACATCATTTGGCTATGATCCAAGTTATAGACCATATATTGTACGAGTGAATGGCGAGGAGGTTGGAGGAGGCTTTGGGGCAGCCACTAAACGATCTGCGATTATTACTGGACCACAATATATTACATGGGGACAAACAAATATTCGTAAACAACACGTTGCAAAAAATGTTCCTTATCTGACCAAAGAGGACTTAAAAGGAAAAAGCTATTTAGCAGTGCACCTTTATCCAGATGATACGGTTGAAATCACACTGACTGAAGGGCGGAATATGCCTGATGCTACAAAAAAGGGATTAGAAGTAAGATCAGAATTAATTGATGAATTAAATGAGAATGATAAAAAATAAAAAGGTAAGAATATGGTTTCTCAATTACAAAAAATAAAAAATAGCAATCAAGATGTCAGTAATCTGCATCCACAAGCCAAGCAAGATTGTGCGGATGTAGTTAATATTGCCGTTTTTTTTGATGGAACAGGAAATAATTTAGAGAGCGATCAAGATAAACAAAAATTGGCAAATCCAGCTAAATTGTGGAAAAATGCTCAGTCATATGCTCTATTTGAAGAAGAAAAAAATCGATTAGATATTAAGTTAAGTCATCCAATTTATGTATCTGGTGTGGGAACCCCATTTAATGGTGAGCTGAGCAAAGTTGATAAAATAATAGCTAAAGTGCAAGATCATGACCTTTCGGGCGGTTTTACAGGCGTTGGTGGTAGAAGACGCTTAGAATATGGTGAGAGTCAAATCAGTAAAAGTTTAGAAAACACCTTAAAACAAAAAATAGCCCAAGCCGAAGTGACCTTAAAGCCTCAAGTTGAAGCGCGAAAAAATGAAGCGATAGTTAAAATGGAGGCAAAGCTCAACGAACATCGTCTAATCAAAAAAGTTAATTTATCGATCTTTGGTTTCTCACGCGGGGCTGCGCTGGCACGGGTATTTTCTAATGAAATGATTTGGAAAACTGAAACTGAGGACTTGAGTTTAAAGTATCAAATCTCAGGTCAAGCAGAACCTGCACCGATGGAAATTCAGTTTTTAGGTATATTTGATACTGTTGCATCTTTTGGCTTACCGGCGACGAATATGCCAAATAAATTCAGTTTTAAAGGTCGAGACATGGTGATCGATCCGAGAGTAAAAAATTGTGTGCATCAAGTCGCGGGGAATGAGTTACGTTTTGCTTTTCCTGTAGATTCAATTTGTGTAGATGGTAAATTAGCTAACCCAAGAACATGGAAAGAAATAGTCTATCCTGGGATGCATTCCGATGTGGGTGGTGGCTATGAGCCAAGTTCACAAACAATTAGTAATAATTTCACCCGTATTCCTTTAAAAGACATGCTTGAAAGTGCTGAAAATTCAGGTGTTAAAATTTTTAATTATGAAAATCTTAAAAAAGAAGACCCTATTTTGTTTGAAGATGAATTTCAGATTGAAGAAAAAACCCAGCAACTTTTTGAGGCCGTTCAAAAAGCAGTAGGAGCCTCGACAGGTGAGGTAAAAAAAGACATTATAAATTATATGAAGCTTCAATATGGTGCCTATGGAACTTTACATCGTCAACGACAACAATATTTAGCACAGGGTAATTCAAAAGAAAATCCAGCTTATCTTTCAGTGAGTCAAATTGCTCGAGAAGAAGCCGGATTTTCTTTACCAACCGGTCCTGCTGATATGGCCACTGAAGTTGAAAGAGTTAAAACAGCTAAAAATTTCACCACATTTGATCAATCTAATTTAACAGGTATAAAACACGTATTTAGAATCATTTATCCATTTGCTAAAGCTTATGAGTTTTTAGTCGATATAGATGATTGGGAATTACAGAGTTGGGAAAAAAATGTTTCACAAGAAGCAGTAGATTTTTATTCAAGCTATGTACACGATTCTAAATATGGTTTCATCTATAATGCAGAGCCATTTAGTTACTTTAGACAACGAACGGTATATGAATCAAAACGAAGCTGGAAAGGTAAAAGAGTCGATAAAAAATTAGGACCTGTCCACGAGCAAATAGCTTATGAAAACAATGAACTTGAGAAAACTTAGAATAATAAGTTTTGAAAGTTAATAAAAACCCTAAGTGGGTTTTTATTAAATAAATTACCTGTTTGGATATTTAGGGTCACTCGTAAGATCAGGTATAACGTGCATAATATTCTGTAAAGGATCTTTAATATCTCGGTCTTACAGCGTATGCGGTTGGCTGTATTAATGAAGAATAAAAAGTCATGACGAGTTTTTAGATGTATGACATGTTAAAAATTGAAGGCCGAATCTAACGTTTGGAAGTTTATGATGGAACTTTAAATACCTCAGGATCTTCGGGAGATACACAGATTGGTGCTTCTGCTATTTTAAGTGGGATTACGGAAAGTGTTTCTCTGTCAGCCCAAACAGTAATTTTAGCTTTACATAGCCGTTTACATGTTAAATCTGTAGTGCTGGAAATAGATGGTCGAGCGTGTATAGGTCAGTTTCATCGAGCTTTATTTGAAGGAAATGAATATGTGATTTGTGTAGTAAGACGTCTTAAAAATAATCTGTATGAACTATATTCCGTATTAAGTCCTAAAACAGGTTTACTGCATATGCAAGTAGGGATGGGCGCTGCAGTTAAACCACATGATGCTTCAGTAATAAAAGGAGGCAGAATTTGGTATGGGATTACATGTGTATTAGTTACAATTATATTTTTTTTGGATTAGAGGATTCAATTTAGAAGACTTCTGGGTTTGGCTTTTTAGTTCTGTAGGCAGCTATTTTATTTTTATATTTATTGTAAACAATGCATCACGTTCATTAAAACATTATTCAGAAAAGTCAGAGCAAATTTTTGCTTTATATGGATTTAAAGACCCAAAGGAGCTACTTTTATTACCGAGCCGTTATTTTAGTGAAAAAGATTGTTTAATGTTAGAAGTAGTGTTTGAATACCGGAAAATTGTTGATGAAGACCCATACCCAGAAAGCTATATCGAAAATAAAGCATCTTTAAAATAATCTGGTTGTATCGCGCTTGATTCAATGATCAGCCAGTTGAATGATCTAAAACAATAAACCCGCTTACGCGGGTTTATTTTGATCTCAATCGAGATTACATATTTGGATAGTTTGGACCACCACCACCTTCCGGTGTTACCCAGGTGATGTTCTGCGATGGATCTTTAATGTCACAGGTCTTGCAGTGTACGCAGTTGGCTGCGTTAATCTGGAAGCGCTTGGAACCATCATCATTTTCCATAATTTCATACACACCCGCAGGGCAGTAACGCTGTGCCGGCTCATCCCATTTAGGCAAGTTCACATCGACCGGAATCGAGGCATTGGTTAGTTTCAGGTGCGCTGGCTGGTTTTCTTCGTGTACGGTATTGGATACAAACACCGAAGACAAACGGTCAAAGGTCAGCTTGCCATCCGGTTTTGGATAGTTCGGCTTAAAGCTTACCGCATCTACGGTTTTCAGTGCGCTGAAGTCAGGCACTAAATCATGCAGAGTAAATGGTACTTTAAAGATGTTCTGGTCGATGAAGTTAAACGCACCACCAAACCATTGACCAAACTTATGCATTGCCGGGCCAAAGTTACGCGCGTTGTAAAGCTCTTCTTTCAGCCAACTGTTGTTGAACTTCTCGGTATAAGAGGTTAATTCTTTTGCAAAGAAATCTTCACCCTCAGTCACACGGGCAACAGCCAGATCACCACCTTTTTCGACACCAGCAGCAATCGCTTCAAAGACTGCTTCACCACACAGCATGCCGGATTTCATTGCGGTATGAGAACCTTTGATTTTGGCAAAGTTCAGGAAGCCGGCATCATCACCAATTAACGAACCACCCGGGAAGGTAAACTTCGGCAGCGAGTTAAAGCCACCTTTGGTTACGGCTCGCGCACCATAAGAAATACGCTTACCACCTTCCAGATACTGTTTGATGAGTGGATGAGTCTTCCAGCGCTGCATTTCCATAAATGGATACATGTGCGGGTTTTCATAAGACAGATCAACGATCATCCCCAGCGTAACCTGGTTGTTTTCAGCATGGTAGAGCCACCAGCCGCCTGAAGAACCGGTTTCAGACAATGGCCAGCCGGCACCGTGCATCACCAGACCTGGCTTATGTTTGGCCGGATCAATTTCCCACAGCTCTTTAATGCCGATACCGTAGTGTTGTGGATCGGCATCTTTGTCCAGATTGAATTTCTGAATCAGACGTTTGCCTAAGTGACCACGACAGCCTTCAGCAAACAGGGTGTATTTGGCATGCAGTTCATAACCTGGGGCAAAGTTATGGGTCGGTTCACCATCTTTACCAATGCCCATGTCACCGGTTTGAATGCCTTTTACTGTGCCATCTTCATGGTACAGAATTTCAGATGCCGCAAAGCCCGGGAAAATCGACACTTCCAGTTCTTCGGCTTTCTGGCCTAACCAGCGCACCACGTTGCCGAGTGAAATGACATAGTTGCCATTGTTGTGCATGGTTTTTGGTACCATCCAGTGTGGCGCTTCTTTCGAAGTGGTTTCAGACAGCAGGAAGAACGTTTTATCTTCTGTCACCGGTACATTTAAAGGTGCACCTTCTTCTTTCCAGTTCGGGAACAGCTCATTGATGGCACGTGGTTCCAGCACCGCACCTGACAAGATGTGCGCACCGACTTCGGAGCCTTTTTCTACGACACAAACGGACAGATCATTCAGGTTATTTTCAATTGCAAGTTGACGGATTTTAATCGCCGCAGACAGACCCGCAGGGCCAGCACCTACGATAACTACGTCAAACTCCATCGATTCACGTTCGATGTGTTCCATGTAGGACTCCTCATAATACTAGAAGGTGGCAACCGTCATCTCAGAATCCGGTGCTGCCATGAGTGTTCTTAGTTCCTAGACACAAATTTGCTATCGTGTCTTTTATATTGTGGGCTAGTATAGTTTTAAACCTTGGTCTAGCCAATTGGCTGAATCATATTATTTTTCCGTCAGCAGGGTATTCAATGATGAACAATGAGCACAATGAACCAAATCCGACGAAAAAAGTAGCATTTTCTGATGATAAAAATTTAATGGGCATTGCACAATACTTAAAAGATGCACAGCCCGGTCACAAAAGGTCAATTCCCCCTTTGGAGCAATGGCATCCAAAGCATTGTGGCAAAATGGATTTAACGGTAAAAGCCAATGGAGAATGGTGGCACGAAGGTCAATTGGTGAAGCGCCAGTCATTAATTGAGCTATTTTCTACCATACTCTGGAAAGAAGGTCACACGTTCTATTTAAAAACCCCGGTCGAGCAGATTGAAATTGAGGTGGAAGATGAGCCTTTATTTGTCAATCAGGTAGATCAAGTTGATATTGAAGGCAAGACCTATCTGCAACTGACCACTACCACTCAGGACCTGGTGATTGTCGATGAGCAGCATCCGATCTTTATGCGTGAATATGAAGGGGAGTTGCGTCCCTATGTACATGTGCGTTTTGGTCTGAATGCCCTGATCCAGCGTGCGGCTTTTTTTCATCTGATCGAGCTGGGCAGCTTGCAGGAAAATGCCGAAGGCGATGCAATTTTAAGCCTGAAAAGTGGTGATTTGCTATTGCAATTAGGCACCTGAGGTTTAAGCTTGAGCCATCCTATTTCAAACTGCTCATTCCGCTGCCATGACCGCCATTCATCCCCTTGCTCCTTTGTTGCACCCTATGACCAGAGCGCAGGCGGATGCGCCAATCGGGATTTTTGATTCAGGCATTGGCGGCTTGTCGGTGGCGCTGGAAATTGCCCAGCATTTGCCCAATGAACAGATTGTTTATTATGCCGACACGGCGCATGTGCCTTATGGTCCGCGTGATGATCAGGAAATTCGCGAACTGACCGCTCAGGCTATCGAGTGGCTGTATCGGCAAGGCTGTAAAATTGCAGTGGTGGCCTGCAATACTGCCTCGGCTTTTAGTCTGGATTATCTGCGTGCGCATTATGGGGAAGATTTCCCGATTGTTGGTTTGGTCCCAGCCTTAAAACCGGCGGTACTGCAGAGCAAAACCAAAACCGTGGCTGTGCTGGCGACACCAGCGACCTTTCGTGGCCAGCTAATTAAAGACGTGATTCAGCGTTTTGCCTTGCCGGCCGAGGTCAAGGTGATTCCTTTAACTTCGCTTGAACTGGTGCCTTTTGTGGAAAGCGGAGCGCAAATGAGTGCTGCCTGTTTAACTACTTTAAGTGAACTGTTACAGCCAGTGGTGGATGCTGGCGCAGATCATCTGGTGCTGGGGTGTACCCATTATCCCTTCTTAAAAACTGCGATTCAGTCTATTTTTGGTCAGAAATTGACATTAATTGACTCAGGAACTGCCGTTGCGCGTCAAACTTCCCGCATTTTAACGAAAAATGAGTTATTATTTGAACAGAGCCGAGCCGATCAGGTGCAGATTCATTGTTATGTCAGCGGTCAAAATGCTGAACATTTACAACCGATTGTCGAGCGCCTGATGCCTGAGCAGATCCGCTGGAAAATTTCCAATCTGCCTCGCTAAGCCAGCTCCATAAAGAAAGCAACATGATTGCTTCAGCATGACTTATTTTTTTGATTGGGGAACAATACTGATGCCCATTGGGCGCTTCAGCTATTTAGGGAAGGAAGGAGAGCCAATGCTCGATAAACGCTATCAGGTATTTATCTCTACGTCCGGTTCAGATATGCAGCCGGAACGCATGGTATTGACACAGACCTTGGTGGGAATGGGCTTCTTTTCCTGGGGCTTGGAGCAGCGTACGCCGTTGAGTACGGCATTTGCCCGTCGTCAGATTGATGACTGCGACTATGTGGTGCTGTTACTGGGCAGCCAGTATGGCGAGCAGTCGGTATCGGGTGTGGGCTATATGCATCTGGAATATATTTACGCGGTCACCAAGCAGAAACCGATGATTGTGTTTATGCATGAAGATCCGGATTCGCGTGATGCCAGCTTGCAGGATGCCAAACCTGAACTGCGGGAAAAATTTAAAGAATTCCGTCGCCTGTTGCAGCAGGAAGTTGATCAGGTGTTTTGCTATCGCAGCTTGCGTGATCTGGAGCTGGCGGTACGTTTCAATATGCCGCAAATGCTGGAGCGTTATCCGGTGGTGGGCTGGGTGCGTCCGCAAAATACCCAGGCCCTGCATGATGAAATCGAGCAGCTACAGGCCAAAGTGGCCCAGTTAAAAAATGAACTTGGCAAGACCGAAGCCGATCCATTCTTAAGCTTGCCCAAAGTATCCATGCATGAAGCTTTCCAGTTTGAATACCGGATGCATGCCTATCAGGATGGTAATTTTAAAGAACTGAAAGTACAAAAACAGCTGACCTGGGCGCAGCTGTTCAGTATTTTAGGCTCGACCTTTATTCATCCGACCCCGGAAGAATATTTTTCCAAACGCATGAATGAATATTTAAATGATACCGGCCTGACTGATGCGCGGCGTGAAATGCCACGGGCGCATGCGGTGGCACGGGCGCAAATCAATATTCGTGCCTTGCATACCATTAAAATGCAGATGCGCCAGAATGACTGGATTGTGCAGGCCGGCCGGGATGAACGCCAGCGTATGCTATGGCAGACTACAGCCAAAGGGCAGAAGTTGCTGGACAGTAACCTGCTTGATAATGATCGTGTTTTTCAATATAAATCGACGTATTAATTCATTTAGTAACAGACGGGAAAGCTGTTAAAGTAAACGCGTTCCCTGATGATTCCTGAGAGCCTAATGTCTGTTGTTGCGAAACCGAAAATCACCATTATTCTGGCCAATTTGGGCACACCGGATGCACCGACTGTGCCCGCGGTACGACGTTTTCTGAAACAGTTCCTGTCTGATCAGCGGGTGATTGAAATTCCCAAACTGCTGTGGCAAATCATTTTAAGGCTGTTTATTTTACCGTTTCGCCCCAAACGCGTGGCACATGCTTATGCCATGGTCTGGAATCAGGATTCGCCTATGCGCGAAATTTTGCAGGCGCAGGTTGATGCCATCAGACAGACCTTAACTCCGCTCTACCCGGAATTTGAGCTGAATATTGTGCCAGCCATGACCTATGGCAACCCGGGCATCGACGCTTTGCTGGCAAAGCTGGCCCAGCAGCCGCAAGATCATCTCCTTGTCCTGCCGCTATTCCCTCAATATTCCGCAACTTCCACCGCGCCGCTATATGATGCTATAGCCAAATGGATTCCGCAGCAGCGCAATTTGCCGGGGCTGAGCATTATCCGCGATTATTATCAGCATCCTTTGTATATTCAGGCTTTGGCGCAGAGTGTGCGCGAATTTCAGGCCGAGCATGGTCCGGCGGAAAAACTGCTGATGTCATTTCACGGTATTCCACAGCCGTATGCCGATAAAGGCGACCCGTATGCCGAGCGCAGTCGCACAACCGCTCAACTGGTGGCGCAGGCGCTGGGTTTAAATGAGGATCAGTGGGCGATCAGCTTCCAGTCACGTTTTGGCAAGCAGGAATGGGTCAAGCCCTATACCGATGTGCTGCTCGAAGAATGGGGCCAGCAGGGAGTTAAATCGGTTCAGATCATGAGTCCGGCATTTTCTGCCGACTGTCTGGAAACCCTGGAAGAACTGGCGATACAAAATGCCGAGATTTTTCAGCAGGCGGGCGGGGAACACTATGCCTATATTCCGGCGCTCAACCAGCGGGACGATCATTTACAATTGCTGAATGCCTTGCTTCAGGCTAATCTGGATGCGCTGAAACAGACTTTTGCCCATTTTCAACAGGACGCTTAACCCATGTTACAAGTCAAAATTGTGCCGGTCACGGCATTTGCCCAAAATTGTTCCATCGTCTGGGATGCAGAAAGCAAAGAGGCCATTTTGATTGATGCGGGCGGCGAACCGGACAAGCTGCAGGCAGAAGTTGAAGCACTGGGCTTAACTGTGAAAGCCTTATGGTTAACTCATGGCCATCTGGATCATGCCGGTGCTGTCGGTGCCTTAAAAAAACGCTGGGATGTGCCGGTCATTGGCCCGCATAAGGAAGATGCATTCTGGCTGGATATGATTCAGGAAGTCTCGGCGCGTTATGGTTTCCCGATTCCTGAAAAGGTCGAGGTGGATCAGTGGCTGGAAGGTGGTGAGCAGCTGCAGCTGGGCAATGAACAGTTTGAAGTGCGTTTTGCGCCGGGACATACCCCAGGTCATGTGATGTTCTATAATGCCAATTACGGTTTGCTCTGGACCGGTGATGTGCTGTTTAAAGGCTCGATTGGCCGGACAGATTTCCCGCGAGGGAATCATCAGCAATTACTGGACTCAATCCAGCGTGAATGTTTTAGCCTGCCCGATGAAACCCAGTTTATTTCAGGGCATGGTCCGATCAGTACCATTGGTTTTGAAAAACAGCACAATCCTTTTGTGGCGGGGCAGGCCGGTTAATCTGCAAATTTCACCCTAACCAAAGTCAGCACAGTGCTGACTTTTTTATTACGCTGTTTTGATTGCCATTTATTTGCGAAACGGGTCATTCAGCTGTTTTTTCGCTTCCATGCCCACCAGCCAGGCCATTAAGGCAAATAATACCGCCACCCCAATCAGCAGCATATCCTGACTATATAAACCGACTGCCAGCATTAAGATTGCGGCAAGCAGAAAGGCGAAAAAAAGAATTTTCAGGAGCGTGGGCATACAGGGCTCGATAATTAGAATCTCGAGGCCATTTAAAAAAGAACCGAATGCGAATAGGGTAACGTTTTGCAGTAAAATTTTTAAATGTGTGCGCTGTTTGCGCAAAGAAGTTTTAAATGTGTAGGATTTTTATTACACCTTTCCAGTAAAAGCGGCTTTTTGTAAAACCGCGTAACCCGTTTTAGTCTTCCGGGTTATCTACCGAGGGTGCATCCTGAGTCGGCAGGCGATATTCATCACTGGCCCAGGCGCCCAAATCAATCAGCTTGCAACGCTCGGAACAGAAAGGGCGAAATTCATTGCCTTCCCAGACAGAAGGTTCACCACAACGTGGGCAAGGGAATGTACGTGGCATGCGGGTCTCCTGATAAAATCCCGGATTAGATTAGGCAAAAACAGCTGCACTTGATAGACTTGTGCGGTTTTTTATAAGTTTGATCTGATTATGCCCATTCGTCAATTTCAAGCCCAGCGTATGCATGCTCCGCGTGACTTTCAAGCCATTGCCAATACTCCTGTCTGTATCGAAATTGGTGCAGGCAAAGGCAAGCACGCGCTGTTGTTCAGTGGGCAACATCCTGAGCAAACCCTGTATGCGATTGAGCGCACCCGGGAAAAGTTTCTGGCCATGCAAAAGCAGCATGGATTAGAACCGCATGCCAATCTGCAGCCAGTCCATGCCGATGCCTTACCGTGGATTGTACATGCGCTATATCCGGCGCAAGTCGAGCAGTGCTTTATTTTATATCCGAATCCGGAGCCGCATAATCCGGCCCAGCGCTGGCTGAACATGCCATTTTTTGAGTTTTTGCTGTCGCGTTTACAACCGAATGGACAGATTACCCTGGCCAGTAATATCCCTGAATATATTGCCGAAGCTGAACAGCAATTATTGGCGCTATGGAAACTGCCGTTTGAGAAACAGCGGATTGCCGCCGATTCTGCCCGGACCCATTTTGAAATTAAATATTTGCAGCGCGGTGAATTGTGCCAGCAACTGATTATTCGCAAACCGGAGGGTTATCGTACCCGTTTTGACGATTTTCAGCCGCTTCAGGGCCAGTCGCCAGCGCAGGCAGTGGAAGAATAAGCATGTCCAAGCGGATTGCCATTATCGGGGCAGGCCCGGCCGGCTTGATGGCGGCTGAGGTGCTCAGCCAGTATGGCTATAACCTGCATGTCTATGAGCAGAAGCCTTCGGCAGCACGCAAGTTTTTAATGGCCGGAAAAACCGGGTTAAATATTTCCCATGCCGAAGCAGTGCCGCAGTTTATTCAGCGTTATGATCAGGCCGACTGGCTGGCGCCGTGGATTCAGCGCTGGGATGCTGGCTGGATTCAGGACTGGATGGCAGGCTTGGGCATTCGCTCTTATGTCGGTTCATCCGGGCGGATATTTCCGGTGGAGATGAAAGCTGCACCGCTATTACGGGCCTGGTTAAAACGACTGGCGGATAATGGGGTGCAGTTTCATTACCGCCAGCAGGTCAAAGGCCTTGAGCAGCAACAGCTGCAGATTCTGGACTTAAAACATGGGCAACTGCGCAGTGAAGCATTTGATGCGATTGTGCTGGCTTGTGGTGCGCTGTCGTGGTCGCAATTAGGCAGTGATGGTGCCTGGCAGGACTGGCTCCGTCCAGAGCAGATTGAACCATTTCAGGCCAGCAATGCCGGGGTGGAATATCCGTGGTCCAGCTTTATGCAGCCAGTGTTTGGTCAGCCTTTAAAACGGGTTGAGGCCTGGGTAGAACCGCATACGCGCAGTATCGGCGATATTGTCCTGACCCATTATGGACTGGAAAGCGGCCTGATTTATAAGCAGGGCCGGGCCTTGCGTGCACAGCTGAAACAGCAGCAGCGCATGGTACTCTCTCTGGATTTGCTGCCCGAGCAGTCCCAGGCGCAGCTGGCCAAAAAATTATACCCCAGTAAAAAGCAGTCACTTAACAATGTCTGGCGTAAAGCCGGTTTAGATGCAGCCAAAAGCAGTCTGCTGCGTGAACTGGTCGATAAAAGCTTATGGCATCAGCCGGAGGCGCTGGCGGCACAGGTGAAACAGCTGCGGATTGAATTAACAGGTTTTCGCCCGATTGAAGAAGCGATTAGCTGTGCCGGTGGAATCAAACGCAGTGCCTTCAGCCCGCAGTTACAGCTGAAGGATCATCCGGCAGTATTTTGCTGCGGTGAAATGCTGGACTGGGATGCACCCACCGGCGGCTATTTGCTCACGGCCTGTTTTGCCACCGGACGGGCAGCTGGGGAAGGTGTACATGCCTATCTCGCTACAGGGCAGTAAAACTCACCGGCATTCTCCCTGTAAAGATCAGGGCTATTTAGGCCCTGAAATGATAGATGTTATTTATTGGTCGAGCTGTGGATACTGGTCGCGCCAGTGTTCTAATTGCTCTTGGGCATGAATAAATTTCCCCAGACCTTTAACGCTGTCTGGTGCACTCTCCGATGCAGCTGAAGCTGGTTGCTGGGCATGCAGCTGGGCCTGATGATCCCAATATTCATACATCAGGCCCTGAATATAGCGGCCTTGTTCGGTCTTTAAATCCAGTTCTTTCAGCATATTCAGAGCCGACTGGATATTGTCACCTTGCCGGCTTCGTGCAAAGCCATCATCCAGCGTACCTTGCTGCTGCATTTGCATCAGTTCAACTTCCATGTCTTCACTCATCTGGCCAAAGCGCTGTTCATAGTCGGTTAACAACTGCAGGTCATGCAAGTCCTGCTCGGTTTTCGGGAAGTCGCGCACCGGCTCACTTTTTAGTTCTTGTAGCACCTGATCTTCGGCGCTTAATTCCTGCTTTGGTTCTGGTGACGGATTACGCTCGCAGGCGCTCAGCAGCAGTGCACTGCCAAGCAGACAGGCCAGAGATAAAGGTTTGATCAGATTGGACATGACAGGTTCATCCTTATTGTTCTGTAATTTTTGTAAAGCTATACACATGGGTCAGGTAGGGAAAGTCAATTTGTTGCTGCGGCTGTTTGCCTGTATATTGCAGCACCATCTGCTCGAACTGCTGTTTCAGCTGCTGTTGCTGGTGTTCAGGCAGCGCAGCAATAAAACTGGTAGAAAGCAGGCGTTTTGATACCACCTGTTCAACTGTACCGCTTTGCCATTGCTGAAAAGTAGCTTCTGCGTTAGCGTTAAAGCCGGTTGCAGCTGAAAAGACCTGTCGCCATTGGCCGCTATGAAAACGCGGGGTATCGCCTTCCAGCGGTGCTATATGCTCGGCCAGTGCCTTGACCCAGTCGATGCGGGTGTCACGCTGATTCCAGATCAGCAACAGCTGGCCACCCGGTTTCAGCACCCGGTAAATTTCGTTCAGGGTTTCAAGATTGGCAAACCAGTGAAAGGACTGCGCGCAGCAGACGGCATCGACACTGGCATCAGGCAGCGGCAGGGCATGACTATAGGCTTGAATGCTTTGCACATCAGGATAGTGTTGCTGTAGTTGTGCCAGCATTTCGGCCACCGGCTCAACAGCAATCACATGCGGGCTAAGCTGTTGCAGAATCGGCAGGAATTTACCGGTACCGGCACCTAGGTCGACACAGACCGGTGCAGCATCAGATTTAAGCTGGTTTTTTAACCATGCAACCAGCGCTTGTGGATAACTTGGTCGGACCTGTTGATAAAGTTTGGCGGCTGTGGAAAAGCCTTGTTCTGCTGCAGGATGGAGGAATTGTGTCATATTTTGCGCTTTTTTATCTGCCGGGCATCTATAAAATAACATATTCGCTTTTTAGTCGTCGGCATACGGTCTATTTGTTATTTTGAATCTTGATAGAGGGCTGTGCAGCTCTGGTGTGGGAATGGATAAACACATAATTTTTGAAGACGATCATATCCGCGTCATCTGGATGCCCGGTCATTCAGAGGCGCTGATTTTTTCTTTTGGCGATTTAATTACCCGCGCCAAAGGCCTGACCATTAATGCTGAAAAGTCATTGAGCAAACACGGCTATAATGTGGTTGGCATCATGCCAAAGGAGAAATCCTGGTTTCCCGAACAGTCGATGCGCACGATGCTGAATGAAATTGCCGCCACCATTGCGCCGTTTCAGCAGCGTATTGGCTATGGCGGTTCGATGGGTGGTTATGCGGCCATCAAATATTCCAACCTGCTTGATTTGCAACGTGTGGTGGCACTGGTGCCGCAATATTCGATTGATCCGGAAGATATTCTGGACACGCGCTACAATATGTTCTTCCATCCGCAGCACAATGCTGACATGCGTATTCAGCCCCAAGATGTTTCGGCTGAGCGCGAATATATCGTGATTTATGATCCGCACTATGCCGAAGACCGCGCCCAGTATTTAAAACTGCAGGCGGTACTGCCTTCGCTGCAGACCCTGCATTTACCGTTTACCGGACATGATGCGATTGCGGTGCTGGCCAGTTCCGATTTGCTCAATGATTTTCTTAGCCATCCTTTTGATCCGGCACATTTTTACCAGAAGATGCGTCAGGTCAAAAAGAACAGCAAGTTCTACTATCGCAAGCTGATTGAAAACCTGTTGCCACGGCACAAACATGCGCTGGGGCAAATCCTGAAAAATAACGAACTGCAACTGGACAGCGGCTTTTTTGATGTCAAGCTCAAGCAGAACCTGATTCGCTCGCTGCTCAGCAATAAACAGGTCGATCAGCATGACCTGCATAAACTCGGGATTCAGTTTAACCTGCCGCAGGAAAGCCGCCGCCAGCTGATGGACTGTTTTGGCCATGGGCTGGTATTTAATGTCATTAGCCAGAAGATCGAAAGCTATGCTGCCAGTGCTGTGGCCTTAAACCATAAATTCCTGATTCCGATTTATGCCAAGGGCAATGGACTGGTACAAATCTGGCTGAATGACCAGCGTTATATTGTGGCCATGAATGATCGTCAGGTCATGAAACTGTTTCAGGAACAGGATGAGCTCAGCGCCGGTATGCACCCCATCGTGATTAAAAAATACAGCGATTATTATGTGCTGAGTTATAAACAGCTGAATTTAAGTAGTGATGAATTTGGCGGCAATGAATTTGTCGATGATAGCCCGGAAAGTGCCAAATTTGTGACCCAGCCCGAAGTGGTGCTGTAAGCCAAAACTGCACTGACCCCGAAGTCCTTGTTTTATTTTATATTCAGGCTAAGATGAAGATGGATGTAAAACAACCAGTGGATAAAAGTAGGGTAGTGTTATGACCATTCGACCTCTGTCTGTTGTGCTACTGAGCCTGCTGGGTTGGGCTGTTCCGTCCGTTGCTTCGGCACAAACGGTGCATTATTCAGCCTATATGGTGTTCGGCAGTGGCCTGTTATTGGTATTGGCTTTAACCATTTATGTCATTCGGCAAATCCGCTTTTCTTTACGCAATTATCACAGCAAGCGCCCATGAACTCATGGGCGTTTTTTTGTGGGCATCCCATTTTTGAACTGACGCGCAGCGCTACAAGTGTGCTTTAATTTCTTCACGCCATGATGAGAGGATGCACCACATGAACGCCATATTTCTGGATTTTGCCTCGCTGGATCAGGATGATTTACAGCTAGAAGACTTAAACGCTGTCTTTCAGCAGCAGTTAACGCTGTATCCAACCACTTCGCCTGCAGAGCTGCTGCCACGGGTGCAATCTGCCGAGGTGATTATCAGCAATAAAGTCTTGCTGGATGCCGCGACATTACAGCAATGCCCGCAGCTTAAACTGATCCTGATTTCAGCCACCGGTACCAATAATGTCGATTTGGAACAGGCACGCCGCCAGGGTGTGGTGGTGTGTAACTGTCAGGGTTATGGCACGGCCGCAGTGGCGCAACATACCTTAATGCTGATGTTAAATCTGGCTACTTCTTTTGTGCGTTATCATCAGGCGGTGCAACAGGGCCAGTGGCAGCGTTCTAGCCAGTTCTGTCTGCTGGATTATCCAATTGTCGAGCTGGCTGGAAAAACGCTGGGCATTGTCGGTTATGGTGAGTTGGGGCAGGCGGTGGCTAAACTGGCCGAAGCCTTCGGCATACAGGTCAAAATTGCTGCTCTTGCCAACCGGCTACAATCTGCATCGCGGGTGCCTTTTGCCGAGCTGTTACCGCAGGTGGATTTTTTAAGCCTGCATTGTCCACTGACCGAAGATACCCGGGATTTAATCGGGCCGGCTGAGTTTGCTGCCATGAAACATAGCGCGTTTTTAATTAACTGTGCCCGTGGTGGTATTGTCAATGAAGCGGCGCTGGCCGAAGCCTTACAGTCCGGACAAATTGCCGGTGCGGCGATGGATGTGCTGAGTGTCGAGCCACCCAAGCAGGGCAATATCCTGTTAGACCCAGCCATTCCCAATTTAATTTTAACCCCGCATAGTGCATGGGGCAGTGTAGATGCGCGGCAGCGGATTGTGCAGCAAATGGTAGAAAACGTGATCGCGTTTCAGCAGGGCCAACCGATCCGTCAGGTCAATTAAGCAGATATCAAGCAATAAAAAATACGGACGCATTCAGGTCCGTATTTTTGGGTGGAATGAAAAGGCGAGTGATGATGAGGCTCTCGCTCACTCCCGTCTTAAAGTTCGGTCACGGCATAGCTGGTGGCCCCTGAACCGGTTTCAGCAGGTACTGATGCCGCCGGTTGAGCGGTATCTGGCTGACTCAAGCTGCCCTGTACAATTGGTACCGGCTGTTGCGGTGCGCCGCCTAAAGCTTCTTTGGTGTCCTGAATTTTCTGGTTGGCCTGTTGCGTGGTGTTGCTGGTTAAGGTTTTGGTATTTTCCCAGGCCTGATGCACCGAAGGCCGTACTTTTTGCACACCTTTTTCTGCCACTTCACCAACCCGATCTGCCGCGTTTAAAACACCTTGCTGTGCTTTATAGGCCCAGACATGCAGTAAATTCGGATTATCGGCATACGGCTGAATCGGGGCTTGGAGCTTGGTGCTGTTATTCGCTTCTGCTGGTGGAGTTTGTGCCCAGACTGCAGTGCCCATGAGCATAAGGCCAACAGCCAATACGGATTTCATTTTATGCATAATCATGACCCCTGCTAAAAGAGAATGGAAAGCCTAAGCCTAAACTGAAGGCATGAAGAAATCATGAAGATTCCTGTTACTGTGTTGAGCATCTGCTGAATTGTCTTGAAACTCAACCACAAAATTAAAAAAGCCCGCAGGGTTGCAGGCTTGGTTCTCTCATTTTGATTATTGTGCAGCGCCAACCGCGGTATGGGTTTTACTGCTGACTTTGGCTTTGGCCACAGGCGTATCGACATCAACCTGCGCATTGCTGTGCAATTGTACCTGTGCCGATTTCTGTTTCAGGCTGTTTTTGGTTTTTTCCGTACGATCTGCGGCATGTTCACGGGCTGCTGCGGCTTTCTTGGCGGCAGACTGTTTCAGTTCGCTTGAGCGTTCATAGGCCGCCTGTTTTAAATCTGCGGCTTTTTCTTTGCCGGCTTCGGCTTTTTCATTGCTGAACTGTTTGGTGTTTTGCCAGGTGTTCTGGGTCGTGGTTTTTACGCTATGTAATCCTTGACCGACATGCTCGCCTGCGCTGTGTAAGGTCTGCTGCGTACCTTGCACTACATTATTTAAAAGTCCACCAGCCTGTGGCGTCTGCACAGCTGCCGATGCGTTGACATTGGCCTGAAGTGCGGGCGCGGCATACAGTGAAGATGTCGCGAGTAGGGCGCTGCTCATGAATATTGTTGTGAGAGTTTTCTTCATAGGATTTTCCTTGCATGTGTGCCACAGACGCAATGCTGTGAGCGGTGCCTATCTTAAGGAGAAAAATATGCGCCGATATGCTTTATGCAAAAACATCCACAATCTTGCTACAACTGCTTAACAATTCAGGCATTTTTGTACACCGGGGATTGGCTGCGAAGTCTTATACCAGTTGGTATAGCAGATATAATTTGAATGATGAAAAATCTATTTATTTTTCGGGTTATTTTTATTTTTTCTAGGAAATGTGGAAAAGCACCATACCTTTTGCAGGCATGATGCTTGAATTTTTAGTTACATTGCGCCAGTGCATCTTTATGGAAATGATCGCGCAGGGTCAGGAAGTTTTTCTGTACCGTGGCATCATGCAGGTCAAAATTATGGGCGGTGCTGGTGCCATCTTGGGCAAAGGTAGCTGAACCGGCTGAAATGAGGGTGTTGCCTTTAAATGCCCATTGTTCAATTGAGCGGCCGGCTTTGAGCTGCCCTCTAAATTCAATCACGCATTTATCAATAAACTTGGTCAGTTTGGCCGAGTTATGCGTGGTGTCTGGATAGACCTCAAGATTTTGGACTTCTTGTAATACCCCCGCTTGTAGTTGTGGAATGACTGGCGCAGAGGTACATGCACCCAGAGAAAGGCAAGTTAGACCAGATAAAATTAAAGTTTTAAGTTTCATAAGCTTCTTTCTTGTTGAGTGTTTTCAGTTTGAGTATAGGGAATATGGAAGGAAAAGCCTATAGGTATGACCTATAGAATAGTGGTACTTAAGAGAAGGAGGAGAGAATTAACTGTAAAGTGAGTAGTGGCGTGTTTGTAAGGTCAGTAATTGAGGTTTTAAATGATTTAAATCTTCATTGAGGCCTACACGTTTTGCCAGAGGGTCAACTAATCTTCTTGTATCATGAGTGCTCGGCAATGGAACGACATTCAAGGCTTGGGAGAGTGCTTTAAGTTGTTGGCGTCTAGAAACACTTGAGCATGAGTATCTGCGGAATTTTTCTAATAGAAAAAACAGTCGGCGCTTTTCTAAGGGGTTTAAACTGGAACTCACAGCAGGTAGTAGTTCTGAATATAATAATGCTTCAGCAACGGGTTTAACCTGCTCGAATGTTGCAGAATTCAATGGCTGCTTTAATAGTGCTTTTAAAGCATGCTCAAATTCCAGCTGATTCATTGTGTCAATCTCCCAGGTCTGAAAGAAGCGAAATCATATATTGAATATTAGAATCTAATTGCTCAGGTGTAACGTAATAGTCTTTAGCATTATTTGCTATTTCTTTGAACTGCTCAAGCGAAAACTTGTTTCTTGCATATAATGCTTGAATATCTTCGATGTCTCTGTCAGACAAGCGTGCCAATTTAGAAACAGCCAAATCTACGCCAGATACGAGATAGACCTCTACGATACTTTCAGCGGTTAAGGGGATAACTCGTTCCCTGTAATCAGGATCGATGGAGGCAAGGCTGGTATTAAATCCACTGTCAAATTCTAAATTTGTTTCAAGATTATTATGATCCAGATATTCAATATCATTATTTTCTAGAAATAAGAAAATATCTTCTTTTTTTAATTAGCTGATCGATTGGATTTCAGCATCAATATCATTGCTACCTCGAGCATTGGTGTGGATGTGAAACGCACAGCCACCAAAAATAAATGTCTTAACGGCACCATGAGGAAGATATTGATGATTCATTGAAATCCAATCCTCAAGCTCTTGAAAGAGCTTGAGGATTGCAAGGGTGATAGGTGAGTCGTTATAAATACTCATCTTTAGTGTTGAAGCACCGAAATATCCGCCACTTTGGTAAATAAGGCGCGAAGCTGAGCAAGCAAGCGTAAACGGTTTGCTTTTAATTCAGCATCATCCGCCATCACCATCACGCCATCAAAGAATGCATCCACTGACGCACGAAGAGCAGCTAATGCAGACAACGCAGCAGTGTAGTCTTTAGCAGCAAATAAAGGCTCAACCACTGGCGTGATTTTCGCAAGTTCAGCGAACAATGCTTTTTCAGCATCTTCAACCAAGTTTGCTTCAACTACCTGACCTTCGGGTGCAGCTTCTTTAGCTAAGATATTCGCAACACGCTTGTTCGCAGCAGCAAGAGCAGCAGCTTCAGGCAAGGCACGGAAGTGATTCACTGCATTGACACGCTTGTCAAAATCAAGAGGAGATTTTGGAGACAACGCTTGAACGGCTTGAATTACATCAACAGCAACGCCTTGGTCTTCGTATTTCGCACGGTAACGACCTTCAAGGAATGCAACAGCATCATTTAGCGTCTTATCATGATCTTTCAATACATCGCCATAAGCAGCAAGAGCAAGTTTGATGAGGTCTTCAATCGACACATCAAGCTCATTTTCAGTCACGAGACGTAAGATACCAATCGCAGAACGACGTAGTGCAAACGGGTCTTTAGAACCTGTAGGCGCTTGACCAATACCGAAAATACCAGTCAAAGTATCTAAACGGTCTGCAAGTGCAATCGTTGTACCTGTCTTAGTTTTCGGTAAAACGTCACCTGCGAATTTAGGTAAATACTGCTCACCTAAAGACTCAGCAACTTCGTCATTTTCGCCTTCAAGACGTGCGTAGTAAGTACCCGCGATGCCTTGAAGTTCTGGGAATTCACCCACAAGTTCAGAGGTTAAGTCGCATTTCGCAAGAAGTGCCGCTTTTTCAGCATCAGCCGCATTTGCACCTGTAATTGGCGCTAAAGCTACAGCGAGTTTTGCAATACGTTCAGACTTATTCCAAAGCGTACCCAATTCTGCTTGGAAGACCATGTTCGCTAATTTCTCTTTACGAGAAGCAAGCGGTTGTTTTTGGTCTTGTAAGAAGAAGAATTCAGCATCCGACAAACGTGGACGAACAACTTTCTCGTTACCTTCAATAATTTGTGTCGGGTCTTTTGACTCAATGTTTGACACAGTAATGAAGTACGGTTGCAGTTTATTGTCCGCATTTACTAAGCAGAAGTACTTTTGGTTGTCCTGCATGGTGGTGATAAGTGCTTCTTGAGGAACTGCAAGGAAGCGTTCTTCAAAACTGGCACGAAGCGCAACAGGCCATTCAACCAGTGCAGTCACTTCATCACGAAGATCCGCAGGCACAATCGCGATCGCATTCACTTCATCAGCCAATGCTTTGACTTGTTGATCAATGATGGCTTGACGCTCTTCAAAAGATGCAACAACATGCGCTGCTTTTAACTTTGCAAGATATTCATCTGCATGAGCAAGTGTGATTGCTTCAGGTGCATGGAAACGATGACCGTAAGTCACATTACCCGCTTTGTGGTCTTGAATGGTTGCATCAACCACATCATTGTCTTTTAACAACACCACCCATTTTACAGGACGAACGAATTCGGTACGGCTTGCCGCAGAACGCATGCGTTTTGCAATTGGAAGGTTATCCAAAGCATTTTGTAAAATTTGTGGCAGTAAAACGTCAAGGCTTTGACCTTTCACGTCTTTCAAATAACAAACTTTTTCAACTTTACCGGCTTGGAAAGTAGAAACTTGATCAACGGTAATGCCTTGACCGCGCATAAAGCCTTCAAGCGCTTTGGTCGGGTTACCTTCAGCATCAAAAGCGGCCTGTTTCGCAGGGCCGTCAAAACGCTTTTGCGTGTCTGCTTGCGCGCCATCAACGTTGACAATTTTTAATGCCAAACGACGTGGTGCTGCATACGCTTCGATAGAATCGAATGCAAGACCCGCATCTTTTAAGCCTTTAACCGTTTCAGCTTGCAAAGCATCACGTAATTTTTTCAGGCTTTTTGGTGGAAGTTCTTCACAGCCTAATTCGAACAATACTGTATGTTTAGACATTATTTGCTCTCCTTAGATTCAACTTTTGCTTCCGCTTCAACTTGTGCTTTTAACTGCGCTAAAACTTCATCACGAAGCTCAGGCTCTGCCATTGGGAAACCAAGTTCAGCACGTGCTGCTACATAGCTGGTTGCAATAGAACGTGCCAATGTACGTACACGTAAGATATAACGCTGACGTTCAGTCACAGAGATTGCGCCACGTGCATCAAGCAGGTTAAAGCTATGCGATGCTTTCACCACTTGCTCATAGGCAGGAAGTGGCAGTTTCGCTTCGATTAAACGCGTTGCTTCAGCTTCGTAGAAATCGAACAGTTCGAACATCTTGTCGACAGGCGCATATTCGAAGTTATAGGTCGATTGTTCTACTTCATTTTGATGGAACACATCGCCATAGGTCACTGTACCGAACTGGCCTTTGGTCCAAACTAGATCGTAAACTGAATCAACACCTTGCAAGTACATTGCCAGACGCTCTAAACCGTAAGTGATTTCGCCTGTTACCGGGTAGCATTCAACACCACCAACTTGCTGGAAGTACGTGAACTGAGTCACTTCCATACCGTTCAGCCAAACTTCCCAACCTAAGCCCCAAGCACCCAGTGTTGGAGATTCCCAGTTGTCTTCCACAAAACGGATGTCGTGAACTAAAGGATCAATACCGATGGCTTTTAAAGAATCCAGATAAAGCTGCTGGATATTGTCCGGGTTTGGCTTCAATACCACCTGGAATTGGTAGTAGTGTTGCAAACGGTTCGGGTTTTCACCATAACGGCCATCTTTCGGACGGCGTGATGGCTGAACATAAGCCGCGTTCCAGGTTTCAGGACCTAGCGCACGAAGGAATGTTGCAGTGTGGAATGTCCCTGCACCCATTTCCATGTCGTAAGGTTGCAACACGACGCAGCCTTGCTCCGCCCAGTAATTTTGTAAGGCAAGAATTAAGCCTTGGAAAGTATCAATATGCGATATGGCGCGACTCATGGTCATCCACTTAAAATTAGAGAAAAATTGTGCTCAATTATAAGGATTTTGGCGGGAGGTAGCAAAGGTTATCCATACAATGCTGGCGCTTTGATCAGGAAGCGAAGCCTAACCGAAAAATCGTCGTAAAAAATCAGTAGAGAAACCGGCGTTAGATTGATCCGTCTATCCACAAAAACCGGATTTTGGTCTGTAGGATTCGGGGAAAACCCAGCATTGTCATTTCAGTCATTTTTCTCAAAGATCGGTTTCATCTGGTGTATACAGCGCAATCATCTGCGCTGAACGGTGTGTACGCAAAAACGATGTTTTTAAAATGAAGAGCTTATCAATTTTTTCTAAAAAGAGGATGATTCAGTGTGCCTATACTGATATACATCTCAACAGAAAAATTCATAATTATAAGATATAGAATGAATACATCTTATAAGCTGCTTCATTTTATAATGGCGGCCGTCGCCAAAATCACAAAGGATTCCCGTGTTTCATCCGCAATCTGAATGGTTAGAAATCTTAAAACCCAATTTCAAATTACTGCCGCTGAAAGAACGTCTGTTGTGCGGATTGGGTGCTTTGCTGGGCTTGAGTCTATCTTCACTGATCAGCTTATGGATTTTGGGCGATATTAATGCCTGGTATATCGCGCCGATGGGTGCGTCGTCAGTATTGTTGTTTGCGGTGCCGGCCAGTCCGCTGGCACAGCCGTGGAATATGGTGATCGGCAATACTATTGCCGGCATTATTGGTGTGACCTGTGCGCTGTATATTCCGAATCTGACCGAAGCCTTTAGTGTGGCGGTGGCCTTATCTATTATTTTAATGATGTCGACCGATTCGCTGCATCCACCGAGTGGTGCTGTGGCGATTACCGCAGTATTGGGCGGTGAGGCGGTCAGTGAACTGGGCTATCTATTTATCTTTTATCCGGTGCTGTTAAATTCGCTGTTATTGCTGTTGGTGGCAATGATGTTTAACCGACTGACTGGCAAGCAATATCCACACAAGGCCCAGCTGAACCTGCGTTCGCAAGACCCGACCCCGACCCAGAAAGTCACCATTCAGCCGCAAGATATTCATCATGTGCTGGAGCATCAGACCGAGCTGCTGGACATTAGTGAATATGACTTGCAGAAAATTATTCTGGAAGCGCAATATCAGGCCAATGCGCGTATGCAGGATGAAAACGTGCAGGAATGGCGCTGTGAAGATATCATGACCCATGATGTGATTACCTTGCAGCAGGATGATGATATCCAGCTCGCGCTAGACAAGTTCAAGCAGGTCAATTTAATGAGCTTGCCGGTGGTAAATGCCGAGCAGCAACTGGTCGGCACATTGGCACTGTATGAAGTGGTGGAATGGTTTAAACATGCTACCGATGTGCGGATGTCATGGCAGCATCAGGTCAAACACATTATGAACCGCAAGGTGGTGACGGTAAAACCACATCAGAGTATTGCCGATCTGGTCCCGTATTTTGTAGAACGTTCGTTTAACTATATTCCAGTGGTGGAACAGCAGCAGCTGGTCGGGATTATTAGCCGCGCCGATATGATTGCCGCCATGAACCAGCGTCTGATCTGGCTACGCAGCAAAACTACGGAAAGTTAAAGCCAGAAAAAAGAAGCTACGGTAATAGGGGGCCACCGTAGCTTTAAACTGTGCAAGAAAAATGAAGATTAACGGTAACTGTTCTGATCTTCATGAATGGTACGTACCGGATTGCGATAGCCATTCACGTGTTCAATTTCAGCTTTCTTTTTCGGCATCACCAGCCACAGTACCAAGTACACCAGAATACCCGGGAAGGCGGCACTCATAATGGATACCAACACAAAAATAATGCGGAGTAAATTTGCATTCCAACCAAAACGTTCAGCAATACCACCCATTACACCTGCAATCATGTTTGAGCGGTTAGAGCGGTATAAACCAACATTGGCCATTGAGGTCTCCTTAAAAAATAAAATGGTGAGTCAATCAACAACTCATAAAATAAAAATGGCGACCTATTTCCGTTTTTAAAGGGTCAATGCGCTATAAATCGTTAATTTATGTAAATAAAATGACACGGTATAAATATTGCGCTTTAAAATCTTGAAACAGGTCTACAAAAACTGTAGATTTGGGTGAAAATTCATATAATTTCAATAGCTTCGCTGTGTGCCCATCAACCTGATGCAAAGGCATACGGTGGCTATTTTTATTGATACCCGGGAGACACCATATTGGCTGTGCATTGTTCGAAATGGTTATGGGGAATCTGTTGCCTGTCTTTGGCCGCTTGTGACCCGACGTTTAACAGTCAAGAAGGAGAGGAGGCACAGCCGTTTACACCCGTGGCAGACCTGCAGGTGACAGAAGGTGTGCCAAGTAAACGCCTGAGTGAAGTGGCTGGCCAACCGGTATTTCCATCTGCAAAAGATGCCGATAAAGCCGTGGTGCCGGAAGCGGCCTTGGCCTATGTCGGCCGGTATCAGGTAAAAATTAGCTGTGAAGATGCCTATGTCAAATGTGAGACCGGTACAGTCGATTTTATTCTGACTTTATTGCCCGATGGCACCGCACATCGTTCCATCGTCTATCTGGGCCGGGTCATGGCCGGTGCACAAATGAATTATCATCTGGATTACTGGATGTATGATGAAACCGCACACCAGATTATTGTGCATCGCAGTAATGGGGTGGAAATTTTTTATGATATTGATGACACGCAGAATCTACGCATGGATTTAGAAAAAATTGCCACAGTATCGACGGTAAATCAGCAGTATTTTTCCCGTAATCCTTTACCGGCATATGCTTATTATCTGGAAAAGTCGGCCGATTAAAAAAGCAGATTGAGCGTTCTTTCATCCACATTAATATTGAGGTTGTAGCGCAGATACGATGCAGCCCAGCATATAAATGTGCAATGCAGAGTAGGGAAGCGAAGATATTTATTTTGGAAGATAAATGGTGGGTCGTCCGCGACTCGAACGCGGGACCAACGGATTAAAAGTCCGCTGCTCTACCAACTGAGCTAACGACCCTGAGGAATAAAAAATAAGCTGCTTATTTTTTAAGATGCAAGAACTGGAGTTTTTGCAGAGTTCCTAAGGAAAGATGGTGGGTCGTCCGCGACTCGAACGCGGGACCAACGGATTAAAAGTCCGCTGCTCTACCAACTGAGCTAACGACCCATCTTAGGCTTTCAAATGAGTGGTGGGTCGTCCGCGACTCGAACGCGGGACCAACGGATTAAAAGTCCGCTGCTCTACCAACTGAGCTAACGACCCATATCATTTGATGGAGCGTATTGTAGCAAGATCTCGTTTGAGCGCAAGTAAAAAATAAAAAAGTTGTCTATGTTTGATTATAAATGAAACAAATTCATGCTAGGGAATCAAAAAATAGACAACTTTGGGCTTAGAAGCGGTATTGATAGGTTTGAATCTGCTCGAAAATTTCCGGGGTTAGATCAGTATAAGCCGCTGCACCGGGCAGCAACACCAGCAAACGATCCGTGGTAGCTGCCGGATTAAATGCCTGTTCTTTGAGCTTGTTTTTCTGGTATTTAAAAGTACCGGTGGTTTCGACTTGGGTCTGAATCCGTAAAAATACGGGAACCGCATAGCCGGGCAGGGCCTGTTTAAACTGGCTCACCATCTGCTGCAGGTCATGTTCATCCAGTGTTGCATCGGCATTTAAGGTAATGGCCGCCATTCCGGCCCGACCATTGGTTTCTGGAATTTCTACGCCGTAGACCACCGCTTCGGCAATTTTGTCATAATCACAGAGTATATTTTCCACTTCGGTGGTGGAGACATTCTCGCCTTTCCAGCGGAAGGTATCCCCGAGGCGGTCAACAAACTGGGCATGACGGAAGCCGATATTTCGTACCAGATCACCGGTATTAAAGTATTGATCGCCACGCTGGAAAACGCCTTTTAAAATCACCGCCTTGTTTTTTTCCGGATCAGTATAGCCATCAAACGGCGAACGGCGGGTAATTTTGCCAATCAATAAACCAACTTCACCTTTTTTGACTTTCTGGCACCAGCCGCGCGCATCCCGGACCGGTTCATTTTTTTCTTTATCGAAAGCCACAATCGCATAAGGGGTTGGAGAAAAGCCAACGGTATTGTCAAAGTTAAAGATGTTGCTAAAGCCGACATTGCCTTCACTGGAGGCATACAGCTCCAGAATTTCTTCAATGCCAAAGCGTTGCTTAAACTTGTTCCAGATATTCGGGCGCATGCCGTTCCCAATCATTTTGGTAACACGATGGCCCTGATCCAGCGCAGATGGCGGTGCATCCATCAGGTAGCGGCACAGCTCGCCGACATAACCAATGGCAGAGGCATTAAATTTCTGTACATCTTTCCAGAAGCTGGAGGTGGAATATTTACGTCGAATTGCCAGGGTTGCGCTACCGGCAATTACGCCGCACCAGCACACCACAATACCAGTGGCATGATACAGCGGCAGGGTCACATACATGACATCTTTTGGATTCAGATTCAGTACATGGCCGTAGGTGCCGTAAGCCAGGGTCCAGCGGCTATGGGTGAACACCACGGCTTTCGGCAGGCCGGTGGTTCCCGAGGTATAGATATAAAACAGGCCATCTTTGCCCTGGACGGAATGCGTGGTCGGCGGATTGAATTTCGGGAAATGGTCGATCTTTTCGGCCAGATTATTAAAGCCGTTCGGAGCTTTGCCGGCATCGCGCTGGGTTTCCTGATCGGCAAACCAGTCCAGACGATCTGCCGGTAAATCCAGCGCCTGACGAATCTCCTCTACCGCAGCACGGCATTCTTCGCCAACAATTAGCGCGACCGGTTTGACCAGATTGATGCTATGGGTCAGCACCTTGCCGACCTGTGAGGTGTTTACCAGTGCAATGGTGACGCCAATTTTGGCCAGACCGATGACAGTCGCGATCAGTTCCGGGCGGTTTTCCAGCATTACCGCAATCACATCGCCTTTGCGTGCGCCTTGTGACAGATAATAGTGGGCAATCTGGTTGGCCCATTCATTCAGGGCTTTGTAGCTAAAGCGCTGCTCTTCAAACATTAAAGCCAGACCATGCGGATTACGTTTGACCGCTTTTTCAAAGGCAATGCCCAGACCGGCAGGGGTGGATGGCGTTCGTAAATAGGCTTGACTCAGACCCTGAATAAGATTCGGGACTTTGCCGATAAACTTTGGAATTTTGGCGGCGACATCGGCCAGACCAATAAGATCATGTTGTGTTGTATGGCTCATATGAATCCTATTTATTCTCGACATCCAATCTGTAGTTCTAGCGCATGAATATTGCACTTTAAGGTTTTAATCGTTTCGTTGTAGTGTAATCAACCTAATCTGACAAATTAACAAAAAAAATCCAGCCACCGAAATGACTGGATTTTTTTATTCACCTGCAAAAAAGCAAATTATGACTCAGTTGAGGTGTTGGCTTTCTTTGGTGGACGGCCACGTGGACGACGCGGACGTGCCGGTTTTTCTTTCTCGGCCTTGTCTGCTGCGGCTTCTGGAGCTTCAGCTTCTGCATTTGCCGGTGCTTCGCTGGCATCTGCTGCATCAACTGGCAGTTCAGCCTGTACTGGTTGCGCTGCTTCAGCTTTCGCTGTTTCTTTAGCCGGTGCTTCGGCTGCAGCGCTTTCTTCAGTCGCCACTTCAGTTTCAGTCGCAGTGGTTTCAGCCGCTGGTGCTGCTTCAGTTGCTGCTGGCTCGGCAGTCGCTTCTACAGGTGCTGCTGTGCTGCTTGCAGCAGTGGCTTCTGTTGCTTCAGCTGCTTGAGCGTCCGCCGCAGTTTCTGCTGGTGCATCGTTAGCGGGTGCTTTTTCTGCTTCGTCGGCATGGGCCTGTTTGGCCTGTTCCAGCGCCTGTTCGGCAGCAAGTTTGGCTAAACGACGACGCTCACGCGGATCATTGGCCACACGTTTGACTGGCGCTGGTGGAGTCAGGTCCAGCACAGGAGCAGGTTCTGCTTCTGGCTCAGCTTTGCTGACTTCAACATCACGGGTCACAGGCTGCTTTTGGCTTTCTGCCGCAGGTGCTTGAGCGACCAGGCTGGCTGCATATTGTTCAGTGAACTTTTGCAGGGCGCGGTTAAAGGTTGGGATTAAACCAAACTGCTCAATCAGTACCGAGCAATCTTCACCATACACATGACGGATCAGGCTGCCTACCGTGTACTGCTGCAAGGCTGGAACCTGAGATGGTGACAGCTTTGGCGGCTGGTTTTGTTGCGCACGACCTTCACGTTGCTGGCGACGACGCTGACGCGGATCGTTGCTGGCGCGTTTCACCGGTTGCGATTTGTGCTCTTCAGCCACAATTGCCGCAGGTGCCACTTCTTCTTTTGGTACTGGTGCTTCTTCTACTGCTTCAGTGCTGGTCGCAACCGGAAGTTCAGCAGTTGCTGCAGGTGCAGCGGCTGCGTTCTGGTTTAGCGCGACAATTTCACTTTGTGCAGCATCAACATTCACCACCAGAGCAGTTGGCATCACGTCCTGACGTGGTGCATCCACCAGGTCCACTTTCAGGCCTTGTGCTTCAGCGGCTGGTGCTGCTGTAGCTGCTGCCGGTGCAGCCGTGTCATTCAGCACGCTGGCATCGCGGTGGCGATTTGGACGCTCTGGACGTTGCTGGTTACGACGGTCACGACGTGGCACAGCATCTTGCTGTTGCGCTTCGTTTTGCGTCTGTTCATTGTTGTTGTGCTGACGGCGGGAGTTGCGTTTGTTTTCACGCGCTTCCTGACGTTGCTCCTGACGTGACAGCTGCACCACTTCTTCGTGTACCTGATGCTGTGCTGGGCTGTTGTCATTCTGGCTGTTTTGCTCGCGCGGCTCTTTGTGCTTGCTGCGCTTTTTGTTGTTGTGACGTGATGATTTTTCTTCACGTTCAGCCGGTTTTTCAGCGTGATCACGCTCATGCTTGGCCACAGTTGATGGGGCAAGATAAGCATTGCTGGTTGCTGCTGCTGGTGCAGCCACAGGCGCCGCAGCTGCAATCTGACCGAACTGGCCACGGCTAACTGCGCCATTATTGACCATTTGCTCAATCGCTGCAGCCGCATTGTTGGCGCTACGTGACTGATCAACCGTGTTGGCCTGTTTTTGCACAAACAGGTTTTCTAACCATGCACATGGGCTAGCACTTGGTGCAGCGGCAGCAGGGGCCACTTGTGCAGGCGCAGCGGCTTGAGCTTTGGCTGGACGCTTCTGTTCCTTTTGCGGTGCTGCAGGCGCAGCTGCATGCTGAGCGTGCTGTTCTTCTTCTAAATGCCATTCAGAGGCTTCATAACCTAGTTCCTGTTCGCTTAAGCGGGTGGCTGCTGTGCGTTCATAGCTGGTTGGGGCAAAGCCTTCCGGATTGTAAGAGATTTCGTAATGTGGGGTTTCTAAATGCGGGTGCGGCAATACCGTTACACGTACATTTGAGGTTTGTTCAAGGTAAACCAGGCTGTGACGCTTTTCATTCAATAAGAATGCTGCAATTTCAACCGGTACTTCAACCTGAACTTCACCATGACGCTCACGTAGCGCAATCTCTTCCACTTTACGCATAATCGACAGTGAGAGAGAACGTAAGTCACGTACCATGCCGGTACCATGACAACGTGGGCAAACATAACCGGTCGCTTCTTCTAAAGATGGACGTAAGCGCTGACGGCTCATCTCCATTAAACCAAAGCGTGACAATTGACCAAACTGGATACGCGCGCGGTCGCTTTGCGTTGCTTCACGCAGCTTGGCTTCCACCATACGCTGGTTACGGTCTTTGGTCATGTCGATAAAGTCGATTACTACCAGACCACCGATGTCACGTAAACGTAACTGGCGTGCAATTTCTTCAGCAGCTTCCAGGTTGGTGTTTAGTGCGGTATCTTCAACGTCCTGACCACGAGTTGATTTTGCCGAGTTAATGTCGATTGACACCAATGCTTCGGTTTGGTCAATCACGATTGAACCACCTGAAGGCAGTTTGACTTCGCGTTCATAGGCGGTTTGAATCTGGCTTTCGATACCGAAATGCGCGAACAGTGGTTCATTTAGGGTATAGGTTTTTAACTTGTCGAGCTGACGTGGCATCACCGCTTTTACGAAGTTATAAGCTTCGTTATAGGCCTGTTCTGAGTCAATCAGGATTTCAGCCACATCATCACGCAGGTAGTCACGAATGGCACGCGTGACGACACCGGCTTCCTGATGCACCAGCATTGGCGATGGACCAGAACTTGAGGTGCTTTGAATTTGCGCCCACAGATCTAGCAGATGCTGTAAATCAAGTTGTAATTCTTCTTGAGAACGACCAATACCGGCAGTACGTACAATCACGCTCATACCGCGTGGCACGTTTAAAGAGGCCAGCATTTCTTTCAGTTCTTCACGCACTGAACCGGAAATCTGACGGCTGATACCACCCCCTTTCGGGTTGTTTGGCATCAGGACCAGGTAACGGCCCGCCAGTGAAATAAAGGTCGACAGGGCAGCACCTTTGTTGCCGCGCTCTTCTTTTTCTACCTGAACCAGCAGTTCGGTGCCTTCAGTAATCAGTTCGCGAATATTTGAAGTTTGACGAGGATCGGCCTTGTAGTAAGAGTTGGCAATTTCGCGCATCGACAGGAAACCTTGACGACCGGCACCATACTCAACAAATACAGCTTCTAAAGATGGCTCTACGCGAGTCACATGACCTTTATAGATATTTGATTTTTTTTGTTCACGGGTACGATTTTCTAAATCAAAATCGTAAAGACGCTGACCAGTGACAAGTGCAACGCGAATTTCTTCAGCATGTGTTGCATTAATCAACATACGTTTCATGGGTGTAACACCTTATAGTGATACACAGCAAAACATCGCTCTATACGTAGCGAGCATCAAACATCACGGATCATGGTTCAGATCTCAAATACAGCGGTCTGAACGTTTCTCTACCGGCCTGATAATCGGGTTTCGGTGGATGATTCACGTATTGATGATGTCAATACGGCTTCAATCTTTAAACGATTAAAGTCACCTGGTCGTTTCACTGGCGGACGAGCGGTACATTGGATGTGAGTAACTTTCACTGTCACATTGCTCAAAGATCATCCCTTCTTTTAGTCGAGTGTCTTGATACGGAATTATCGTCGTATCTTTACAATTTGTGCAGATCCAATGTATCAACGCTGTAGCCTGAATGCGACATCAGGGAACGACTAGTCTGATGTGTATCAGTTTACGTTTAAAAACCAACTTGAGGTTGGCGACATATTTTTTCAGGCAAACTGATTTATGTACCTTAAGTACAATTAAACGCAACAGTTTGCAGTTTTGCCGATATAATAAGCCTTCGGCGTCGGCATAATTCTTTTGGGACCTTTACGTGTTTAGTGGAGTGTTTGATTGAATAATCAACTTCAGTAAAAACCGAAATGACCCAACTTTTACCCACTTACGATGGTTTCCGTGCGCTGACTATATCAAACCTTGCATCATCTGCCTATGGGCTAAGCTTATGTTTCTTGTGTAAAGCATAGCCCAAGTGATCAGTTTTTAATCAATTTTAGTATTTTTTTAGGTCGTCGTAACTGTATGAATTCTACCCAACAATGGCAAAGTGTCACTTGGTTTGAAGTCGATGAGCATCAAGCGGGGCAACGGATTGACAACTTTTTGTTTAGCCGTTTAAAAGGCGTGCCCAAAAGCCGGATTTACCGTCTGATTCGTGAAGGTCAGGTGCGGGTCAATAAAAAACGGGTCAAAGCCGAAACCAAGCTGAATATTGGCGATCAGATCCGGGTTGCTCCAATCCGTTTTGAACAGAAAGATGATACCCCGGCGCCGGTGTCAGATAAAGTTGCTCAAGGCTTGCTGAACCGGGTCATCTATGAAGATGAAGGGCTGATGGTGGTGAACAAGCCATCGGGCATTGCCGTGCATGGGGGCAGTGGTGTGGCCTATGGCTTGATTGAGGGCTTGCGCGCGGCCACCGGGAAAAAATATCTGGAGCTGATTCACCGCATTGACCGCGATACTTCGGGTCTGGTGATGATTTCGAAAAAACGCAGCGTATTAAAAACCTTGCAGGACATGCTGCGTGAGCACAAAATCCGTAAAACCTATGCTGCGGTGGTGAAAGGACAGGTGACGCTGGACAAACAGCTGATTGATGCACCTCTACATCGTTATGAGCTGGCCAATGGCGAACGTCGCGTGCGTGTGTCTAAAGAAGGTAAAGAATCGAAAACCCAGTGGAATGTGCAAGAGCGCTTTATGCATGCCACACTGGTCTATGCATCGCCGCTGTCTGGACGTACCCATCAGATTCGTGTGCATGGTCTGAGTATTGGCCATCCGCTGGTGGGTGATGAAAAATACGGTCATGAAACCGAATATCGCGGGCCTAAACCACGCCGTTTATGCTTGCACGCCATGCGTCTGGAGATTCCGGGTTATCCAACCATTGAAGCACCATTGCCTGAAGATATGCAGAGTCTGGTGGCGCAGTTAAGAGCGCAGAAGGCGGATAAGGTGGTAACGCTTGCAGAAGATGATGAGTAATCTTTGGCTTTTTAATTCTCGTTCGTCTTGCTTTATTTAAGTGGGAAATTTCCCTCTTTATTAAAATTAAAGATGAGGAACATTGTTCCGAAAGGGGGAGATTAAATTTCGGAAAAATCCTCTCCCTGAGCAGCACTGCTGCGCAAGTCTCCTTCTTGCACGTCGTTTAAAGCAGTGCTTTAAACTCGTTCAGGAGAGGGAGCGTTGCGATAGTAAATGATATCTGCATCCGAAATGTGCGAAAGGCGACATGGATGTCGCCGTTGGGTAATTAATATCTGTTGTGATCTTGCAATAAAAGTTATTTTCTAATGAAGCTCTCCCTCTTTTTTAAAGGAGGGTCGGGGTGGATTTAAACCGAATCAAATCGAGGAAACCATATATGAATACAGCTGTAGAACTCATCATTTTCGACTGGGATGGCACCTTGTTTGATTCAGTCGGTCAAATTGTGGCGAGTTTACAGTTCGCTGCACAGCAGTTTCAGCAACCCTTAACCGATGAAGCAGCCAAAAGCATTATCGGTTTGGGCCTGCCTGAAGTGGCGCAGCGTTTGTTCCCGATGGTGCCGGAATTGCATGGCGAGATTTTACAGTGCTATTCCGAGCACTATGTAGCCAACTCCAAAACCGATGTCTGGTTTGATGGTGTGGCGGCGATGCTGGATGATTTACAGAATGCCGGGGTAAAACTCGCGGTGGCTACCGGTAAAAGTCGTAAAGGCCTAGATCGTGTATTGCAGCAGACTCAAAGTATGAATCTGTTTGCTGCGACCCGTGCCGCCAGTGAAACCCGCTCTAAACCGCATCCCTTAATGTTAGAAGAAATTCTGGCAGAAACCGGGGTGCGCCCTGAGCAGGCAATTATGGTCGGCGATACCTCTTATGATCTGGAAATGGCGCAGGCTATTGCCATGCCGCGTGTGGGTGTCAGCTATGGGGTACATACGGTCGAAGTGTTACAGCTGTTTCAACCGCTAAAAATTGCCGGGGATGTCAGCAGCCTGCATCAGTTCCTGTTACAGCAGGTACAAATGAAACAGGCCATCTAGGTGGGAGAGCATCTTTTCAGAAGAAGTGAACCTCTTGCCGCTTCTTCTTTTATTCAAGAGCTTATTTTCTTCCTTCTTATATTGATCTCTGCCTGGGCATGTTGCGTGATTGCAAAGTTTCGTCTTTCTTTTTCTGTTCTAGAGGCTGTATAAACACTGTGCAGCCTTATTGCCTCTAAAAGCTGCTGATAAAATCGTCTAATACCGAAGCCTTAAGCGCTGAAACTTCTCATCCAGATTTTCTTAAAAAGTGGATAGAAATACTCGGAAATCTATAGCTATCAGGGGCTTCGTGTCGGTTGAGTTGTGGCTGTGTTATAGGTTCTAGCTATTGTAAAAAATAAAATAAGTATTGGCATAAAAAGTCCATTTTTCCGATTCTAAATCAGTTTATATCTATGCGCGTTTGCTAGAGATCGGCAGCAACAGCCTGTTGCCGCTCTGATCAGTCCCCCCTATATCGGCCGATGTTCAGCTGCATGCCGGAAAATCTAGTCAACAGCATAAGCCCAATTTTTGCAGTTTAAGGAAACATTGATGTCGAATTCTGCTGTTGTTGCATCAGTTGCTCAAGCGTTAAGAGATGCTGAATTATCACAAACTGCGATTGCACCGATTCGCCCACAATTAGGCGGTGAATCTGCTGATGTAGATATCGCGTACGCAGTTCAAGAAGTAAATACCGAACGCGCGTTGAAAGAAGGCCGCCGTTTAGTAGGTCGCAAAATTGGTTTGACCTCGAAGGTAGTTCAGGCACAACTGGGTGTTGATCAGCCAGATTTCGGTATGTTGTTTGCAGATATGGCCTATGGTGATGGTGAAGCCATTCCTGCAGGTTTGCTGATTCAACCGAAAGTTGAAGCAGAAATTGCACTGGTCATTAAAGAAGATTTGACCAAAGAAAAACACACCTATGCTGACATTATCAGTGCAACTGACTACGCACTGCCAGCAGTAGAAGTGGTGGATAGCCGTATTGAAAACTGGAAAATCAGCCTGATTGACACCGTGGCAGACAACGCATCTTCAGCGGCGTTTGTACTGGGTTCTCAACCGGTAAAACTGGAAAACCTGGATCTTGTGAACTGTAAGATGGTCATGACCCGCGGTGAAGAAGTGGTTTCTCAAGGTGTGGGTAAAGCCTGTTTAGCCAACCCATTGAATGCTGCAGTCTGGCTGGCAGATGAAATGGTACGCCGTGGTCGTCCATTGTTAAAAGGCGACATCATCTTAACAGGTGCATTAGGGCCAATGGTTGTGGCGCAACCAGGCGATGAATTCAAAGTTGAAATTGAAGGCTTTGGTTCAGTTACAGCGGCATTCGCTGCTGAATAAGCCCCAACCTGATCAGAATTTTAAGAGAGTACATTCATGAAAAAGATTAAATGTGCAATGATCGGTCCAGGTAACATCGGTACTGATTTGCTTTACAAATTACAACGTAGCGAATGGTTAGAGCCAGTATGGATGGTGGGTATTGATCCTACATCTGAAGGTCTGGCGCGTGCGGCGAAAATGGGTTTAAAAACCACGGCTGAAGGTGTAGATGGTCTTCTTCCTCACGTAATCGAAGATGACATCAAAATTGCATTCGATGCAACGTCTGCATACGTACACGCAGAAAACAGCCGCAAGCTCAATGAACTTGGCGTGTTAATGATTGACTTAACACCGGCTGCAATTGGTCCATTCTGCGTACCACCTGTCAACCTGGAAGCATTGCTTGCGGCTGGTGAAGTGCCAAACGTCAACATGGTAACGTGTGGCGGTCAGGCAACCATTCCAATGGTTGCTGCGGTTTCTCGCGTTCAACCGGTTGAATATGGCGAAATCATTGCAACGGTATCGACGAAATCAGTTGGTCCAGGTACGCGTAAAAACATTGATGAATTTACCCGTACTACTGCAGGTGCAATTGAGAAAGTTGGTGGTGCGAAACAAGGTAAAGCGATCATCATCATTAACCCAGCTGAGCCACCACTGATGATGCGTGACACAGTACATTGTTTAGTTGAAGGTGAGCCAGATCAAGCTGCGATCACTGAATCTGTACATGCGATGATTAAAGAAGTGCAAAAATATGTACCAGGTTACAAACTGGTAAACGGTCCTATTTTTGACGGTAACCGTGTTTCGATCTTCTTAGAAGTCGAAGGTTTAGGTGACTTCTTGCCGAAATATGCAGGTAACCTCGACATCATGACAGCAGCAGCTGCACGTACTGCAGAAATGTTTGCTGAACACGTTTTCAACACTGCTGAAGCTTAAGGAGCAACCTCATGTCTAAGATTATTGTTCATGATATGACTTTACGTGATGGTATGCACCCGCAGCGCCATCAAACCACTGTTGAGCAAATGATTGCCATTTCAACAGCATTAGATGATGCAGGCGTACCTTTAATTGAAGTGACCCACGGTGACGGTCTTGGTGGTTCATCAGTGAACTACGGTTTTGCTGCTGCTACTGACGAAGAATACCTGTCTGCTGTTGTGCCACGTATGAAGAATGCGAAAGTGTCTGCACTGCTTCTTCCTGGTATCGGTACAGTTGATCATTTGAAAATGGCGCATGAAATTGGTGTATCAACGATTCGTGTTGCAACACACTGTACAGAAGCGGACTGTTCTGAACAGCACATCACTGCTGCTCGTAAACTCGACATGGACACCGTGGGCTTCTTAATGCTGGCTCACATGGCTTCTCCTGAGCGTCTTTTAGAAGAAGCACAGAAGATGGTGTCTTACGGTGCGAACTGTATTTATGTCACAGACTCAGCAGGTTACATGCTTCCTCAAGACGTGAAAGACCGCGTGGGTCACTTACGTCAACACCTTGACCCAAGCATCGAACTCGGTTTCCACGGTCACCACAACTTAGGTATGGGTGTATCAAATACGGTTGCTGCGGTTGAAGCAGGTGCAGTACGTGTGGACTTGGCCTCTGCAGGTCTTGGTGCGGGTGCGGGTAACACACCACTTGAATTGTTCATTGCTGTAGCGAACCGTATGGGTATGGATACAGGCGTTGACCTGTTCAAAGTACAAGACGTTGCTGAAGACCTTGTGATTCCAATGATGCACAACCCAATTCGTGCAGACCGTGATGCGGCAACTTTAGGTTATGCGGGTGTTTACTCTTCATTCCTGTTGTTTGCAAAACGCGCTGAAGCGAAATATGGCGTGTCTGCGCGTGAAATCCTGATGGAACTTGGTCGCCGTGGTACAGTGGGCGGTCAGGAAGACATGATTGAAGACCTGGCGCTTACTATGTCTAAAGCACGTGAAATGCAAGCTTAAGTTTTAATTTTAAAACTGGCTTAAGCAAAGCACTCCAATATATTTGGGGTGCTTTTTTTATTGGTGTGATTGAGTTGCTTAATATCACACTTTAAAAATAAATCCGGATTTAAAATCACACAGATCAATGTATTTAAAACGCATCTTATTTTTATATAAAAAGTCTTTTAAATGATCAGCCGAGATTTATTTTAAAAGGATGGAGAAGGGGGAATGGAAAGCTAAGGGGTTTAAATTCGGGGAAAAGCTGAATTGTTTTAAATATTAAATTTTTTATAAATAATACTGATAGTTAAAAGCTATTAGTTAAAGTGTTAATGTTAAAACCAATAAATAAAGCCTAAAAACTCAAAATAAATAAAAAATACAGTGAAAAATAATATGAATAACAGGGGTTTATATTTGCAGGGTGGAGAGTATTTAGCAGGGAAATGATTGGTGAAATATCTTAAAAAAATAAAAAAAGCGCTGTGAAATCAAAAAAATGCCCAAAACGATAAATGTTTAATACTGTGGTCGGATTTTCTATTTGATTATGCTTACGCATGATGACGGCATTGTTTTTATCTGCTGAATGGGAAAATTTACCATGCGTCGTCAAAAATTATGGATAGCAATGCTTGCTGCGACAGCAACTTTAGGAACTTCTGCTACATATGCAGATTTTATTGATGACAGCAATGTTCAACTTAAATTTAAAAATTTCTATTTAGATCGTCAGTATCAAGATAAACCAGAATTGAACTTTGGTTCATGGTCACAGGCGGTAACTTTGGATGCCAAGTCTGGTTATCATGATATTGGTGGTGGCGTGCAAATTGGAGCAGATGTACTGGTTCAACATGCAGTTAAACTCAACGGCCGTGATCAAAATCCGGATTGGGTGTTACCTCACGATGGCAAAGAATCTAAAGATCATTTTGGTAAAGTTGGTGCAACCTTAAAAGTTAAGGTATCTGAAACTGAGTTGAAGGTTGGTGATCTATTACCAATGTCACCAGTGGTATTCTTTGATCCATCTCGCCAATTACTGACTACTTATAGTGGTGCCTGGTTAGAGTCTAAGGACATTAAAGATACTAAACTGACCTTGGCATATTTAGATGGCATTAATGCACGTTATGAAAATCAATATCATGACCTGAGCTTATTTCCGCAAAACAACTTTGCGACAGCAGTCAGTACAGATGACGGTATGTATATTGCCGGGATTGATCATCAATTCACCCCAAAAGTGGGTGGTAGTTACTGGTATGCCGATGTCACCAACATCTACCAACAACACTATGCCGCTGTAAACTATAAAACGACCTTGGCTGAAAACACCAAGTTAGACACCCATGTACGTTATTTTGACAACAGCGAATCGGGTGACCAGCTGTATGGCAAGATTGACAGCCAGGCCGTGTCTGCAGGTGCAAAAATCAACCATGGTATGCACACAGTACAATTAGGCTACCAGCAAATGTTTGGAGAGCATGGTAACAAAGCGCCAATGTTCCCGACATTGGGTGGTTGGGTACCACAGCCTTATCTAGACAACTGGTCGGTGGCAAGCTTTATCCGTAAAGATGAAAAATCATGGAGCTTGGGTTATACCTATAACTTTGCTGATGTGGGTGTACCAGGTTTAACCGCAACTGCACGTCATTTCCGTGGTTGGGATGTCGATAATGGTGCAGGCGAACCGCGTGGCAAAGAAAATGAAAACAACCTGATTGTGAACTATGTGGTACCAGAAGGTAAGCTAAAAGGTTTAGGTTTCAACTACATGTTTATTGATACCAACTATGACAATATCTCAGGTGGTAACGATCTAGAAGAACACCGTATCGCGACGACCTATACCTATACATTCTAATTGGTCAAGCTCAAAGAGCAGCTGCACCTCCAGCTGCTCTTTTTTATGTAAAAACAGATGAAAGTCCTAATAAAAATAAGGATTTAAAATTAACTAAAATGTTTAAAAACAATGGCTTAAATAATCGTTTTTTTGTAGCTTAAAATCGTAATTTTGTATCAGTTGAAAGCGCAGGAGCGGTTAATATAAGCCTATAGAAAACGCATGTTCAACGAGTCACTTGACGTCCAGACCTTCCAAGATTGAGGGAAACGCAAGCTAAAGACTGTATGAGGAGTAAGTATGAGCACTGTCCAAATCCCTGACTATACAACAGATTCATTCTTTGGCTTAGAAGATAAATGGATTGAAACCGCAGAAGGTGAACTCACCCATTACCATGAAATTGGTGAAGGTACGCCAATTCTGTTCTTGCACGGTTCAGGTACGGGTGTATCTGCAGCGGCCAACTGGTGGTTAAACCTGCCACAAATTGGTGAACAGGCACGTTGTATCGCGATTGATACCATTGGTTATGGTCAAACCGTTGTTGCACCGGGTACCCAATACGGGATCCGTGCCTGGGTTGATCACGCAATCCGTACCTTAGATGCTTTAGGTATCGAGAAAACCTGGTTGGTGGGTAACTCTTTAGGTGGCTGGTTGGCATTTCAATTGGCACTGGATTATCCAGAGCGCGTTCTGGGTATCGTGTCTATGGGTACCGGTGGTGCCAAGCAAACTGCGGCACTGAAAGCGCACGCGAACCCAGTACTGACTGAAGAAGGGATCCGTAAGACACTGTCTATGTTCGTGGTGAACAAAGACCTGATTACAGACGAACTGGTGAAAGTCCGTTTTGACTCGGCTGCAAATGACTATGCATCTGACCGTTTAATGGACGTGGTGGGTGCGCGTGACCGTGACCGTTTCGAATTCCCGTTAGACTTCGAAAAAATGAAAGACATCACCGTACCTGTACTTCTGATTCATGGTACTCAAGACGTGGTGATTCCAGTATCCCGTACCTGGGACATCCTGAATGTGGTGCCAAATGCAGATGCACACATCTTCAGCCAATGTGGTCACTGGTCACAAGTTGAAAAAGCCGATGAGTTCAACACAGTTATTAAAAACTACCTGGCGGCGCACGGCGTAAAATAAGCCGGTGATAAAAGCGAAAAAAGGATGGTGACAGGCCATCCTTTTTTTATGGGCGGAATTTCTGGCTCAACCGGTTTAGTGCTGAATAAAGCTGGCCACCAGATTAATACAAATCGCCAGAATAGTGGTGTTAAACATATAGGCCAGCACAATATGCAGCGTGTTCAGGATACGCATCGCGCGTGAGCTGATGCTGACATCGGCGGTTTGTGCCGACGTGCCAATCACATAACTAAAATAGAGAAAATCCGGATAGGTCGGGTAAGGGGTTTTCGGAAACTCCAGCCCACCTGCCTGATGCTGTTGCAGCGCCAGATAATAGTCATGCGCATAGTGAATCGCAAAAATGGTATGCATAAACAGCCAGGCACATAAAATAGTGGTAATCGCCAGCAGAAAATGCCCCATGCGTGCAAAGTCGGTTTGGGCAAATAAGTTGATCTCGACAATAATCGCAATAAAACACATCACCAGGGTGAGAAACAGCAGTAACAGAATCAGCCATTTACTGGCATCCTGCTGCTGGGCGCGTTGCAGAATATGCTGATGATCACTGTGCCAGAAATTCAGCAGGGTAAAGAGCAGATAGCCGGACACGGCAATATTCCAGCTGATGAGCAGGCAGGTCGACCAGGTCCACGGGCTCAAGCACTGAAAAATACCGTACAGCACCGTGGTGATCAGAAAACTGATAAAAAAATAAGGATGAGACTGCATCCCGGTTTTAATATGGCTAAACGGTGTTTTTATCATTCTTATTCCTTTGATCTGGCCCATGACAGATAAAAGCATGCCTAGCATCCTGCTTCAGGGGCAGAACATAGCGGCACTTCACTGTAGTCTAGCTTATTAGACTTAAGTTGTAGTTTGCGGCTGAAAATAAATCTGTGCGGCTAGCAGAGAAAAAGTCGTAAAAGTGCAAAAATGATAAAAAATGGTGCAAAAAAGCCTGCGACTTAAGTCTAATCTGATTAAAAAGTCGGCAAATTGGCCATAAAAAAAGCACCATTATTTAGTCTCGAAATAATGATGCTGGCAGGCAGTCAGCCAAAGCGCGGCTTAATCGCGGTTAATATCCAGATAAAACACCCGGGTCAACAGTTCCATAAACTTGTCGACCGATGGCGAGTTGCTGTTTTTACGGTAACTGACATACAGGTCCAGATAAGGCAGTTCGATATCCAGCGGACGGATGATGGTGTTGTTCATGGTCAGCGGGGCAATGTAGCCCGGCAAAATGGTACAACCCAGTCCCATACCAATCGAGTTGATATTGAACAGGATGTTGTCGGCTTTTTGCACAATATTAAATTCAATACCATTGGTCTTGGCAAAGTTTAGAATCATGTCGTGCAGATTCTGCGACTGCTCTGCGGCCGGAATAATAAAATCAATGCCATTAAGAGCTTTGACCGGAATACGTTCGTATTTGGCCAGCGGATGGTCTTTTGGCAAAATGAAAATCAGCGGTTCGCGCAGCACGAACTGGCTTTCAATTTCATCACTGTTAAAGTTGTGACGGGTAAAGGTGATGTCCAGTTCACCTTTTTTAATGGCTTTCATCTGATCATTGTTGTTCATACTGAGCAATTCAATTTTCAGATCGGGGTTCTGTACGCGCAGATTCGGCAACACATACGGGAAAATCTTCATTTCCGCGACCGGTACAAAGCCAATGCGTAGCATCTGCTGTTTGGCCTGGGACACCTGACGCGCCATAGCCACGGCTTTGTCGGCCTGCGCCAGGGTCAAGCGCGCCTGTTCCAGAAACACTGCGCCTTCTTCTGTCAGTTCGACCTTACGTTTGGTCCGGTGTAACAGTTTTACGCCAACGTCTTCTTCGAGGTCTTTAATCTGTTGACTTAAAGAAGGCTGGGCTGTGTAGAGCTTCAAGGCAGCCTTACTGAAGTTCAGTTCTTCAGCCACGGTAATGAAATAGCGAAGGTGACGTAATTCCATAAACCCATTCCAAAAGATTAATTCAAAAAATGTCTAACTATCATGTCTTAAGAGTATAGTCTATAATCAACTATTAGGTGAAGATTATTCTGCCATTTAGGAAATAAATAGGCTTTCAAATTTTATTAATGCTTTAATAAAGAGAAATAAGCGATAAGTAATTGATAAAATATCTTAATTAAAACAAAAAAAATATTTCACTAAACCCCGCTAAAAAATCATTATCCATGCAAAGTTGAGTCTATTTATTTTGTGCCGTTGTGTCGGTCACAGGAGAGCTTTCAATGAGTGGAAAAATTGATGTGCGCGAAATCGACGCTTTAGTCGATGCACAAAATGGACGTATTACGCCATCTATCTATACTGATCCAGATATCTACGAGTTAGAACTTGAACGTGTATTTGGTCGTACCTGGTTATTCCTTTGCCATGAAAGCCAAATTCCTAAGGCGGGCGACTTCTTCAATACCTATATGGGTGAAGATCCGATCATTGTGGCACGTCAAAAAGATGGCTCGATCAAAGCATTCTTAAACCAATGCCGTCACCGTTCTATGCGCGTAAGCTTCGCAGACTGTGGTAATACCCGTGCGTTTACTTGCCCATACCACGGCTGGTCTTACGGTATTGACGGTTCTTTAAAAGACATCCCGCTTGAAGATCGTGCTTACCCGCATGGTGCATGTAAAGAGCAATGGGGTCTGGTTGAAGTAAACCGTGTGAAGTCTTACAAAGGCCTGGTATTCGGCTGCTGGGATGAAACCACACCAGATCTAGAAGAATACATGGGTGATATCGCTTGGTATCTTGATGGCGTTGTAGACCGTCGTCCAGGTGGTACTGAAATCATCGGTGGTGTACACAAGTGGGAAATCGAGTGTAACTGGAAATTTGCAGCTGAACAGTTTGCATCTGACCAATACCACGCTCTGTTCTCTCACGCATCTGCGATTCAGGTACTTGGCGCGAAACCAGACGACGAATCAACCAAGAAATTAGGTGCTGCTCAAACGGCTCGTCCAGTTTGGGAAACTGCAAAAGATGCACTGCAATACGGTTCACGTGGTCACGGTTCAGGCTTCTTCTTCACAGAGAAACCAGATGCAAACGTTTGGGTTGACGGTGAAGTGGCCAACTACTTCCGCGAAACGTATGAAGAAGTAAAAGAGCGTCTAGGTGAAGTACGTGCGCTGCGTCTTGCAGGTCACAACACCATGTTCCCGACACTGTCTTGGTTGAACGGTACTGCAACACTTCGCGTATGGCACCCACGTGGTCCAAACAAAACTGAAGTTTGGGCATTCTGTATTGCCGATGCTGAAGCGTCTCAAGAAGTGAAAGAAGCGTTTGAACGCTCTGCAACGCGTGCATTCGGTCCTGCCGGCTTCCTGGAGCAAGATGACTCTGAGAACTGGATCGAGATTCAGAAAGTTTTACGTGGTTATAAAGCACGTCAAAACAAATTGATCGTTGAGATGGGTAAAGGCAACGAGAAAGTACGTGAAGATGGTATCCCGGGCATCACCAACTACATTTTCTCTGAAACTGCAGCACGCGGTATGTACCGTCGCTGGGCAGATTTATTGATCCATGAAAAATGGGAAGACGTTGAAAAAGCGGCTGACGAATACGAGAAGGAGCTTATGAAATGAGTCAAATCAGCTTAGAACTTCATCACCAGATCAGTCAGTTCCTGTATCAAGAAGCCAAGCTTCTTGATGACTGGAAATTCCGCGAGTGGTTAGACACGCTAGCTGAAGATATTTCTTATACGCTACGTACCACACCAAACGCACAAACCCGTGACCGTCGTCGTTCGGTTGAACCACCGACGACTTGGGTGTTCAACGATACGAAAGATCTGTTGGAACGTCGTGTTGCCCGTCTTGAAACCGGTATGGCCTGGGCAGAAGAGCCTCCATCACGTACGACTCACATGGTGTCTAACGTGATTGTTGAAGCGTCTGAAGTAGAAGGCGAATACGATGTGTACGTGACTTATTTACTGTACCGTACCCAAAAAGAGAAAGACGTTACGATTTACTGTGGTAAGCGTCATGACAAGATCCGTAAAGTTGAAGGCGGCTTAGGCTTCCAGATCTTCAACCGTAAGATCACGCTTGACCAAGTTACCTATAACTCACATAACCTGAGTGTGTTCTTCTAATGAATAAGATTTTTGTTTGCCAAGTTGACGAGCTTGACGAAGGCGAAGCATTGAAAGTGGACTGCGGCGTAAACGGTATCGATGCGCTGGCAGTATTCAACAATGGCGGTGAATTCTTCGCAATGAATGATCGCTGTTCACATGGTAATGCATCGATGTCTGAAGGTTATCTGGAAGACGACGGTACAGTTGAATGTCCGCTGCACTCTGCACGTTTCTGTTTGAAAACTGGTCAGGCACTGTGCTTGCCAGCAACAGATCCAATCCAGACATTCCCAGTGATTGTTGAAGATGGCGCGTTATATGTAGAGATGGCAGGAGAGTAATCATGGGTTGGCTAAAAGGCGAAGTTGCACTCATCACTGGTGGTGGTTCAGGTTTAGGCTGGGCTTTGGTTGAGCGTTTTTTAGAAGAAGGAGCACAGGTGGCCGTTCTTCAGCGTTCTCAGTCTAAAGTTGATGCTTTACAGGAACACTTCGGTGACCGAATTCTTGCAATCGCTGGTGATGTTGCCAACTATGAAGACAATGTCCGTGCTGTTCAAGCGACCGTTGAGCGTTTTGGCAAGCTTGACTGTTTTGTGGGTAATGCCGGTATCTGGGATCACTATGCCGATATCGTCAACACCTCGGGTGAGCAACTGGATAAAGCCTTTGATGAAATCATGGGCATTAATACCAAGTCGCTGATCCTGGGTGCCAAAGCAGCGCTAGACGAACTGATCAAGTCTGAAGGTTCAATTATCTTCACTTTATCAAACTCTGCGCTGTATTCATCGGGCGGTGGTCCTGTTTATACCGCATCCAAACATGCCGGTGTAGGCATCATGAAAGAACTGGCCTATGAATTAGCGCCAAAAGTTCGTGTCAATGCCGTGGCACCGTCTGCCATGAATGTGAATATCAAAGGCGCGGCATCACTCGGTCAGGAAAATGTTGGCCTGCTCGATGCACGTGATCCTGAGAAAATTGCCCGTGGTATGCCACTGAACTTCTTGCCAGAACCAGAAGATATGACCGGTTCATATGTGCTGCTGGCTTCACGTCAAAACAACCGTCCACTGACCGGCGTGCTGATTAACGCGGAATGTGGCTTGGGCATTCGTGGTTTACGTCAACCACGTGCCGGTTTCTTTGACGAGTAATTCACGCCTTAAAACATAATGGACTAACCCGGCAGCCTTTTGGCTGCCTTCCGTTTAGGAGTCACACATGGCCGTTAAACTTATTTGTGCATCGCACAGTCCTTTAATGGAGTTTGCCACTCCGCAAGAACAACGCAAAGAACAAGCTGTTCGTCAGGCGTTTGAAAAACTGTCTGCGGAAGTCAAAGCCTACGATCCAACCCTGATCATTACCTTTGGTCCAGACCATTTCAATGGTTTCTTCTATGACCTGATGCCAAGTTTCTGTGTGGGTATTCGTGCCACTGCAGCAGGTGACTGGGACTATGGTAAAGACAACAACAAGATTGATGTGCCTGAAGAAACTGCACTCAATCTGGTTCGCCGTGTCCTCGATGAAGGCGTGGATGTGGCCTATTCGTATCGTATGCAGGCCGACCACGGTGTGACCCAGCCATTACATTTCCTGTGTGGTGGTCAGCTCGATCGTTATCCTACTATTCCAGTTTTCATTAATGGTGCAGCTGCACCAATGCCAACCACCAAACGTACCATCGCTTTAGGTCGTGCGGTCGGTCAGTTTATCAAGTCACTGAATCTTGAAAACGAACGCGTACTGGTTCTGGGTACGGGTGGTCTGTCTCACGATCCACCAACCCCGCAAATGGGTTCGGTACCACCAGAAGTGGAAGAATTCCTGATTGCCGGTCGTAACCCGACCCCGGAAGCCCGTGAAGCCCGTCAGGCAAAAATTATTGCCGTGGGTCAGAAGCTGGCCGCGGGGGATACTTCTGTGGCAGTCCCGCTGAATGCGGAATGGGATATTGCTTTGCTGGAGAAATTCAAGCAGGCAGATTTCGCAGCACTGGAAGCCATGACTGAAGCGGAAATCCGTCGTGATGGCGGCCGTGGCGGTCAGGAAGTCCGTTCATGGATGGCGGCATTTGCTGCATTGCATGAGCTGGGCGAATATGACATGACCACCCACTGCTATGAAGAAATCAGCGAGTGGATTGCCGGTTTCGGTATCGTTTCTGCAGAATTAAAAGGTTAACTGAATGAGCAATGTAAACAGCATCGTGATTGTCGGTGCAGGTCAGGCCGGTGCCAGCGCAATTCTGGAATTACGTGGCAACAAATACGAAGGCAAAATCACCCTGATCGGGGATGAAACCCATTTGCCGTATGAGCGTCCGCCTTTGTCTAAAGATGTGATTCTCAAACCAGCCGAAACCAAAATCGAAATTCTGTCAGAAGAAAAACTGGCGGAACTGGGCGTTGAAACCATCCGTGGTAACGGTGTGGCCAAAATCAATGCCGAGGCAAAAACGGTTGAACTGCAAAACGGTGATGTCGTTGCTTATGACAAGTTACTGCTGGCCACCGGTGGTGCAGCGCGTCGTTTACCCAACTTCGATGCGCTGGGTAAACACGTGTACACCCTGCGTAACCTGGAAGATTCACAAGCGCTGGTGCCGGTATTACAGCCGGGCCGCCGTATCATCCTGATTGGTGGCGGTGTCATCGGTCTGGAGCTTGCCTCAAGCGCACGCTTTAAAGAATGTGAAGTGACCGTGATTGAAATGGGTCCAATGGTGATGGGTCGTTCATCACCACGCATCCTGAGCGAGTTCCTGCTGGAGCAGCAACAACTGGCCGGTGTTGATGTACGCCTGTCGACCCAGATTGCAGAATGCAAGCTGGATGGCGAAGAAATTGTGGTAACACTGGAAGGCGGTGAAGAGCTGCGTGCAGATGCTGTGGTCTATGGCATCGGGATTATCCCGAATGCACAGCTGGCCGTTGAAGCCGGTCTGGATGCGGACTTTGCGGTTAAGGTCAATGAAAACTGCCAGACTTCAAATCCGGATATTTATGCAGCGGGTGACGTGGCCACGCAACTGCGTGACTGTGGTAACCACCGCCGCGTTGAAACCTGGGAAAATGCCAACCTGCAAGCGGGTATCTTCGCGCGTCACGTGATGGGCGTTGAACATCCAGCGGCAAACCCGGCCTGGTTCTGGACCGATCAGCTGGACATCAACTATCAGTTTGTTGGTGATATGGCAGCGGCTGAATGGCATGTGCGTGGCGAGATTAAACCTGAACTGCGTGCTGAATCATCATTCGTATTGTTTGGTGTCACCGATGGCGTGATCGTTGGCGGGATTACCGTGAATGCAGCCAAAGACATGCGTCACCTGAAAAAGCTGATCAGCAAACAGGCGGCTTTTGAGGCTGACAAATATCTCGATCTGAGTCAGGATCTTCGTAAGCTGGTAAAATAATCCGGCGATACGGCAGGGCAGACCTTGGGTAACTTTGGTCTGCTTTTTTATGGCTGTTTTATTTTAATGTCGAGACATGAGCGCAATGTGCATGGTGATTTGTACATGACTTTGTGTCGGTAGGTCTTACTTTTTAAAGCTGATAAGAATCCTCAAAATTTATTTTTGAGTTCGCAGGGCAAAACTCTTTTCATTGTTTGGGCGTCTCTCTTCGTTCCGTGGTGACATTCAGGTCGTCATCCTCATTATTTCAAGATGGGTTTGAATAAAGATGCCTTCATTTTATGGTTTTCAAATTTAGTTGAGTTGTCTATGAGTTCAAACTCATCTCCCATGATCGTTACCGCCAGTATCTATGCCTTGCTGGTGCTGATCTGGGCCACCACGCCGCTGGCGATTGTGTGGAGTGTGGAAGAAGTCCATCCCATGTGGGTGCTGATTATCCGCTATTTCGGGGCTTCGCTGATTGCGCTGTTTTTACTGAAACTGATGCGTGATCCGTTGCCGCTGGATGAAACCTCACTCAAAAGTTATGTGGCGGGCAGCCTGAACCTGATTGGTGCGCAGCTGTTTATTTATCTGGCAGCCAATTACCTGACTTCGGGTTTAATGGCGCTGATTTTTGGTTTTTCCCCGCTTATTGCCGGTTTAATTGGCCATGTGATTTTAAAAACCCAGAAACTGGTGGCCCTGCAATGGCTGGGCATGGCGGTGGCGGTGGCCGGGCTGAGTTATGTCTTTGCCGACTCGGCAGACAGCAAGATCAACCCGATTGGGATTGTGCTGATGTTAATTAGCATGGTGTCGTATATCAGCTCGATTTTCTGGGTCAAGCAGATTAATGCACCACTGAGTCCGATGTCACAGGCCACCGGTTCCTTGCTGGTCTCGGCACTGGGTTCAATGCTGATGTTGCCATTCATCTGGTCACATATGCCAACCGAATGGCCGGGCATGCAAACCATGATTGGCTTTTTGTTTACCATGATCATGTCTTCGATTGTGGCGATGCTGTGTTATTTCTGGCTGATTCGCCGTCTGGCTGCGTCCACTGTCTCTTTAAGCAATGTGATGACCCCGATTATTGCATTGGTACTCGGAGCGACCCTGAATCATGAGCATATCAGTGCACATGCGGTGGCCGGGATTGCGGTGGTGATGCTGGGCATTGTGATGTATTTCTGGAAAGACTGGCAGCGTCAGTATTTTTCTAAATGGTGACAGCACAGGAAGCCATGCGCTTCCTGCTGTTTTGGCTTTTGCTAAAAACAACAAAAACATAAAACAAAATATTCCACAATTTTGGATACTATGCATATTGCATCGGCACTTGCTGTCCTGTGTAATGAAGACTTAATAAATCACAGGATTTGCTCTACGTGCTTCAATTTTTATCGGACTGACATGAATCAAAACGCGGAACCTAAGCATTTTCAGCTACCAACCGAAACATGTTGGTCACACGCCTGGCGTCAGCCTGCTTTGCAGTTTTTACCTTCCCGGCATTATAACGGTGCCCAGTTTTTCAATCCGGTGCCGGCACCCGAAGGGCGTAGCCGCAGTGATTTGCTGAAATGGCTGTTACAGCGTAAACGCAATAGCTGGACCGCAGAAAACACACCAGAGCAGCCCGCTGAAGGCAAGCGTCCGATTCCGCAGGAACGTCCGAATGCCAGCCTGGATGACTGGCAGATCTGGTTTGTAGGGCATGCTACCGTTCTGATTCAGATTGGCCCCTATAATTTCCTGACCGATCCGGTCTGGTGTGAATATGCCGGACCGCAGCAGGGCAGAGGTCCGAAACGGATTTGCCCGGCTGGAATTGCCCTGGAAGAGTTACCGACCATTCATGCGGTGCTGTTGAGCCATAACCATTATGACCACATGGATCTGGCCACCCTGCGCTGGTTACATGCCCGTTTTGCCATGCCAATTTATACCGGACTGGGCAACAGCTGGTATTTGCCAAAAAACTTTCATGTGGTGGAAATGGACTGGTGGCAATCGGCGCTATTTAATGAATTAAAACTGGTCTATATTCCGGCGCAGCATGGTTCAGGCCGTGGTATGCGCGACCAGAACAGTGCCCTCTGGGGTGGCTTCTCGATTCTGCATGGTGAAGATCACTGCTTCTTTGCCGGAGATACCGGTTATTCCTCGCATTTTAAGGAAATCCATGCCCGTATTGGCGCACCGCGGATTGCACTATTACCGATTGGTGCCTATGAGCCACGGGACCTGATGCGCTATATGCACATGAATCCGGAAGATGCTTTTCAGGCACATAAAGACCTGCATTCCAAATGTTCGCTGGCCATTCATTACCGTACCTTCCAGCTCACCGATGAAGGCCGTGAACAGCCGGAAGTCGATTTGCAAAATGCCATGCGTAAATCCTCAAAACTGATGAATCCGTTTTATTGCATTCGCGAAGGCAAGAAGCTGATTGTTTAAGTTTAAATCCTGCAACAAAAAACCACCCGAAGGTGGTTTTTTATGGCTTGAACTCTCTGTGTAGAGGCTTAGAGCACGCCTGGCTGACCCAGCGCAGGGTCGGTGGCTCGAGCGGCCTGAGCATCTGCCACGGTCATCCCCAAGGCTTGGGCTACACCTTCGCCGTAGGCCGGGTCACACATAAAGCAGTTACGGATATGACGGTACTTGATAAAGTCATAGGCATCGCCCATGGCACGCGCAGTATTGTCAAACAGCGCCTGTTTCTGTTCAGGATTCATCAGGTTGAACAGGGCACGCGGCTGGCTAAAGTAATCGCTGTCATCTTGACGATAATCCCAGAAATCGGCATCGCCACGGATTTTCAGTGGTGGTTCACGGTACTGTGGCTGTTCCTGCCATTGCTGGAAGCTGTTTGGCTCATAGTGTGGCAAGCCGCCATAGTTGCCATCCATACGGCCCTGACCATCACGGCGGTTAGAGTGGACCGGACAACGGGCTGCGTTTACCGGAATCTGGGAATGGTTTACCCCCACGCGATAACGTGCGGCATCGGCATAGTTAATTAAACGCGCTTGCAGCATACGGTCTGGTGAATAGCTGATCCCCGGCACCAGAGTACTTGGTGCAAAAGCGGCCTGTTCCACATCCTGGAAATAGTTTTCTGGGTTACGGTTCAGTTCAAACTCACCGACTTCAATTAATGGATAATCACCTTTTGGCCAGACTTTGGTCAGGTCAAACGGATGATAAGGCACGGTTTCCGCTTCGGTTTCCGGCATGATCTGCACGAATAGGGTCCATTTCGGGAAATCGCCACGTTCAATCGCATTAAACAGGTCATTTTGGCTGCTTTCACGGTCCTGGCCAATCAGTGCTGCGGCTTCGGCATCGGTCAGGTTTTTAATGCCCTGCTGGGTACGGAAATGGAATTTGACCCAGAAACGTTCATTGTTGGCATTAATGAAGCTGTAGGTGTGGCTGCCAAAACCATGCATATGGCGATAACCATCAGGAATACCGCGGTCTGACATGACAATGGTCACCTGATGCAGCGCTTCTGGTAACAGGGTCCAGAAATCCCAGTTGTTGTTAGCAGAACGGACGTTGGTTTTTGGATCACGTTTTACCGCTTTGTTCAGGTCCGGGAACTGGCGCGGGTCACGGAAGAAGAACACCGGTGTGTTGTTACCGACTAAATCCCAGTTGCCTTCTTCGGTATAGAATTTTAGTGCAAAACCGCGAATATCACGTTCGGCATCGGCAGCACCGCGCTCACCGGCCACCGTCGAGAAGCGGGCAAACATTTCGGTTTTCTTGCCGACTTCAGAGAAAATTTTGGCGCGGGTATATTGGGTAATGTCGTGAGTCACGGTAAAGGTTCCGAATGCACCTGAACCTTTGGCGTGCATACGACGCTCAGGAATCACTTCACGAACAAAGTTCGCCAGTTTTTCATTGAGCCATAAATCTTGGGTAAGTAATGGACCGCGGGCACCGGCGGTCATACTGTTCTGGTTATCGACCACCGGAGCACCGGCATCGGTGGTGAGGTGGGTGACCGGACATTTTTTAAAGTCTTGGCTCATTATCGTTCTCCGTTATTGTATTCATGTGCTGACGTTGGACACGGGCTGGATTCTCCAGGCAGGTGACATCTCATGAAATTAACCGTTATCAAAGTCATCAATATAAAAAATAAACCCAGCTTATCATTGAAATCTACCTTGCAATAGCTGGCTGGGCAGAATGACGATGGATAAAAAAACATAAAAATGCAACTTGGTTCTTATTTAACTTAAACCGAATATAACACTTTTTCAAATAGATAAAACGATTAGTGCTCAAAGGAATAATCGATAGCTTAAAGTTTTGATTTCTGAGTGTTTTGGTCGGATTTTGTTGAGATGAGCCGGGCTAAAAATGGCTGGATGGCCAGTTCAATATCGGCCTGCAGTTGCGGCCAGTCCTGAAATGTGGGCTGGATTAACAGGGTTTGTGAAATAAAGCCATAACTGATGCGATGCAGGTTTTCGGCACAGCGCAAGCGTTCGCGGGTTTCAGGCGTATAGCGGCTTAAAATCTGCTGCCAGCTGTCCAGCATCAGCTGATAATGCTTTTGATAGGCCTGCTCGCTCGACAGGCTGCGTTCAAGTAAAAACACACTGGCCCACAGCCGCTGTTCGCTGCGGATACGGTCGAGCTGAAAGCACAGCAGGGCCTGTATATCGCTGCAAATATCACCAGTTGTGGATAACTGTGGCGGTGGCTGGGTATAACTGCGTAGCGCCTCGACATGCTGGATAATCTGCTGGTGGATTACCCAGGCCAGCAAATCTTCTTTCTGGGCAAAGTATTCATAAAAGGTGCCCAGACCGACCCCGGCCAGTTCGGTAATCTCGCGGATGGTCAGTTGTGCGGGTGACTGCTGCTGCAAAAGCCGAACAACACTGTCCAGCAGGGCCTGCTGGGTCTGTTTGGCCCGGGACTGGCGAGGCTTACGCCGCAGCTGTACAGAGGGGGAGGTCATGACTGGAAACCGAACATGCTGTGGGTGAATATTCTTTATACTGAAAGCCTATCATCATAATCAATCAGGAACGATGAACGATGCAGGCATGGATGACCCATTCTATTCAGAATCAGTTTGATGAACGTCAGGATTATAACCTGTTTGCGAGTGACCGCGTATTGCAGGAAATCTTGCAACGCTATGGCAGTCAGGATCAGGCACGCCTTAGCGCACTCGGTCAGCAGGCCGGATCGGCAGAGGCTTATCATTCTGCCCATTTAGCCAATAGCCATACCCCGCAGTTACAGGCCTTTGATGCTCGCGGCCGCCGTCAGGATGTGGTCGAGTTCCATCCGGCCTGGCATTACTGGATGGCGCTGAACCGGGAATTTCAGACCCATGCCCATCCCTTTATTGAACCTCAGTCTGCATCTGCCTGGGTCGATTGGGCGGCGCGGTTTTATCTGAGTGGTCAGGTTGAATGTGGCAATCTGTGTCCCGCTTCTATGACCCTGGGCAGCATTCCGCTCATTCAGCGTGAACCTGAACTGTGGCAACAGCTCGGCGATAAACTGCTGTCGAATGAATATGATGCGCGGGATATTCCAATGGCGCAGAAAACATCAATCTGGCTGGGCATGGGCATGACTGAAAAGCAGGGCGGCTCCGATGTACGCGCCAATGAAACCATCGCCACTCCGGTGGGGGCAGCGGGTCGTGGCCAGCCTTATCTGCTGACCGGGCATAAATGGTTTTTCTCGGCGCCGATGTGCGATGCGCATTTGGTGGTGGCGAAAACTGAACAGGATGGCTTGGCCTGCTTCTTTGTGCCGCGCTGGCTGGAAGATGGCCGCAAGAACACGATTCATATCCAGCGTTTAAAAGATAAGGTCGGCAACCGCAGTAATTCCAGCTCGGAAGTCGAGTTTCACGAGGCTTGGGGCATCATGATTGGCGAAGCTGGCCGTGGTATTCCCACTATTATTGAAATGGCCAATTATACCCGCCTGACCTGTGTGGTCGGCAGCAGTGCCATGTTGCGCCAGGCGCTGGTGCAATGTATTGCCTATACCCGGCAGCGTAAAGCCTTTGGTAAGCCGCTGGCTGAACAGCCGCTGATGCAGGCGGTGCTGGCTGATCTGGCACTGGAAACCGAAGCCGCGGTGCAGCTGGGTTTTTATCTGGCGCAGTGCTATCAGTTGGATACGCCGCTGGCGCAGGCCTGGAAGCGGATTATGACCCCGGCTGCCAAGTTCTGGGTGTGTAAGCGTACTGTCGAGCTGAGCGGCGAAATGATGGAAGTTTTTGGCGGCAATGGCTATGTCGACACTGGCATCATGGCGCGTATTTTTAAAGAAGCCCCGGTAAATAGTATCTGGGAAGGTTCGGGCAATGTCATGTGTCTGGATGTGCTACGCGCGATACAGCGTGATCCGGCGTCCATGCAGGTCCTGTTGCAGTCGCTGGCCGATGGTGTGCAACAACAGCCGTTGTTACAGCAGGAATTACAGGCGCTGATGCAGCTGTTCCAGCAGACAGACCCACAAGCCTTGCAGTTTATGGCACGTACGCTTGTAAGCCGTTTGGTGCTGCTGGCACAGGCGGTCATCTTAAACCAGCATGCACCTGATTTTGTGGCACAGGCCTTTATCCAGAGCCGTTATCAGACCCTGCATGGTCAGGTGGTGGGCATGTTAGACCCGGCCCAGGTCGATGTTGCCCGGCTGTTAGAACGTGCGCTGGCGGCCTAAACATCACGCGTGATAGAGCGTATCCTGATAGAAAAATTCCCCGCTTGACTTCAGCCAAGCGGGGAAATCGGACTGGATGCATGGCGGTCTGCAGTTGCGCAGCCGTGTGATCCCGGCATCAGTCTCACTCTAACGATCAAACGAGCTTGGCTTAATGCGCCGGTTCGTCTGCTTTCACCCCTTTCTGGTACAGGGTGTAGATATAAACCGGAATATTCAGGTCTTCTAAATGCTTGTAAATCAGCGGGCGGACTTCTTCCCAATCCAGACCGCCGACACCGGTGGCCAGACGTGGCAGCGCCAGACTTTCAATATTCTCGGCTTCAACCAGCTGTTTCAGATTTTTCAGGGTGCGGTTGACGTATTCTGTCGATGCTTTACCCGGCTTGGAACCGTTGTCATAGGCCGCTTCCTGAGTCATCAGATTAATGATGCGCTGACCTTCGGCATTGACCCAGGTCCATTGTTCACCCGCTTTAGGATGGTAAATATGGCAATAGTTACGGAAGTCTTTATACAGCGCCGGCCAGTGTTCGCGCAGACTTAAAGCCAGTCCGGTGGCAAAGTTATCATTTGGGGCAACACCGTGGGCAATGGCACGAGCCTGGCTTAATAAAATATCTCCAGAAACTTCATAAATCATGCTGTGAACTCCTGTTTTGGAAGAGGCTGTTTGAATTGATCTTCTAGCTTCATCTTAGCCTATCAGGAAGTTTTTTCTAGCGTGCTATATAACTGCTAAGCCTTTGCAAAATAATAAAAAATTATAATATTTCATGTTATAATTATAGGGGCAGAGCAGCTGAACCTGCTTTTCATTTTTTGACTGAAGAATGTTCAGAAAAACACTTTAAAATTTTTCTATTCCCTTCCTTTTTATTGTCGCATGACTGCCGCAAAATTGCTGCTGAATTGTCCAAAAAAATGTATGATTGGCTCCCCCTTCCAAGGGGGATGATGGGAAACAAAACGCAGTTTTAAGGCTAAAATGCGCTTGAATTTTGCGCAAATGTACCCATCAATACAGCGCAGGAACACCTGCATTCAAATCATGAACCGGAAGGATAAAGTGATGGCAAAGAAAAAACAGCCAGAAGTGATTCAGCATAACTTCGTGGCCAAATATATGCATGAGGTCAACAAGAGCCAGGTTTTTGTCGACCGGAAAAAGAATGCCAAACGCGGCTATAGCAAACACAAACAAGGGCGATATTCTGATGATTATCGCCCTTATTCATTCTGTCTGGTTTAAATAAAAATATAGCTTAAGCGCCAACAATCCGGGTAGAGGCCTTGACCATATCGCCCAGACCATGGGTTTTAAAATAATATTCCATCCAGCTTTTCACCATCAGCGAATTATTCATTTTCAGCACCCGTTCCAGCTGCTCCTGTGCTTCGCTCATCGGCACATGGCAAATCGCTTTACGCACGCGCAGAATGTTACTCGAACTCATCGACAGGGTATTAAAGCCCATCGCCATCAACAGCACCGCAGATAGCGGATCACCGGCCATTTCACCACAAATGCTGACCGGTTTATCGTACTTGTGACATTCCTTGACCAGACGGGTCAGTGCGCGCAGCACCGACGGGTGGAAATGGGAATAGACGTTGGCCACGCGTGGATTGTTACGGTCTACCGCCAGCAGATACTGGGTCAGGTCATTGGAGCCGACCGAGAAGAAATCGACCAGTTCGGCAAATTCATCAATCTGCAGCAGCACACTGGGCACTTCTACCATAATCCCGATACGCGGCTTGTTGATCTTGACCTGTTCTTCTTCCTGTACTGCATGCCAGTCACGATCTAGCAGATACAGCGCTTCTTCGACTTCATTGACGCTGGTCACCATTGGCAGCAGGATGTGCAGATTGTTCAAGCCAATGCTGGCTTTGAGCATGGCGCGAATTTGTGAAGAAAAAATTTCCGGATGATCGAGGGTGAAGCGAATCCCGCGCCAGCCTAGCGCCGAGTTTTCTTCTTCAATCGAGAAATACGGCAGGTCTTTGTCTGCGCCAATATCCAGGGTACGCATCACCACCGGTTTGTTGGCAAAGTGGCTCAGCTGCTGGCGGTAAATGGCACGCTGTTCTTCTTCGCCCGGGAAACGGTCCCGCAGCATAAACGGAATTTCAGAGCGGTACAGGCCGACGCCTTTAGCACCGCGTTGTACGCCGCGTACCACATCAATCATCAGACCGGTATTGACATACAGTTTGACCGTCACGCCGTCTGGGGTAACGGCGTCCTTGGTTTCATACTGTTTCAGGTCTTTGGCAATCAGTTCTTCTTCTTTCTGAATTTCTTTATAGCGGGTGCGTAAACGCCGTGGCGGATTAATAAACACCCGGCCCTGATGCGCATCGACAATCATTTCTACGTCATCGAGGGTATTGATCGGCAGTTCAGTCACCCCGACCACGGTTGGAATACCCAGTGCGCGCGCGACAATCACCATATGTGAGTTCATGGCGCCTTCGGTGGTGACAATTGCGGCAATTTTATCGACCGGTAATTCCACCAGTGCCGCGGTCGAGATTTCTTCACCAATCAGAATACTTTCATCGGTCAGTTCGCGGTGGCTGGCATCGGCTTCCTGCAAATAGGCCAGAATACGCCGGCCGAGATCTTTTAAGTCGGAAACCCGTTCACGCAGGTAGTCATCTTCCATCTGGGCAAACTGGGCAATGTGGCTGTCAATGACAATCCGCACCGCACCTTGTGCCCAATTGCCATCCCGAATCAGTTCTTTAATTTCCGCCGGCAGGGCATTTTCATCCAGCATACGCAGGAACACGCTAAACAGGGCGCGTTCTTCGGCCATCAGCGCATCCTGCATTTTGTCATCCAGCGCCTGAATTTCCTGACGCACGGCATCCAGCGCAGTGTCGAGCAGTTTCAGTTCTTCGCTGATGTCATCGGCTTCACGGTCGGGTACCGCGGCCAAATCTGCTGGTGGATAGAGAATGACCGCGCGGCCAAGCGCAATCCCGCCCGAGCCGGAAACGCCCTGGAAGGTTTTGTAGGCCGGCAGATTGCTGGGTTTACGAAAGACATCAATATTGCCCACGGCATGCGCATGCGCAATCACGCCAGAGAGCTGGGCGCAGAGCGTGACCAGAAAGGATTCAGCCGCTTCGCTAAAGTCCTGACATTCCTTGTTCTGCACCACCAGTACGCCCATGACCTTACGACGGTACATGACCGGCACGCCGAGGAAGGAATTATAAATTTCTTCGCCGGTTTCCGGTAAATACAGGAAGCGTTCATGTTTCGGTGCATCGTCCAGGTTGACGATTTCTTCACGCTGGCCGACCAGCCCCACCAGACCTTCACCTGTATGCAGAGACACATGGCCGACCGCTTCAGGATTCAAGCCCTTAGAGGCCATCAGCAGATAACGCTGGTTGCGCTCGTCAAGCAGGTAAATGGAGCAGACATCGACATGCATAGCTTCAGCAACCTGATTGACCATAATGTCGAGCGATTCATGCAAACTGGTGGACGCATTAATTTCCTGCACAATGCGTCTTAGGGTATCCAGTTGCATATTCGACATAAAGTCTGCTCCAAATCAGCGTTCCAGTTCTGTTCTCTTTATAGCAAGAGTCGTTTAAAAAATCTGCATGATCATACAGCTTTTTTCAGGCTTTCTTAGATGGCAATTGATGACATAATTCCACCATCGCCTTGCGGTACACATCGCGTTTGAAATTCACGACCTGACCCAGTGGGTACCAGTAACTGACCCACTGCCATTGATCAAACTCGGGCGGATCGGACAGGTTGAGCTGAATCAACTGGGCCGAGGCCGTGAGTTTGAGTAAAAACCATTTCTGTTTTTGACCAATACATACCGGATCGGAATCGGGCCGGATGTAACGGTGCGGCAAACGGTAACGCAGCCAACCTTTCGTTTGTGCGATAATTTGAACGTGTTCGGGCAGTAAGCCAACTTCTTCTCTCAGCTCACGATAAAGTGCCTGCTCAGGGGTTTCTCCATGCTGGATACCTCCTTGTGGAAATTGCCATGCATTGTGTCCAATGCGTTTTGCCCATAAAACCTGTCCAAAGTCGTTTGCCAAAATGATCCCGACATTGGGTCGGAAACCTTCTGAGTCGATCATTTGGCTACCTAAATATTCTGTAAATTATGCCTTTGCTTCCGGGGATTTTTATTTCTGTATCCAACACGAAAAAAAGCAAAGTTTAAAAATGTTAAAATTGCTATGATCTTAACGAATTTCTATCGACTAGCGGAGATAGATTTACAAATTTTTTCTTAAATTTCAGTTTTTACGAGTATTTTCATGAAATTGGCGCTATTTGATCTCGATCACACCTTGTTAAATACAGATTCGGATCATTCCTGGGGTGAGTTTTTAGTCAATGAAGGTCTGGTCGATCCGGTTCATCACCGCGCCATGAATGACAAATTTTATGAAGATTACAAAGCTGGCCAGCTTGACCCGATTGCCTATAACGAATTTGTATTCGAATTTCTGACCCAGCACGAGTCACACTACCTGACCGAACTGCATGAGTTGTTTATGCAAAAAGTGATTCGTCCACAAATGCGCCCGGAAGGTTTTAAGGCGATTCAGCGTCATCGTGAGGCCGGACATGCACTGGTCGGCATTACCGCGACTTCGGATTTTATTACTGCGCCAATTTTCCGTGAATTTGGCATTAGCGAAATCATTGCCACCAATGCCGAAGTGGTCGATGGCAAATATACCGGTAAAGTGATCAATACTGCCTGTTATCAGCAGGGCAAACTGGTACGTCTGGAACAGTGGCTGGCCGGACGTGAGGTGACCGAATCCTGGGCCTATTCAGATTCAATCAATGACCGTTTCTTGCTAGAATATGCAGACCACGCCATTGCGGTGAATCCGGATGATCGTCTGCGGGCCTTGGCGGTCGAGCAGGGCTGGGAGATTCAGGACTGGTCGATTGCTGCTGAATAAAAGCGCAGTTTATCTACACCAAGATCAGCAGACAGGGCCGCTATAACTGGCCCTGTTTTTTGGTCTGTGCCGGTTGTCATCTATCTTGCAAATTTATGAAAAGGTGATTTTTTTTTAACAGCACTAGGATTTGCAGTTTTATATGCTATGGTGAAGACAAGAACAACAACAGGGAGATTCACGCATGCGCCAAACCCGACCAAGAATGACCAATCTGTTTGAACAACTGGGCCTGGACTCCAGCGAACAGGCGATTCAAGATTTTATCGGCCAGCATCAACTGGTGGCGGAAATTCATATTATGGATGCAGAATTCTGGAGTGATGGTCAACGTCAGTTTTTAGCTGAAAAAATTGCCTCGGATGGGGAGTGGGCCATTACGGTCGACCAGCTGAATGAAGCGCTGCATGAAGACTCTGTGCCTCGCCGTTAAATCGTTCGTTCAAATCTCCAGATCATCAGGCCAAATCCGGAATTTGGCCTGATCCCTCACTTTCTTTTCTATCCATTTAGGCAATCCGTTCCCAGAAGCTGACCTGCGCATAGGTATGCTGAAACTTGCGCTGGGTTTCCCGAATCACAAAAGGGATGTCCTGCGGTTCAGTCATTAAACGGAAATGCGGCTCTAGCAAGGCTGTTAAGCCATCCAGACTGCTCCAGTTTTCGCCATCTTTTTTAAAGCCACCCAGCCATTCACTGCGGACAGTGTGTTCTTCCACCCAGGTATAGGGTGAGCTGAGCATCAGAATACCGCCCATATTCAGCCGTGTATGAATCTGGCTTAAAAACTGCGCCGGATGATGCAGCCGGTCAATTAAATTGGCCGCCAGAATAAAATCATAGCCTCTGAAAATCGCTTTAAGATTACAGGCATCACCCTGGTAAAACTGGACTTTGTCCCGGACCTCCGCCAGTCCAAGCTGGGCTAAATCACAGGCATGATAATCCACCAGTTCACCTTCGGTGCAGATGCTGTAATGCAGGGTTTCGCCCTGTGCCAGTTTGACGCCGTTCTGGATAAAGCGCGCTGAAAAATCAATCCCGACCACTTCATCAAAATAACGGGCCAGTTCAAAGCTGGCGCGGCCGGTAGCACAGCCAATATCCAGTGCTTTACGTCGTGGTCTGTCGGCCAGCTGGGTCAGGGCCAGTTGCACCAGTGTCTGGGCAAAATTGGCCACGCCAAAATATTCACGGCCATACTGAAATTCCAGATATTCAGACACCAGCCGGTCGGTTTCATATTGTGATTGAATCGCCAGCGGCTCCTGATCAGAAACCACATAGCGGAAACCGGCATGCTGGAAAAAATGCCGGCGAAAGGCATAGCGTGAGGCCAGCTCGGCTTCATTGCCGGCAGAAATCCAGGAGCCGCCTTTGAGCAGATTATGCCGGCCATCAAAGGTTGGGGTGCTGAAATCATCATAAATCGGATGCACCACAAAACCCGGAAATGGATAAATCGGGGTTTCGGTCCATTGCCAGACATTGCCGCGCAGGTCATAAAAATCGCCATGCGGGAAGGTATTGACCGGACAGGAGGAAGCACCATAGGCCAGCGCCAGATTGGCAGGTGCAGACGGCTCATTTACGCCAGCCAGCTGTACCAGCCGATACCATTCCTCTTCGGTGGGCAGTCGTACTGGCTGACCAGTTTGCTTCGCTTTCCAGTGGCAAAAGGCTTTGGCCTCATGATAATTCACCTCCGCCGGCCAGTCCCACGGCATTGGTACTTCTTCGGTCAGCAGCCGGAGTGACCAGTCCGGCCCGTGTTTACGCCAGAAGGTCGGATATTCGGCCTGGGCAAAGCTGCGCCATTGCCAGCCTTCATCTTCCCAATAGTTTGTGTTCTGATAGCCGGCATCTTCAACAAAGGCCAGAAATTCCTGATTGCTGACCAGATAGCGGCTGGCCGCAAACGCCGCTACCTCTGCCTGATATTGGCCATATTCATTGTCCCAGCCGTAAACCGGGTCGTGCCGCTCCTTACCGAGCTGTACCCGGCCGGCTGCCACTGGAAGCAACGCATTCTCTGGTGCGGTGTTAGTCAGGATATTTGGCCGCCATGGTGGCTGTGTCTGGACATAGTCAAGGGCATGCTGGCGAATCAGCACGGAGGAGGTTTCCAGATGAATCCGCTCGTGTTCAATGCCCATCAGAATTGACCACCACGAATGCTGCCAGTCAATTGGCGTGCTCAGCGGTGCCTTTTCAATAATTTCCAGCACCGTGGCACGCACCTGATCGCGGTAGTGTTTGACCTGCGCGGGTGTCGGCCAGTCATAACGGCTGTCATCCAGGTCATCCCAGCTCATCTCATCCACACCCACCGCAAAGATGGATTCAAAATGTGGATTGATACGCTGTTCAATCAGTTTGCTGAGCAGCAGTTTGTTGATGAAAAATGTCGCGGTATGGCCATAGTAAAAAATCAGCGGATGGCGCAGCGCAATCGGCTTGTGATAAAAGGCCTCATCGCCGTTGAGGCAGCTAAACAATGATTCATAACAGTCAAAGGTTTGCAGAAAATACTGCTTGAGGGTGGCACGTAGCGTATCGGCCTGCATAACATCCAGCCGTGGACTGGGCTGTAAAGGCGGTGCACTGCCGGCTAGGCGCTGCTGGAGCGCCTGGGCTGAACTGAACGAAGGGGAATAGGCAAGCGGGGAAGTGGTCTGGTTCATCACTCTGCTCCTGCATCATTTTTATAAAGATCCTGGTGTCTTGTGCGGGCACCTTGTCTTTTCAAATTACGCCAATTTGGAGCAGCGTGCTGTTTTGTTCAGTAACTGTACAGAAGGATGCGACCGGTCGATGAACCTAGTCCGGCTGCTGCATAAAGTTAACCAGCGCCTGCGCCGCTTTGGACTGTGTGCGTCCCGGATGCCAGACCATGCCCAGCTGGCGGTTCATTTCCAGATTAATATCCAGCTGTTGCAAGTCCTGATTAATCAGGGTTTTCGGTAACACTGACCAGCCCAGTCCAATCGACACCAGCATGCGGATGGATTCCAGCGGGTTATTGCTCATGGTGATCTTCGGCTTCACGCCCTGTTTTTCAAACTCGGCCAGGGTAATCTGGCTGGTATAGGTCTGTGCTGCTGGTAGCAGGCTCGGGAACTGGGTTAAATCTTCCAGTTTCAGTCTTTTCTGCTGGGCCAGCGGATGAAAAGGCGCAGCCACAAACACCAGCGGATCATTCCAGATGGTGACATATTGCAGCCGGTCATCACCTTGCGGTGGCAGGGTTAAAAAGGCCAGTTCCAGATCACCGGCCAGCACCTGTTCATGCGCCTGTTCCGAATCGACAAAATGCACATCTAAGGTGACATCGGGGAAATCTTGGACATAGCGACGTAAATGATCGGGTAGATGATGCAGGCCAATATGATGGCTGGTGCCAATTTTCAGGCGACCCTGCACCTGGCCCTGTTCATGGCTTAAAGTATGATGAATATCGCCCAGTTCATTTAGCCAGTTTTTGACTTTGGGTAACAGCGAATGCGCAGCATGGGTTGCCTGCACGCCACGGCCGGCCGACTCAAACAGCTTGACCCCAAAATATTCTTCCAGGCTATGAATCCGTTTGGTGACTGCGGGCTGGGTAATAAACAGCTGATCGGCGGCCAGAGAAATCGAACCGGTTTCCATGACTTTTACAAAAGCTTCAAATGCTGCAAGATTCATCGCAATCACCTATAAAGATTTTTTATGCTTAAAATTATTATTTAGAAATTTTTAGAATTAATCAAAGATTATTTTTCTATAAATTGAAGTTCAACAACCATAACTTGAATATAAATATTTTAAAAACAGTAATTTAAGTTATATTAAAATAAAAAAGATCATCCTGAAGATGATCTTTTGGGAGGAACACCGGGCGAAAAATAGGCTAGGCGGTGATTTCCTCTGTGCCGTCTTGTGCTTTCTTTTCCCACATGCGTTCATGAATAAAATAGGCCACCGCCTGTACTGTTGGTTCCAATAAGCTTAAGGTAATGGCCATCCACAGACTGCCGGTAACGAAATAGCCGACAAGCATGGCCACCGTAATGTGCATCACATAGTAGCTAAAAGTCTTTTTAAACATTCGCTGGTTGTTTGCGACAAAGTTTTGAATATGCGCCATGATGATGTTCCTCGTATCTACAATTCAGTGCTGATAACATCATCATAGTCAGTACGAATTAATTTGTAAAAACGAATATTTTGTAAAATTTAATCGGAAAATTGAATTTTTAATCAGATGTTAATCTTAGCAAAAATCAATTATATTTATTCCATAAAGTTTTTTAACTAATAAAAATGATAAATTAGATTTATGTAATTGTGTGGTTATAATCGAAATTAATGACAGAATTACCCAGTCCAGTGGAGCACATCGACATGGCAGGCGAAACCCAAAAAGCAAAAACATTATATGACAAATTGTGGGATGACCACTTGGTAAAACAGCGTGATGATGGTTCGGCTTTATTGTACATCGACCGTCATTTGTTGCATGAAGTTACCTCTCCACAGGCCTTTGAAGGTTTGCAACTGGCTGGCCGTCAGCCATGGCGTTTAAGTGCCAATATTGCGACTCCGGACCATAACGTACCGACCTCGAAAAAAGAGCGTGAGCAGGGCGTAGCCGGTATTGAAGATGATACTTCGCGTATTCAGGTGCAAACCTTAGACGATAACTGTAAGACTTTTAATATCGTTGAATTTGATATTAACGATATCCGTCAGGGGATTGCTCACGTGGTTGGACCAGAGCAGGGTTTAACCTTGCCGGGAATGACGGTGGTATGTGGCGACTCGCATACCGCGACCCATGGTGCCTTTGGCTGTTTGGCACACGGGATCGGGACCTCAGAAGTTGAGCACGTGTTGGCCACGCAATGTTTAATTCAGAAGAAAATGAAAAACATGCTGGTGCGCGTAGATGGTCAGTTGGGCCAGGGCGTGACCCCGAAAGACGTGGTGCTGGCGATTATTGCCAAAATCGGTACAGCAGGCGGTACGGGCCATGCCATTGAATTTGGCGGTCAGGTGTTCCGTGATATGTCGATTGAAGGCCGTATGACCGTGTGTAACATGGCAATTGAAGCCGGTGCACGTGTCGGTATGGTCGCGGTTGATGAAAAAACCATTGAATATGTAAAAGACCGTCCTTATGCACCAAAAGGCGAGCAATGGGATCAGGCTGTGGCGTACTGGAATACCTTGCATTCAGATGCCGATGCGCATTTTGATACTGTCGTGGTATTACAGGGCGAAGAGATTGAACCACAAGTGTCTTGGGGTACTTCACCTGAAATGGTCATTCCGGTTTCTCAGGCAGTACCAACTTTGGAACAGGCCAAAGATGAGGTACAGCGCAATGACTGGACCCGTGCTTATCAATATATGGGCTTAACTGCTGGTCAGGCTTTGGCTGATATCCAGTTAGATCGTGTTTTTATTGGTTCATGCACCAACTCGCGTATTGAAGATATCCGTGCTGCGGCAGATGTGATCAAAGGCCGTAAAGTGGCGCCAAGCATTAAACAGGCGATGGTGGTACCGGGTTCTGGTTTGGTCAAACAGCAGGCGGAAGCAGAAGGTTTGGACAAGGTCTTCCTGGAAGCCGGTTTTGAATGGCGTGAACCTGGCTGCTCGATGTGTCTGGCCATGAATGCCGACAAGTTACAGCCAGGCGAGCACTGTGCATCGACCTCAAACCGTAACTTTGAAGGTCGTCAGGGCAATGGTGGTCGTACCCATCTGGTCAGCCCGGCCATGGCAGCAGCAGCGGCAATTGCCGGTCACTTTGTGGATGTTCGTTCATTCTAAGTTTAAGCCCTCATCCCAGGCCGCTCCTTGCTGGAGCGGATGTGAGAGAGACTACGGATTCATTGGAACATAAATATGAAAGCTTATACCGTTGAACAGGGTATCGTTGCACCTTTAGACCGTGCCAATGTCGATACCGATTTAATTATTCCAAAACAGTTCTTGAAATCAATCAAACGTACCGGTTTCGGTGACAACCTGTTTGATGAATTGCGTTATTTAGATGAAGGCTATCCGGGTCAGGACAATTCAACCCGTCCTAAAAACCCAGATTTCGTCTTGAACCAGCCGCGTTATCAGGGCGCCAGCATTTTAATTTCACGTGCCAACTTTGGTTGCGGTTCCAGCCGTGAGCATGCGCCGTGGGCTTTAAGTGAATACGGCTTGCGTACAGTCATTGCCCCAAGTTTTGCGGATATCTTCTTTAATAACTGCTTTAAAAACGGCATGTTACCGGTGATTTTAACCGAAGCGCAGGTTGATCAGCTATTTAAGGAATGTGCAGCCAATGAAGGTTATCAGTTAACTATTGACCTTGAAGCACAGGAAGTCCGTACGCCAAACGGTGAAGCATTCAAGTTTGAAGTTGATCCATTCCGTAAGCATTGCCTGTTAAACGGTCTGGATGATATTGGTTTGACCTTGCAAGATGCCGATGATATTCGCGCGTATGAGGAGAAAACCAAAGCCGCGCGTCCGTGGGTGTTTGCGGAAATTCAAGCTTAAGTTATTTCGTAAATAGGCATAGCACGGGCGTCGAACTCTTGTTAACATTCAAGGCATAATAATTTAAATATTCTGCTTTTTGATGAGGTTGGGCTCGGGCTATGTTGAAGGTTTTTCGTCGGCTTGCTGTATTGGGGGGAGTGGCTACGCTGTTAACAGCATGTCAAACCTGGGATACAGCACGTCTAAAACAGGTAAAAGAGACACAGGCATCCCAATCCAATGCACGTATTTATTGTTCAGGTACCGAGCATTGCGAGTTTGAACGCTTGAACCGGGTCATGATCATGGATGCTGAAAGTCAGCGTCTGAGTCGTGAAGCCATCAAGCAGGGATTGGTGCGCTTGCAGGCAGATTCACTACGACAGCCTAATCCGCTATATCTGTCGGTTCCGGCCAAACAGCATGAAGTGGTGATCCGGTTCTATCCGATTTCCCGTGATCAGGCCGAAACCTTGCACGTCATTCATCAGTTTAAGCCGCGTCAAACGTACACTTTTAAAATGTACCGTGACCGCAGCAAGCATAAAGGCAGTCTGCTGAATGTTTCGGCGCCAGAGCCGCTGTGTGTGGATCTTTTACAAAACCAGAAAATTATTCGACGTTTCTGCAAACCTTATAATGTCTTACATGGACTGGGGGAATTTGTGGAACAGAAAATTTAGTCTCCACAGTCGTTGACTGCTACAGGAAATGGAAAAACTCATGTCAAAACATATTTTGATTCTTGCCGGTGACGGTATTGGCCCAGAAATCGTCACAGCAGCGGAGCAGGTGCTTACGCGTGTTAATGAAAAGTTCAATCTGGGCTTGACGTGGGAACAGGGATTGTTAGGTGGTGCCGCGATTGATGCGCATGGTTCACCTTATCCGGATGTGACGTCTGAACAGGCGAAAAAAGCCGATGCTTTATTGCTCGGTGCAGTTGGTGGTCCAAAATGGGATACGATTGAGCGTTCGATCCGCCCGGAACGTGGCCTGTTAAAATTACGTAGCGAATTAAACCTGTTTGCTAACCTGCGTCCAGCGATTCTGTATCCGCAACTGGCTGATGCGTCTAGCTTAAAGCCGGAAATTGTATCGGGTCTGGATATCCTGATTGTACGTGAACTGACGGGTGGGATTTACTTTGGTCAGCCACGTGGTATTCGCGAGCTGGAAAATGGCGAGAAACAGGGCTTTAACACCGACGTCTATGCTGAATCAGAAATCAAGCGTATTGCCAAAGTGGCTTTTGAAATGGCCAAACTGCGTGGTGGTAAAGTCTGCTCGGTGGACAAAGCCAACGTGCTGGAAGTGACTGAGCTGTGGAAGCAGACCGTGACCCAGCTACATGCTGAACAATATCCAGAAATCAACCTGTCCCACATGTATGTCGACAATGCTGCAATGCAATTGGTACGTGCGCCAAAACAGTTTGATGTACTGGTAACCGGTAACCTGTTTGGTGACATCCTGTCTGATGAAGCAGCAATGCTGACCGGTTCTATCGGTATGTTGCCATCAGCGTCGCTAGATGAAAATGGCAAAGGTATGTATGAGCCATGTCATGGTTCAGCACCAGACATCGCTGGCCAGAACATTGCCAACCCGTTGGCGACCATCTTGTCTGTGGCAATGATGCTGCGTTATACCTTCCGTGAAGAAGCTGCCGCGAAAGCGATTGAAGATGCAGTGGGCAATGTGCTTGATCAAGGTTTACGTACGGCTGACATCATGTCTGAAGGCATGAATAAAGTGGGTACTCAGGAAATGGGTCAGGCTGTGGTTGCGGCATTGGGCTAAGTCTCGACAGCAAATCAAAAAACGCAGCTGCAGGCTGCGTTTTTTTATGGCTATTGAATAGCTAGGTCTAGATTCAGCGCTTAACAGGTGCGACCGGTATAGTGTACAGAGTGGGCAATATTCTGTTCCAGCCGGAACACAATCTGGCAGTGCAGGTTAACATCATAGCTGTTGGCTGGGCCAATGGGCGCTGGAATATGGGCTGGACCGGTGGCCGGGGCATTCGCTACAGGAATCGGAATGCTGATTGGGCGTATAACGGTGTAGGTGAGCGCCTGTGGGCTGATTTGTGGTGAACTGACCTGTTCGTAACCGAGCAGGCTTAAATCGAGCTGCTGGCGAATCTGCTGGCTGGACTGGCCGACAAATTGGGCCAGATAGGCATCACGTTCAGCTCGGGTACTGGACGGCGTGGTTACACAAGCGGAGAGACTGAACGCGAGGAGCGCCAAAGCAACGGAGCGAGAGACAAACATGCGCGATCTCCATTGAATAAAACTTCATTCTAGGCAAGGACAGCCTAAAAATATGTGTATATTCGATAAGCGGCAGATCTCGACGCCATTCTTGGCTGTTACACAGCATCAGCAGCCAATAAAAAAGCCACTGTTGAAGGTGGCTTTTTGCTTGCGCTAAAACTTAGCGTGCACGATAGGTAATACGACCTTTCGTTAAGTCATAAGGCGTCATTTCAACTTTCACGCTGTCGCCAGTTAAAATGCGAATATAGTGCTTGCGCATTTTACCTGAAATATGGGCAATCACCTCGTGACCGTTTTCTAAACGTACACGGAACATAGTATTAGGAAGCGTTTCGGTGACAACGCCTTCGAACTCGATGAGTTCCTCTTTATTGGCCATAGCCTACCTGATGATCAAATTGGAAAGGCGCAAATTATAGTCAATTTTTTTGAAAAAATCAAGGTGAAACCCGCCGCAGATGAATCATCTGTCAGTAAAATAAGCGAACAAAACATTTAAATTTTTTCTACAAAAAAACGTGGTGGATGGTTGTCAGTTTGGTCAATCACAGTTAATCTAAAATCAATCTTTTTAAGTATAAATGAAGAACATACAAGGAAGGTCTTTGCGTGGGTCAGCTAACTGATGCATCGGTTGTATTGCGATTAGGCTACCAAGCGATTCGTCGTGCCGGTTTGCCAACCGAAGAAATATTAACAAAAGCAGGTGTCGCACTTAATCAGGTTGAGGCCAATGATCGTACGCCTTTGGGCGCGCAGTATGCGTTTTGGGTGGCGGCGGAAGAAGTCAGCCGTGACCCGGATATTGGTTTGCATCTGGGTGAACATTTGCCGCTCTATCGTGGTCAGGTGATTGAGCATCTGTTTATTTCTTCGGAAAATTTTGGTGAAGGTTTAAAACGGGCACTGGCCTATCAGCGTTTAATCAGTGATGCCTTTGATGCCAAACTGGTGATTGAAGATGACCGCTGTTATTTAACCAATGGTCAACAGCCGTGGGCTGACAATATTGTCAATCGTCACTTTTCTGAATGTGCCATGTCGGGCATTTTGCGTTTCTTCAAGTTTATTACCGAAGGCAAATTCCAGCCGCTGTATATCGACTTTAATTTCCAGCAGGGCGCTGCCGATGATGAATATTTCCGGGTCTATGAGTGCCCGGTCAGTCTGGGGCAGAATGAAACACGACTGTATTTCGAGCCCTCTATTTTAGAATATCCGCTGTGGCAGGCCGAGCCGGAGCTGTTGCAGTTACATGAGCAGCTGGCGCTGGAGAAGCTGCAGGAACTGGCGCGTTATGATCTGGTCGGTGAAGTACGCCGGGCGATTGGGTCGACCCTGGAAAGTGGGGAAACCACATTGGAAACCGTGGCAGCGCAGCTGAATATCACGCCGCGTCGTTTACGCACCCAGCTGAGTGAGGCCAATACCAGTTTCCAGCAGATTCTCTCGGATTATCGTTGCCGTCTGGCTAAAAAACTGCTGGCCAATACCAATGAAAGCGTGGAGCGGATTGTGTATCTGACCGGATTTTCTGAACCGAGCACCTTTTACCGGGCTTTTAAACGCTGGACCAATGAAACACCGGTCGAGTACCGGAAACGTAAACAGCGTTAAGCATCTCCGCAGTCCCCCTTGATTAAAGGGGGATTTTTTAGAGTTGCCGCTTGATGCAAGGGTGACTTTCGTTTTTAAAGCTTGGAGTGGCAAGAATGAAACCACTCCCTGAGTAAAAGGGGGGGGCGGAATACAATTATTCCGGCATATTCAGCCAATGCGGACCTAAAGGCACTTGAGGCAAGTCAAACTGCTCTGGATAGTGCGCCTGGATAAAGTACAGGCCATCGGGTGGGGCGGTAATGCCAGCCGCTTTACGATCCTGTGCGGCAAAAATTGTATCAATATGGTCAATATCATACATACCTTGGCCAATTTCCAGCAGACAGCCCATGATATTCCGCACCATATGATGCAGGAAACCATCGGCCTGAATATCGAGCACCAAATAATGCCCATGACGGATCAGGCGGCAATGGCTGACGGTACGGACCGGCTGATTGGACTGACAGGCTGCGGCACGAAAACTTTCAAAATTATGCGTGCCTTCAAACTTTTGCGCGGCAGCAATCATCTTGTCGACATCCAGCGCATAGTAGGCATGGGTGACCTGTTTATGCAGCAGGGCCGGGCGCTGTGGATGGTTATAGACCACATAACGGTAGCGGCGCGCACAGGCCTTAAAGCGGGCATGAAAATCCATGTCCATAGCCTTAATCCACTGAATGGCAATGTCTTTGGGTAGCTGGCTATTGGCTCCCATCAGCCAGCCGCGTTCAGGGCGAATGGCTGCCGTGTCGAAATGTGCCACCATATTGGTGGCATGCACGCCGGCATCGGTACGGCCAGCGCCATGCAGGATAATCGGTTCATCGGCAATTTTGGAGAGGACCTTTTCCAGCGTTTCCTGCACGCTCGGGACGCCTGGTTGCTGGGTTTGCCAGCCCCGGTAGCGAATACCACAAAATTCAATCCCGACCGCAAAACGTTGCATATTCACCTCAAATTGGCCTTAGTCATACCAATGCTGTTGCCATTGTTCTCTGCGCGGGTATTGTAAATACATTTTTAATGCTTTTGCATACAGATCTGCATGTCCAAAGCCATCATTGACTAAAATTTTACTGTTCTGGATCCAGCTGCTGATCGCATAACGCTGATCCAATGGGCCAAATGGCACTTGGGTGGTCAGAATCACGGCACAATCTTGCGTCTGTAAGGACTGTAGCAACGTCAGGAGTGTTTCATTTACAGCCAGATTACCAGTACCAAAGCCTTGTAAAATCAGGCAATGCGGTGGCTGCTGGGCGATCAGTTTCAAATTGGCGAGCTGCTGCTCTAAACCAATCGGCTGCATCATCACACTCATGCAGTTGAAATGCTGTGCTTTGTCCAGATCTGCAGCCTGTACCAAGTAGGCGGCTTGTTCTTTTTGATGTAAAGCACTGCTGGCGGCCTGACCCTGAAAAGCATCTAATTCAGTGGTGTGGCATTTTAAGGCGCTGCGACCATGGAAACATTGATGATGAAACGCCAGATACACGCCAACCGGCAATTGCAGCACCGATTCCAGGGCGAAATTCAGGTTATCCAGCGCATCGCTGAAGTCACGGGTGTTCTGTCCATCTATGGTCAGCAGTGGATACTGGCTGCCAGTCAGCACTACATGTGCAGACTGCGCGATAAAGTGTGCCAGCACGGCACTGGCATAGCTTAAAGTATCGGTGCCATGAATGACGACAAAATGCTGAAACTGTTGTAACTGCAGCTGCTGGATAAACTGCACCAGACGTAACCAGTCGGTCGCGGTACAGCGGCTGCTGTCCTGAATCACCGGCGCCACAAAACATTCTACCGATAGATGCAGCGGTAGCACATGACGCAGCTGGGGAAGAAACTGCTTTGCAGGCATGGGGCTGAGTGGCTCGCCGACACAGCCAAAGGTACCGCCCATATAAATTAATGCAATTTTTTTCATCATAAAAAAAGCAGCCAAGGATGACTGCTTTATCTTAGTGAGATTTACTTTAAGAAGCTATTTGATTGAGTAACTGCGTGGCGTGTTGCTGCTGTGCTGCAGAATAGTTTGCTTCTTTTTCTGCCAGCAGGGCACGGGCCGCATCATAGGCACCCAGCTCAATATATTGCTGAGCCAGCTCCAGATTCAGCTGGATTTCATTGACTTCGGCCAGTTCCGGGAAGGACTGAATCAGTGGATCATGCGGATCAACCGCGGTTGCCGCCACGGCAGCCATAGCGGGTTCTTCAACCATTGGTGCTTCAGGCGTTGCTGGTGTCGCTTCAATGGTTGGTGCGCTATCTAGGTCAAACTGGAACAGCGGTGCAGTGTCTGCTGGTGCGGTAACCGCAGGTTCTACCGGCTGTTCAGCCACCGGTGTAGGACTGATCGAGAAATCAAAACTAAATTCTGATTTTTCTTCCGCAGGTGGGGTGGTGACAGCTGGTGTGGTCGCAGGTGTGGCTTCAGTTGCAGTCTTTTCCAGCTCAAACGAGAAATCCAGTGCCTGAGGTTCTTGTGCAGCCGGAGTCACTGGCTCAACCGGTGTTACCGGTGCAGCCACTTGGGTGCTGGCAGCCGAGTCAAAAGACAGATTAAATTCAAGAGGCTGAACCTCTTCTGTTTTTGCTGGCGCAGGGGTGTTAACAGGCGCAGCCGGAGTGCTTGGGGTAAATTCCAGATCCAGTGCTGGCAGTTCCTCTGTTTTTGCTTCGGCAGGCGTTTCAGTTTTGAGTGACTGTTGTAGCTGGTCAAATGACGTGCTGGCTGTGCTTGAACTGCTGGATTGAATCAGGGCATCAAAATCTGCGGTAGTTTGGGCTTTTTCAGCAGGTGTGGCTTGAACTGCTACAGGCGTTGCTGGGGTAAATTCAATAAGTTCTTCTTTGGCCTGCGGGGCTTTTTGCGCATCTACCTTGGCATTGGCCTGAGCCAGAATATCTTCCAGTCCCAGGTTCTTCAGATGATCCAGCAATTGGCGGGTGGCAAATTCATCTTTTTGGGTCAGATGCACATCCAGTAACAGCAGATACAGCTCATGCAACGACGGGTCGCGTTTCAGGGCCTGATTAATCTGCGCTTCGGCCGAGAAAAAGTTACGGTCACGAATCTGGGTTTCAATGGTCTGGCGTAAATCTGCCGGAAGTGGTGTGCTTCCTTGTGGTTCGGCAACAGGCTCGGCCACTACAGTGCTTTTAACCGTAGTTTTTTTCGTAGTGGTGCTTTTTTTGGCCTTGGTTTTACTGGCTGCAGCCGGTTTTTTTGCTGCTGGTTCGGATTCTTTATTGGCTTCACGCTTTTTTAACACCAGCGCGATGACCAGTAACAAAATAAATGGAATCACATAAATCAGCATGTTGCTACCCCTTAGGCAGAGAGGAATAAACCATCTCTCCTGAAAAAATCATGTTGAGTAATACGTTAGAGTTTTGGCTTATTTTCGGCTTGTTGCTTTTTCAACTGTTGTTGCAATTCAGCAAGACGCGCATTGAGTAATTGAATTCTTTGATCCTTCTGACTTAATGCCAATTCTAACTGTGTTACGTTTCTCTGTAATTTAACGGTTTTCTCACGCGCTGTCATAACTTTTAGTGACAACTCTTCTGAGGTTTGCGCGCTTTGTGTGTTCTTTTTGGCAGAACCTTGGGCAGAATCTTGCTGATTTTCTGCCACCAGACTCATTTCGGCCTGACTGATCCGGTATTTGGCCTTGCCAGACTGGCGTGAAGGCTGGGTTGCCGGGATTGGCACGGTCTTTTTCGCGGCTTTTTGCCCGCTGCTGACGGCCTGTAAATTCAAGGTTGCACCGCGGCGTAAACGGTTGGCATCGCCCTGAATAAAGGCATGTTCATTGTGGGCTTTAATCTGCTGCATCACTTCGCCGACCGGCTGCTGGTTCTCTGCGGCAATACGTGAGGCAATTGCCCATAGCGATTCATTGGATTGCACCACATGCCGTGCTGTGGTTGATGCTGGCGCAGATGGAGCAGGTGCTTTGGGTGCTGTAACCGGTGCCGGCTTTGCCGGTGCTTGCTGTTGCTGCGCTTTTAACTGCTCGGCATATTTCTTGACCAGTGGGTCTGCTGAAACCGGAGCAGCTGTATTTACGGCAGCTGTGTTGCCCGCGTTATGTGTAGAGGCCGGTTGAGCTGATGTCGCCGAAGTCGATGGCGTAACCGCTGACACAGGGCTTGCAGCCGGCTGTGCTGCTGCGCTGACAGCTGGTGTGGTTGATGGACTTAAAGCCGGTGGCGGGCTGGCTTGAATCGCTAGGGGTGCTTCTACACTGCGCGTGGTGCTGGCAGATGCCGTGGCTGTGGTATAGGCGGTACTGGTCGGCAAGTTTAAGGCAATGTCCCGTTCATTCACGACCATGACCGGTGTTAGTGGCTGCTCTTTCGGTTGCAACTGCGCGCGTTGTTCTGCCAGGGTACTACGTTTTAGTGAGGTTTTAATATGCTGTAAACGCGTGGCCGAGCCTTCACGAATTTTGACCACAATATTCAGTTCGGTATCGGTCAGTGGCCGAGAAGAGGTAATGGTAATCACTCCGTTGCCAGCACCGTCACGTCGGGTAAAGAAATTTAAATGACCCGGTGGACGATGGCTGGCACCAATGGCCATCAAATCTTCTGCCGAGGCCAGACTGACTTCAATTGGCGCATTGACATTGGACTGACGGAAGTTCATTTCAGCATACAGCAATTCCCCAGGTGCTGACTGAATCTGAACAGGATCGACATTAATCGCATGAATATGTTGTGAGGCAAGAATAGCTAAAATCGCGATCTTTAATTTGTTATATACGGTCATCTTAATCGTTAGCTCGGTCATTTATCGCATAGCGAAAAGAATAGATTAGCGAGTTGTAAGTCGATTGTAAAATATTTACAGGCTAGTTACATAAAAAGCCGATCTTTTCAGATCGGCTTTTTGTAATTTACTTTTGCTTAAAAGGCTTACGCGTTTTTGTAGTCAATTAAGATGCGTAGCATACGGCGTAACGGTTCTGCCGCACCCCACAGTAACTGGTCACCGACGGTGAACGCGCCCAGGTATTCCTTACCCATGTTCAGCTTGCGTAAACGGCCCACAGGAACAGTTAAGGTACCGGTTACTGCAACAGGCGTTAAATCTGTCATTGAGGCTTCACGGGTATTTGGTACCACTTTCGACCAGTCATTGGCACTGGCGATGATATCTTCGATTTCATCCAGAGGTACATCTTTACGCAGTTTCAGGGTAAGGGCCTGAGAGTGACAACGCATGGCACCAATACGGACACAGTGACCATCAATTGGTACGATTTGCTGGTTGCCTAAAATCTTGTTGGTTTCAGACTGACCTTTCCATTCTTCTTTCGACTGGCCATTTTCCAGCTGTTTGTCGATATATGGAATTAAAGAACCGGCAAGCGGTACACCGAAGTTGGCTGACGGGAAACCTTCGCCACGTTGCAGTTCAGCAATTTTAGAGTCGATGTCCAGAATTGGAGAGCGTGGGTCATCCAGCAGTTCTTTGGTGTTGTTATACAGGTAGCCCATACCGGTGATCAGTTCACGCATGTTTTGTGCGCCTGCACCCGAAGCTGCCTGATAAGTCATCGAGGTTGCCCATTCCACCAGATTGTTCTGGAACAGACCGCCTAAGCCCATCAACATGAGTGAAACCGTACAGTTACCGCCCACAAATGTTTTGGTGCCTTTCACCAGACCGTCTTTAATCACGTTCATGTTCACCGGATCAAGTACGATAATCGCTTCATCATCCATACGCAGGGTAGATGCTGCATCAATCCAGTAACCGTTCCAGCCTTCAGCTTTCAGTTTCGGGAACACGTCTGAGGTATAGTCGCCACCTTGACAGGTAATAATGACATCCATTTGCTTCAGACTGTTAATGTCCGTTGCATCCATAAGTGCTGGGGCAGTTTTACCGCCAAACGCTGGTGCTTCACCACCGGCATTACTGGTAGAGAAATAAAATGGCTCAAAATGAGCAAAATCATTCTCTTCAACCATACGTTGCATAAGGACGGAACCTACCATCCCGCGCCAACCGACCAGACCTACTTTCATGTCACTTTGCCTCGGTGCGTAAAAAAACAAAAAGGAGTATGAGTGTATCAAAAGGGGACACAACTGCAAGCTCTACATAATCAAAACATCATTATTATTGAGTGAAATAACTTGTTTGTGTTACATACAAAATTGATAACGTTAGATTTCTATTTAAAAAAAACGAGAAAAATGAACTTTCTAAGTAGGTGCATATGATTTGGGTGGAAATGCTGGCCATTTTCGTCATCTGGATCAGCTTCTGGTCGCTGATTCCGCGGGATGAATGGTGGTTTCGAGGTGCCGATTTTCCCAGATTACAGGTTCTGGTGCTGGGGATTGTGGCCTTTGTGCTGATGCTGCTGTGGGATGCTGCCTGGGATACGCCGCGCTATGTGATTTTAACCGGTCTGATTGCCGCCCTGGCGTACCAGCTGAAAATGGTGCTGCCTTATACCTTTATCTGGAAAAAGCAGGTTAAAAAGGTTAAGCCGGAGCAGCTGAACCCTGATCAGCAAATTTCGTTAATGGTCTCCAATGTGCTGACCACCAACCAGAAATATCACCTGCTCATTGCTGAAATCCGGAAATACCAGCCCGATTTGGTACTGACACTGGAAACCGATACGGTCTGGCAGCAGCAGCTGGCGGTGATTGAGCCGGATTATCCTTATCGCGTGCCGGTGCCGCTGGACAATTTATATGGCATGCATCTCTATAGCCGCCTGCCCTTAAAAGAAACCGAAGTGAAATTTATCCTTAGTGATGAAATTCCGTCAATTCATACCACAGTGATCCTGCGTTCAGGCCAGCCGGTGCAGCTGTATTGTCTGCATCCGAAACCGCCGAGTCCGACTGAAGCCAAAGATTCGACCCTGCGTGATGCCGAGCTATTAATTGTCGGCGATCAGATTAAAGATCTGGATGAAAGCTGTATTGTGATGGGCGACCTGAATGATGTGGCCTGGTCACGCACCACCCGCCTGTTTCAGCGCATCAGTGGCCTGCTGGACCCGCGCGTCGGCCGGCATTATGTCAATACTTTCCATGCCGATTATCCCTTATTGCGCTGGTCGCTGGACCATGTGTTTCACAGTACCGATTTTGCCCTGGTGGAGATGAAGCGTTTGCCACATATGGGCTCAGATCATTTTCCGGTCTATGTGGTGTTACAGACCGGTCGGGTGTTTGAGCACATTCAGGAAGAGCTGGAACAGACTGAAGCCGATGAAGAAGAAGCGCAGGAGGCGATTCAGGAGGGTATTGAAAAAGCCGAGCGGGAAGAAAAAATCGTGACCGATGATTTGGCTCAGGATTATAAGCAGGGCAGCAAGACGCCATGAAATTTGAGGAAAAGTGTAAGAAATGGCTTACACAGATTTAGGCCGATGGCCAATAGCTGAAACCGAGCAAGCTGCGTATTCTAAGCATATCGGCAGATGGAGTTGGGAAAGGAGAGTCCCGTTAAGGAAGTTGAAGCCGGTGGATTGTCATCATGGAGATGATGCAGGAATGGAAAGCCAGAGATAACAACAAAAAAGTTTTGAAAGCACAACCTCATAAGCCCGAGTTTTGCAGGATGCAGAACTCGGGTTTAACTTTATGGGCTGTCGTGTCCTGGTATTTTGATCAGCATATGGTATTTGACTCGCAGAAAGATTGGCTTAATACAGCTGTATTGCTTAGTACAGCTGCTCATAGCCTTGTGGACGGGTCTTAAAACGGCGATGAAACCACATATATTGAGTCGGCGCGATGCGCAGCTGACGTTCAATAATCAAATTAACACGCGTCGCATCATCGACTTCATCCTCACTTGGTAAACGCTCAACCGGTGGCTCAATCAAGACATGATATTTCGGATTTTTAAGATCACCATGGCGGTAGAAATACAGCGGAATTGCGGCGGCTTTGGTCATTTTCAGTAAACGACGATGCGCAGTCACGGTGGCTGCCGGCACGCCAAAGAATGGCGCCATTACGCCTTGTTTCAGGCCAAAATCCTGATCCGGACTGTACCAGATGGCATGGCCATTTTTCAGGTTACGTACCAGACCACGCATATCATCATGGTCAATCTGATGGGCATAAATGGTGGCCCGGCAGCGGTAAATCAGCATATCTAACAGCGGATTGTTCTGCGGACGATAGACCACATCGGGTTCAAAATACTGGGCACATAAATAGCCGCCGGCATCAAGCAGGGTCGAGTGGGTGCCCAGCAACAAGACGCCTTTGCCTTCCGCTTGCGCCTGCTGAATATATTCCAGACCTTCAATACTGACCCGGCCCTGGAACCATTTCGGGCTATACCAGGCATTTAGGGTTTCAAATACGCCAATCATCTGGTCAACAAAAACCTGGCGCGCGTTGTCCTGCACCTCTTGCGCAGACCATTCCGGAAAGCAAAGCTCCAGATTGCGGACAGTGGTTTTACGGCGTGAATGCAGATAGCGAAACGCCAGCTGGCCCAGCCACTGGCCTAAACGGTACTGAATGGCCCACGGCAAGATTGCCAAAATCATCAGGAAGATAATACCGATCCAGATGCTCCAGTATTTCGGTAGCAGAAAGGACCATTGAAATTCACCAGGTTGATAATCTTGCGGTTGCGGCATAGTGACGTTTTAAAATGAAGGTTAAATGCAGTGTAGCATGAACGATTTTGAAGATAAAAAGCATCTGCCGCTGTCCGGCAGATGCTGCGGAACGGGTGAATTAACCGCCTTTGCTCATATTTTCCAGCTCATCCCAGCGTTCCAGTTTTTCCAGCAGGATTTCTTCAATTTCTGCCAGACGCTGCGAAGCCTGGGTTGCAGCTTCGGCATCGGATACAAACCAGGAACCATCAGCCAGTTTTTCTGACAGTGCAGCCTGTTCTGTTTCCAGCGCTTCAATTTCAGCCGGCAGCTGGTCCAGCTCACGCTGATCTTTATAGCTGAGTTTCTTTTTCACAGGCGCCGGAGCAGCTTCTACTTTTGCTGCTTCTGCCTTGGCCTGGGCCTTTTTCACCGCCATTTTCTGGTCAACCACGGTTTGATCCGGACGCTGCTGTAAATAGTCCTGATAGCCGCCGACATATTCTTCAATATGGCCTTTGCCATCAAACACCCAGGTCGAGGTAACCACGTTGTCCATAAAGGCACGGTCATGCGAAATTAGCAGCAAGGTGCCTTTGTATTCAGCCAGCATTTCTTCCAGCAGTTCCAGCGTGACCATATCCAGATCGTTAGTCGGCTCATCCATCACAATTAAATTGGATGGTTTCAGCAAGAGTTTGGCCAGTAGCACGCGGTTACGTTCACCGCCGGACAAGGCTTTGACCGGGGTACGCGCACGTTCCGGGTTAAACAGGAAATCTTGCAGATAGCTGTAGATATGACGGCGCTGTCCATTGACATCAACAAAGTCAGAACCTTCAGAAACGTTGTCCTTGACCGATTTTTCCAAATCCAGCTGGTTACGCAGCTGATCAAAATAGGCAATTTCCAGTTGGGTGCCAATTTTAACGGTACCGCTGTGTTCCACTTCATCCAAAATGGCTTTAATCAGGGTGGTTTTACCGACCCCGTTATCTCCGACCAGACCAATCCGGTCGCCACGCATGACAATGGCCGAGAAGTCTTTGATTAGCGGCTTGCCATCATAGCTGACGCCCAGATGCTCAATATCAAAGACCAGTTTGCCTGAACGCGCAGCTTCCTGTACGCCCATGTTGACTTTGCCTTGCTGGAAGCGACGCGCTTTGGATTCTTCGCGTAAGGCTTTCAGGGCACGAACACGACCTTCGTTGCGGGTACGACGCGCTTTAATACCCTGACGGATCCAGGCTTCTTCTTCGGCCAGTTTTTTCTCAAACAGGGCATTCTGTTTTTCTTCTGCTTCCAGCTGCTGGGCTTTGAGATCCAGATAGCGTGAATAGTTGCCTTCATAACTGCGCAGAATCCCGCGATCCAGTTCGACAATACGGGTTGCCAGACTGTCGACAAAGGTCCGGTCGTGCGAAATAAACAATAAGGTCAGGTTGTTCTGATCGAGCAGGAATTTTTCCAGCCATTCGATACTTTCAACATCTAAATGGTTAGTCGGCTCATCCAGTAACAGGATGTCCGGTTGGGTCAGCAGGGCACGGGCCAGCAGCACGCGGCGTTTACGGCCACCGGAAAGATCTGCCAGATCGGCATTCGGGTCCAGCCCCATTTTGCTTAAAATAGAGTTGACCTTGTTTTCCAGTGCCCAGCCATCAAGCTGATCCAGTTTGTGTTGCAGTTCACCCATGCGCTCGCAGGCGGCCATATCGCCCAGTACGCAGGCATCATTGGCGGCATGATAGGCACGCAGGACCTCTGCTGCTTCACCGGCACCATCGGCGACAATATCGGCAACCTTGCCCGAATCCATCGGGACATCCTGGGTGAGCATGGACACGGTTAAGCCATTTTGAATCGAGACTTCACCGGCATCGGGCAGTAAGCTTCCTTCAATCAGTTTAAGTAAGGTAGACTTACCTTCACCATTACGGCCGATCAAACACACTCGTTCGCCACGTTCAAGAGTAAAGTTCGCGCCGTCGAGCAGGGCGGGTCCACCAAACGCGAGTTGGACATCCCTTAGGGTAATATAGGCCATAGTGTTTCCTGAAAAATCTCAAATGAGGATTTAAAATGACTAAACAACAAAATCTAAATGATCAGGCGTCATTTTCCGCACCCATTGAAGATTTGCAAGTCCGAATTGCATTTTTAGATGATTTAGTTGAACAGCTGAATGAGCAGGTGACTAAACAGAATCTGGAAATTGCCGACCTCAAGAAACAAATGCAGCTGCTTTATCAACGGGTTGAGTCAGCTGACCTGTCTGAAGGCATTGCTCCCTTCGATCCGCTGACCAATATTCCGCCGCATTATTAATCTGTCAATTGCTAGAACATTCCGCACAATCTATTGATAAACCCGCAGCCTGAATGCGGGTTTATTTTAAGGTATCCATATAAAGAAGATACTGGTAGATCGGTTTAGCTCCAGCCGCTTTTGAGGCAGCGATCACAGCGCCACAATAAAAAAATTTGACCTTTATCTCACTTCCGGCTCTAATGCCCACTTTCGGCTCTCAGATCCTTTATTTTTTGTCATGACCCAGAAAGTTGTACTTTTAGATCTTGAACAGAATATGCCTACGGCACAACTGCTGCGCGATATTCTGCAGCATTATTCGACACTCTACCTGTTTAACTGTGCCGGACGCTTTGAGTACGCGCTGGATGACCTGACTGAACTGGCCAGCTGGATGAACAGCGCTCAGGTGGTGGTACTGGACACCCCGGAAGCACCGCATAAAGAGTTTGAATATGCCGTGGTGGTCGGGCAGTTAATGGCATTACTTGAGCCAGATAGCCATGTCGAAATTATTTCGGCCCAGGACAGCAGCGATATTCTGGTGCAGATGCTACAGGCCTCGAATATCAGTGCCCATCTGATTTTGATTCAGCCAGAAGATGCGGCACAGCCACTTCATACGCCAAAATACAGCTTGCCGAGCATTGCCACCATCCAGCAAAAACCGTATTTGCAACTGGTCAAAAAATATTGCGATGCTCTGGCAAAAATGAGCGGTAAACCGAATACGGTCGAGAAGCTGAAAAACTCTCTCTGCAATATTTTGCAGGTGGTGCCGGAAAAAGCCCAGCGTCTGGTCGGTTTGTTAATTAATCTGAAAATTATCAAGCGTTATGATGAGCAAATTGCCTTTCGCAAGAAGGTGCTGAAACAGTGGATTCAGCTGGATTTAAATGCCTCTGCTGAAAAAACACCGGTGGCCAGCAGTCTGGATCAGGCCTTAAAACAGTTACAGTCGACAGAAAGCGGAGCTGCTCCTGTTATTGAACAGGACTCTGTCGCCGCGCCGATTCAAAGTGCGCAGCAGCCGCTGTTTAAAAACTTTGACCAGATTGATCCGGTACAGCTGGAAGTGGCGCGTAAACTGCGCGAACTGAAAGCCGATAAACCCAAAGATATTTATGCCTTGCGTGACCTGTTAGAACAGATGTTTCCCCAGTCCGACGTGCGGTTATTGCTCAAGGAACTGCTGGAAAAAGGCTATATCTACTGGAACGGGCATGAAGTGGTCTATAGCCACGAAATGTTCCTGAATTAATTTTATCGTGCAAACTTGCGTTTTATATGGCGCTTATGCAACTCTAATAAAAGAACATAAAGGTTGAGCTATGGAAAATACTGGAATTTGGGTGGCACTGGCCATCATCATTTTTGTGCTGGGCTCGATTTTTGGTTTGCGTGTCAGTCCAAGAGAAAAAGCCCTCGGCCTGATGCGTGAAAAAGCCCGCAAGATGGGCCTGCATCCGCGTCTGGTGGCTGCGCCGGACTGGACCAAAATTCCGATGGCCACAGAAAGCCGTGCCAGTATGGTGGCCTATTATAGCGTATTGATTCCAGAGGCCCGCTTGCCGTTAATGCGCGCCCGGGTGGTCGATCAGCAGCTTGAACTGGTGCATGGTGAGGAAAAATTTAATCATACACCCGTTGCATTAAAGGGCATTTATGCTATTGATATGCAGGCAAACTGTGTAGGACTCTATTGGGATGAAGAAGCTGATCTGAAAGCCACCCAACTGGATGACATCAAGGCATATTTACATTCTTTGGCTGAACTTTAATTTAAAACATTTTCACAGGAACTACGGTTAACTATGGCGAACGCTCCTCGCTCCACATCGAAAAGCACTACAGCAAAATCTGCCGATGGCGCTAAGCGTGCCTTGGTGATTGTGGAGTCGCCTGCAAAAGCGAAAACAATCAACAAATACCTCGGTTCGAATTACATTGTAAAGTCGTCGGTCGGTCACGTGCGTGATTTGCCTACAGGCGCCAGTAAAAGTACAGAAAAGAAAACCACCACACGTGCCAAACTGACCGAAGCACAAAAAGCAGAAAAAGCTCAGCAGGCCTTGGTCAACCGCATGGGGGTAGACCCGGAGCATGGCTGGAAAGCCCAGTATGAAGTGCTACCGGGCAAGGAAAATGTTGTTGCTGAATTGAAAAAACTGGCATCGCAGGTCGATGAAGTCTATCTGGCAACGGATTTGGACCGTGAAGGGGAAGCCATTGCCTGGCATTTAAAAGAAGTCATTGGCGGTGATGATGCGCGTTATCAGCGTGTGGTATTTAACGAAATTACCAAAAATGCCATTCAGGAAGCCTTTAAGCATCCGGCACGTCTAGACACCAATAAAGTCAATGCGCAGCAGGCGCGCCGTTTCCTGGACCGTGTGGTTGGCTTTATGATTTCGCCATTGCTGTGGGAAAAAATTGCCCGTGGTCTGTCAGCCGGTCGTGTCCAGTCAGTAGCCGTCAAACTGGTGGTAGAGCGTGAACGTGAAATTCGTGCCTTCATTCCGGAAGAATACTGGCAGGTATTTGCCGATACCAAATCTGCACAAGATGATATTCGTCTGGAAGCAGTCAAGCAAAATGGCAAGACCTTAAAGCTGCGTAACAAGGCTGAAACCGATGCCTTGCTGAACCTGATTAAAGATGCAGATTATACGGTGGCTGCACGTGAAGACAAGCCAACCAAGGTGAATCCGAGTGCGCCATATATCACATCAACGCTGCAACAGGCGGCCAGTACCCGTCTAGGTTTCTCGGTCAAGAAAACCATGATGTTGGCACAGCGTCTGTATGAAGCCGGTTTTATTACCTATATGCGTACCGACTCGACGTTCCTGAGTGATGACGCCGTGAATATGGTGCGTACGCATATTGAATCCGAGTATGGCCAAAAATATTTACCGGCCAAGCCAAACCGCTACGGCAACAAAGCCGGCGCGCAAGAGGCTCACGAAGCGATTCGTCCATCCAATGTCGGTCTGAAAGGCGACAGCCTGGCTGGTGTCGAGCGTGATGCCCAGCGTTTATACGATTTAATCTGGCGTCAGTTTGTGGCCTGTCAGATGACTCCGGCCGAGTATTTATCATCGACCATTCTGGTCAATGCCAATGGGGTAGAACTGAAAGCCAAAGGCCGTACCCTGGTCTTTGATGGTTTTACCAAAGTACGTGGTCAGAACAAGTCTGATGATGATGTATTGCTGCCTGCAGTGAAAGTCGGCGAAGTGCTGAAACTGCAAAAGCTGGACCCATCACAACACTTTACCAAGCCGCCTGCACGTTTTACCGAAGCCTCGCTGGTGAAAGAACTGGAAAAACGTGGCATTGGCCGCCCATCGACCTATGCGGCGATTATTTCTACCATTCAGGACCGTGGTTATGTCAAGCTGGAAAACCGCCGCCTGTTTGCGGAAAAGATGGGTGAAATTGTCACCGACCGTCTGGATGAAAGCTTTAACAACCTGATGAACTACGACTTTACCGCGGACTTAGAAGGTCAGCTGGATAAAGTGGCCGATGGTGAACGCAACTGGAAAGATCTGCTCGACAGCTTCTATGGTGATTTTAAAACCCGTTTGACCAATGCACAGGGCGAACAGGGCATGCGCCGTAACCTGCCGGTGGAAGTGGATGCCGTGCATTGTCCGGAATGCGAACGTCCAATGCAGATTCGTACCGGCACTACCGGGGTATTCCTGGGCTGTTCCGGTTATAACCTGCCGCCAAAAGAACGCTGTAAGGGCACTTTGAATTTAACACCTGTTGAATCTCTGGCAGCCCTGTCAGATGATGACAGTGCTGAAACCGCCGACCTGATGTCGAAAAAACGCTGCCCGATTTGCGAAACCGCAATGGATAGCTACGTGATTGATGGTGGCCGTAAACTGCATATTTGCGGTAATAACCCGGACTGCGCCGGTTTTGAGCTGGAAGAAGGCGAGTTCAAGATTAAAGGCTATGATGGCCCGACCATTCCATGTGATAAATGTGATGGCGAAATGCAGCTGAAAACTGGCCGTTTTGGTCCATACTTTGCCTGCACCAGCTGTGACAATACTCGTAAAGTCTTGAAAAACGGTCAGCCTGCGCCGCCGCGTGTCGACCCCATCAAGATGGAACATTTACGCTCGACCAAGCACGATGACTTCTTTGTCCTGCGTGATGGCGCTGCCGGTCTATTCCTGGCGGCCAGCAAGTTCCCGAAAGTGCGTGAAACCCGTGCACCGAAGGTGGCGGAACTGCGTACGGTTGCTGACCAGCTTGATCCAAAATATCAATTCATTTTGCAAGCACCCGATGTAGACCCAGAAGGCAACCCGACTCTGGTGAAATTCAGCCGTAAAAATCAGGCGCAATATATTGGCTCTGAAACCCCTGAAGGCAAGCAGACCAAATGGAGTCTGGTATATCAGGATGGCAAATGGGTTGAAGCCTAAAAGCTAAAAATAAAAAATGCCGACATCAGTCGGCATTTTTTATGTCAAAATCAACTCCACAATAAATTTGAATAATAAGCGCTTGGGGAACCGGTGGATATCCAAACAAAAAAATTTGCGGTGTTAATTGATGCCGATAACTCTTCGATTCACGCTATTGCTTCGGTGCTTGAAGAAGTGGCCAAATATGGCATTGCCAGCGTGAAACGGGTCTATGGGGACTGGAGCAGTGAAACCCTGAAAAAGTGGCGTGATGTGCTGTTGCCGCATGCCATTACCCCGGTACAGCAGTTTGCCTATACCAAAGGCAAAGATGCCACCGACATGATCCTGATTATTGATGCCATGGATTTGCTCTATGCCGGAGCGCTGGATGGTTTCTGTATTGTGTCCAGTGACAGTGACTTTACTCCGCTGGCCTCGCGGATTCGTGAAAATGGCCTGAGTGTTTATGGTTTTGGCAAAAAATCGACCCCGGAAGCATTTAAAAAAGCCTGTGATAAATTTATTTATATTGAAAACCTGATCTCTGAAAATGAACTGAAAAATGCCGAAGAAGATGAAATCAGCCCGGTTCAGGACAAAAAGAACCTAGAAAGTGCAAAAAATTCCGAGCTAAAATCCAGCACTGCGCCGAAAGAAAACCCGGCTGCGGAGATGATGGATCGCGCCACACTGAATCTGATTTATAAAGCAGTCAAAGACAATGCCGATGAAAATGGCTGGGCCAATCTGGGTATGGTTGGGCAATATATCAGCGCGGTAAAACCGGATTTTGATTCCAGAAACTATGGCCGGGCCAAGCTTTCCGGACTCATTAAAACTCTGAATCTGTTTGAAACCAAAATTGAAATGAGTCAGATGTATCTGAGAAAACTCAAAAAACAGAGCGCTTAAGCCGATGTGGAAAAAGATTCGTATCCTGATCCTGTTGCTGATTCTTTTCATTGTGGCGGTAAATGCCTATCGTGACCAGAATCAGGACTGGAATAAACCAGTGCGGGTGCTCTTGCATCCGGTGAATGCTGATGGACAGGACAGCACGCAGCTTTATATCCAGCAGCTGTCTAACAGCAGTTTTCAAACGGTGCAGCAGTATTTGCAGCAGGCCGCAGCACAGTATCGCCAGCAACCGGTATATTTTTATCTGCAGCTTGGCCGGGAACTGAAACAGTTGCCGCCACAGGTACCGGAACAGGCTTCTTTACTCGATAGCATCATCTGGAGTCTCAAGTTCCGGTTTTATGCCTGGCGTCAGCATCAGTCAGTTGATGGCGCACCGCATGTGACCCTGTATTTAAACTATTATGATCCAGCTCATCAAAAAGCTTTAAAACATTCTACCGCGCTGGAAAAAGGCCGGATTGGTTCGGTTAACCTGTTTGCCGCCGAGCGTCAGAACCAGCAGAATCATGTGGTACTGGCACATGAATTACTGCATGCTTTTGGCGCCCGTGATAAATATGATCTGGCCACCGGACTGCCGATTTATCCGCTGGGTTATGCCAACCCGCAGCAACAGCCACGCTATCCACAGCAGAAAGCTGAGTTAATGGGCGGGCATATTCCGCTAAGTAGCAGCACCAGCAAAATGCCGGACAGCCTGCAATACACCGTCATTAATGACCTGACCGCTGCGGAAATTGGCTGGCTACGCTAATATGCGGATAAGTCAACACTTATCCACAATGGACACCCACGCTGGGGATAAACCACATGCCACTTCGTTTTGTGATTGCACCAGATTCCTTTAAAGAAAGCCTGAGCGCAGTACAGGCCGCCCAGGCCATGCAGCGCGGAATCTTGCGGCAGTTTCCGGATGCAATCTGTCGCTTGGTACCGCTGGCCGATGGCGGTGAAGGCACCGTCGATGCCCTGTTAAATGCATGTACCGGGCAGAAAGTTTCGTGTCGGGTACGCGGTCCTTTGCCGCAGCAACAGGTTGAAAGCTACTTTGCCCTGATTGACGACGGCAAAACTGCAGTCATTGAAATGGCCAAGGCCAATGGTATTCATCTTATTCCGTTGGCGCAGCGCAATCCGGCGCTTACTTCTACTTATGGCACTGGCGAGATGATCCGCCAGGCGCTGGATCTGGGCGTGTCTAAAATCGTGATTGGACTGGGCGGCAGTGTCACCAATGATGCCGGCAGTGGAATGGCGCAGGCGTTGGGGGTGAAATTTTTAGATCAGGTTGGCCTGGAGGTGCAACCTTGTGGCGGCAATTTAAAGCAGATCTGCGAGATTGACCTTAGTGCTTTGGATGCCCGTTTGGCAACCACCGAGATGCTGATTGCCAGCGATGTCAATAATCCGCTCTGTGGGGAATATGGTGCCTCGGCCATTTTTGGACCGCAAAAAGGTGCCACACCGGAGCTGGTCAAAATTCTCGATCAGAACTTGGGTTATTTTGCCAATCTGGTTGAAACAACGCTCGGGGTTAATGTGCAACATCAGGCCGGGGCCGGTGCAGCGGGTGGACTGGGCTTTGGCTTGCTTGCTTTTGCACGCGCAAAAATTCAGTCAGGTGTTGAACTGCTGATTCAGCAAACCGGGTTGACTGAAAAAATTACACAGGCCGATGTGGTCCTGACCGGCGAAGGGAAAATTGATCGGCAGACCTTCATGGGTAAAACCCCATTTGGTGTGGCACAGGTTGCGAAAGGCTTGAATAAACCGGTCTATGCGTTTGCAGGAATGATCGGTGAAGGCATTGAGCCACTGCTAGAGGCGGGATTTACACAGATTATTGGCATTAATCTACCTGATATTTCAGTAGAAGATGCGATTCGAAATGCGGAAAATAATTTAACCGACAGCGTCGAAAATGTCATGCGATCGCTAAAGAAAGCGTGATAAACCCAGATGCCAATAGGGTTTAAAAAAATGATAAATAGGGAAATTATGAAAAAGATCATCTTGGTTTTGATATTAAGCTGCATCACCGTACACAGTTTTGCAAAATCGGCCTACCGCGAAAATATGCAAAATTATCTCAGGAAAAATCCTGTACAGCAGTACTCACAGCCGAGAGTACTGTCTTTTCATTTTGATGAGATGCATCTGAGTGTTTTAAAAAATCTGCTGGCAATTGAAAAGAAGGTCACGCTGATTGTGGATTCAGATGTCGATATGAATCATCAATTTCCCCTTCATTTACGCAATTCGAACTTTTTTGAATTTTTGGACGTAACGACCAGACAGCTGGGGCTGCAATACGAAGTACTCAATTCGAAAACGATCCGGGTTTACAAATAGGCTAGTTTTTATGTTGATGGGATGCTTATGATAAGATCTCGCTTTGAATTTTCGAGAAATGATTTGGTATGTCACTTGCACAGCTCATCGACGAGTTAAATCCCCAACAGAAAAATGCAGCCACCACTGAAGCAAAGCACAGTTTGGTCTTGGCTGGGGCAGGCTGTGGCAAAACCAAAACCATTGTGGCGCGTGCGGCTTATCTGATTGATCAGGGCGTTCCGGCCAACCAGATTCAGATTTTAACCTTTACCCGCCGTGCCGCTGCCGAAATTGTAGCGCGGGTCGAACTGGCGCTGGGCGAGCAGGCCAAGGGCTTGCGTGCTTCGACCTTCCATACCTTCTGTATGTATCTGCTGCGCCGGATTCCAAAAGCCTTTGGGCTGGAACAGTTCTCGATTATTGATCGTGATGACCAGATCATGATGTTTCGTTTACTGCGTGGTAAAGATGACAAGAAAAATCCAAATGCCTTGCCCAAGCCGCAGCAGCTATGTGATCTTTATTCATTTGCCCGCAATACCCGGCAAAAACTGAGTATTGCCCTGGAAAAGCAGCTGCCGGAATGTCTGGATTATAAAGATCAGATTGCCGAGATCATGAAAGAATATGAAGCGCGCAAGCAGGCGCGTCATTTTCTGGATTATGACGATATTCTGGCAATTGTCGCTTCGGCGCTGGCCCAATCAGAGGGGCTGGTCGATTATGTCGCATCATTGTGCCAGCACATGCTGGTCGATGAAATGCAGGACACCAATCCTTTGCAATGGGCCTTGCTGGAGCCGTTAAAAGAGCGGGTGCAGCTGTTCTGTGTTGGTGATGATGCGCAGTCGATTTACGGTTTCCGTGGTGCAGACTTTGAAAACATTCATCACTTTAAAGAACGTGTTCCGGGTGCCCAGATTTATAAGCTGGAGCGCAACTATCGTTCAACCCAGGAAATTCTGGACCTGTCGAACTGGTTGCTGGATCAAAGTCCGATCGGCTATGACAAACGGCTGGAGGCATATCGCGGCAGCGGCTTAAAACCGCGCATGCACATTTTTCCGAATGAGTTTGATGAAGCCAAATGGATTGCCATTGATATCAAAGAGCGTCACTTTATCCAGGGCGCAGCATGGCAGGAGCATATGGTGCTGGTGCGTTCCAGTTTTGCCGCGCGGCATATTGAAGCGGCCTTTATTGCCGCCAATGTTCCGTATCGTTTTATTGGCGGCATGAAATTACTGGAATCGGCACACGTTAAGGATTTGCTCAGTCTGCTGCGGGTCATTGCCAATCCGGCCGATGATATTGCCTGGATGCGTTTTCTGACCCTGTGGAATGGCGTGGGAGATGTCGGTGCCAGTAAACTGGCACAGCAGTTATTGTTGAATCCGGAAATGGAGCAGATTGCGGAAAAGCTGGAGAAATTTGGCCGGATTCCGGATAAAACCATTTTGATTATGAAGCAAATGGCGGTACTGAAACAGGAAGTCGACGTCTGTGTCAGTCTGGCGATTGAGGCACTGGTGGAGCAGCTGGAACAGAATTACGCCAAAAAAGACTGGTCAAAACGGCTTAAAGATTTTGATCTGGTCAAGCAGCTGGCCAGCAAACACGGTCAGCTCAGCGAGTTTCTGGAAGAATATGTGCTCGATCCAATTTCAATTAGTGAAATTGAGCGTCAGTCAGATGATGATGTGGTCACGCTCATTACCATTCACTCGGCCAAAGGTACCGAGCAGAAGGTCTGCTATGTGGCCAATGTCACTGCCGGGCAGTATCCACATGCACGGGCGCAAGGGAATTTTGACGAAGTTGAAGAAGAACGCCGGGTGCTGTATGTGGCTTTAACCCGGGCGCAAAACGAGCTGATTCTGACCAAGCAGAACATCAGCTGGTGGGCCAGAGATACGGTCGATGAACAGGGACGTACTGTGGAAAGCTATTTTCTGAACGATTTGACCCGTAACCTGTGTCAAAGTGAAACCCATTATAAAACCCGTGAACAAACTGTTAAAAGTGCACTGATCGAACGCCAGAAGATTTGTTTAGATTTTGGGATTGATCTCGATTAAACTAGAGTCATGTGTTGTGCAGCTTGATGCACAATCTCCAGAGTAGAGTAGGCGCATGCTTTTGGATGATTTGGCCTATTTGGAAAAAGTAAATGAAAATTCTTGTACGTAATTTAGAGCGTTCTATCACCGATGCTGAACTGCTGGCGCTGTTTCAGCCGTTTGGCACAGTCGAATCTGCGGTGATTGTTAAAGAGGCTGACAGTGGCAAGTCCAAAGGGTTTGGCTTTGTGGAAATGCCGCATGGTCGTGAAGCCGTCAAAGCGATTAAGGGCCTGAATACCCTGAAAGTCAAAGGTGCTGGCATTCGCGTTAAAGCTGCGGAAGACAAGCCGAAAGCTTGAACATCAACAGGAGTCCTTAGTGGCTCCTTTTTTAGCGCTGCATTTTTCTCTATTTAAACTTATCGTAGAAAATATCGATGCTGATGATAGCGCTCATATGTATTTTTTGTTGGGCATTTGGACGCAGAGCGTTTAAGCTTAATGTTGAAATAAAAGCCAAAATTTAGGAACGCTATTCATGTCCCGTGTTGCTCGCTTTCATGCCGACCGTACCAATCAAAAACTGTATTTTGCCCGTCTTTCATGTCAGCAAGCCGAACAAACCGAACATATCCAGCAGGCGCAGGCACATCGCGAAGCAGCGGTGTTTCATCTGCATGGTGCTGTACTGGCCTTTTTGCAGGAACTGGTGCGTTACTACCGCCTGAATGAGCTGCAGCCGACTTTAAAATCAATTGAAGAAGCGATGGCGGCCAAAGGTCAGGTATCGCCTGAAGTGGTGATTCTGCAAAAACTGGCCAAAGAAGGCTTTATTGCTGAATTAAAACGCGCTTATCGTCTTTGTCAGTATACGCCGGAGCCAAGCGCACCGGAACCGGAAGGTGAGACTTCATCGAACCTGATTATTAAAGTCACTCAAACCCCGCAAGCATGGCTGCCAGATACCAAAATCCTGCGTGAATGGCATCGTGAGCTGATGCAGTTAATTGATGGTTTCAGAAATGAAATGGTGGAATTCTAAACCCGACCAGTGTCCCTTGAATTCTGAAAACCTGACATCATATTAACTATCTAAGCGATGCAAAGAGTCCATCTTTGCCACCATGTTGAACATGGAGGAATTATGTCTATAGAACAGTTAAAAGCCTTATTTGGAAATCAGGACGCGATTTTGGAATTGGTTCAGCTTGAAGGTGGTGAGTTGGCATTGCGTAATGCTGGTTCAGAACAGGAACCTCTGGTCAAAATCCAGTTTAATGATGAAGTCAAAGCCCTGCTGGGAGATCAGACGCCAATTGTCGCCCAGCACATGATTCAGGCCGCATTATTCGGGCTGCTGGAAAAGCAGGTCAATGAATGGCAGGCCGAAGTGGTTGATGAGCAGCCGAAGTATCTGAGTTAGTCGGCTCATGCTCTGGAATGCAAAAGCGCACCCGAAGGTGCGCTTTTTTGTGCCTGAGGCTTAATGTGAGGGTGGTTGATGATGGGCAATTTCAATCTGGTTTAAAATATGATTGCTCATGTTCTTGGCCATTTCTTCTTTGGCAAAATACACCTCACCGATATTGTCACGGCGAATGACTTCGGCTTCTTCTTTGCTTTCCGCGCAGATCAGCACCTGAATTTGCGGATTCAAAGTAGTCGCAATATCAACAATTTTATGAATATCAATAATGTCCATCGGTGAAATCACCAGTAAACGGGCATGCTGAATATGTGCCTGAATCAGTACTCCGGGCTCAGTAGCCACACCGGATACCGCAGCAATGCCTTTTTCCCGCAGGTTTTCAACAATCTCACGGTTTTCTTCGGCAATCACCACCTTGATATTTTCCGCCATCAGGTTTTTGGTAATACGGCGGCCGACTTCACCATGGCCAATAATCACGACCTGATCCCGCAGATAATCTTGTGAAACTTCATCGGGTAACATCGCCAGCGGGTCGCCACTGCGTTCCAGCAAACGGGCCAGATGTGAGCGCTCGCGAATCCAGCGCTGTACCGGTTCAATCGCCGAAAACAGGAAGGTGTTTAAGGTAATGGAAATCAGGGCACCGGCCAGAATCAGGTTTTGACCTTCTAGAGACAGCAGCTGTAACGATACGCCGAGCGTGGCCAGAATAAAGGAGAATTCACCAATCTGCGCCAGTGAAGCACCCACCGTTAATGCAGTGTTAATCGGGTAGCGGAAGAACAGGACCAGGGCCATGGCGGCAATGGTTTTACCAATCATGATAATGCCGACCACTGCCAGCACATGCAGCGGTTCTTCCAGCAGAATCCGCGGGTCAAACAGCATCCCCACCGACACGAAGAACAGGATCGAGAAAATCTCCCGTAGCGGCAGGGTTTCTTCTTCAGCACGATGGCTAAAGTCAGACTCTTTCACCACCATACCGGCAAAGAAGGCGCCCAGTGCCATCGACACACCAAAGACTTTATAGGCACCAAAGGCAATTGACACGGCCGCCGCGACCACAGTCAGGGTAAACAGTTCACGGGAACCCAGACGCGCCACCACCTGCATAATCCAGGGTACCAATCGTTTTCCGACAATCAGCATAAAGGCAATAAAGCCGGTGACTTTTAACAGGGTAATGCCCAGTGTCAGCCAGATGTTTTCATCAGCTGCACTACCGGCAAGTGCCTGTCCACCCAACAGGACCGCAGTAGCCGGTAACAGTACCAGCACCAGTACCATCACCAGATCTTCGACCAGCAGCCAGCCCACGGCAATCTTGCCGTTGACCGAGTCTAGCAGGCCGCGATCTCCCAGTGCTTTGAGTAGAACTACCGTACTGGCACAGGACAGGCTAAGACCGAACACCAGTGCAGAGCCGAAACTCCAGCCCCACATCATCGAGACTCCAATCCCCAGTAAAGTGGCGACAGTAATCTGCAGGATGGCACCGGGCAGGGCAATCCGTTTGACTTGCATCAGGTCATTGAGCGAGAAATGCATCCCGACGCCAAACATCAGGAACATCACACCCAGTTCAGCCAGCTGGTTGGCCAGGTGAATATCACCGACCACGCCGGGCGTATTTGGACTAATCAGGATACCGGCCACCAGATAACCGATCAGGGGCGGTAAACGTAAACGGGCGGCAATATAGCCGAACAGTAAGGCCAGTCCAAAGCCGACAGCCAATAAGATAATAAGTTCTACATCATGCGGCACTAACAACTCCTTAAGCCAAGGTTAAGGGTAAAAAAGACAAGCACAGAGAGTGCCAGATTGAAAAGATCAGGAAATTTTAACAACTGGAAGAAAAAAAGTGCAAAAAAAACGACCTGCAGAGAGGTCGTTTTTTTCAAAAAGCCAAAATTATTTGATTTTAGCTTCTTTGAAGATTACGTGTTGACGGATTTTTGGATCAAATTTTTTGATTTCCATTTTTTCCGGCATAGTACGTTTGTTTTTAGTCGTGGTATAGAAATAACCTGTACCAGCTGTAGAAACTAAGCGAATCTTATCACGCATTGTCCTGACTCCTTACTTAGATCTTTTGACCTTGAGCACGTAGGTCAGCAACAACCTTTTCAATGCCCAATTTGTCGATAATACGCATACCTTTAGTGGTTAAACGAAGACGTACAAAACGTTTTTCGCTTTCTAACCAGAAACGGTGGTGGTGCAGGTTCGGCTCGAACCGGCGCTTAGTTTTGTTGTTGGCGTGTGAGACGTTGTTACCAACGACTGGACGCTTGCCGGTAACTTGGCAAACCTTAGACATGGTGTAACTCCATTGATTTAGCCAACAGCAAATCTGTATGGCCAGTCAAAAATAAACGGATGAATTCATTCAAGGGGCGTTTTATACCAAAAATGCGCTTAAAAGACAAGCGATTTTCAGGAAAACGCAGCATGAGCCATGCTAATAGCTCATGCCTTGATCATTTAGCGAAGAAGCATCTTTGAAATTAGTCTGTGAATCGGCTTATTGAACGGCGGCAGGATGTATTTCAAGCTATACAGCTTCGGATTAGACATCACCGAGCGTTCATGCGACAAACTGAAGAATCCTTCGGGACCATGATATTTGCCCATCCCTGACGCACCGACACCACCAAATGGTAAGTCATCCTGTGCGACATGGGTCAGTACCATGTTTTGTCCGAAATGCCCTGAATGGGTACGCTGTGCGACATAGTCGGCACGCGCCTGATCAAAGTCGAAGTAGTATAATGCAAGTGGACGCGGACGGCTATTAATAAACTCGATTACATCATCAATTTGTTCATATTCCATGATGGGCAGCAGTGGTCCGAAAATTTCCTCTTTCATGATGCGCATTTCGGTGGTGACCCCGGTCAGTACGGTCGGAGCGACTTTGCGTACATCGTCCAGCAGTTCATTTTGCGGATTGATTTCAATCAGTTGGGCGCCCTGTTCACGGGCATTGTCTAAATAGCCCTGCAGCCGGTTGTACTGCTTGTCATTAATAATGGAGGTGTAATCCTGATTGTCGCGCAGACTTGGATACATCTGCTTAATATATTGTTCATAATGACCCAGGAATTCGGCGGTTTTGCCTTTAGGCAGGAACATATAGTCCGGTGCCACGCAGGTCTGTCCGGCATTCCAGAGTTTACCAACCGCAATCCGCTCGGCAACATCGGCCATATCACTTGATGGATGCACCAGCACGGGCGATTTACCGCCCAGCTCTAAAATCACCGGCACCAGATTTTCGGCTGCCGCCGCCATCACGGTTTTACCGACATTGGTCGAACCGGTAAAAATCATTTTATCGAAGGACAGATGACTAAAGGTATCGGAAATCGCACCGCCGCCGGTAATGACCGCCACCAGTTCCTGCGGGAAAGCTTCAGCAATGGCATTTTCCAGCACGCGGCCAAAATGCATCGAGGCACTGGAAATTTTAATCATGGCGTGGTTGCCGGCTGCTAAAGCGCAGATTAACGGACCGACCGACAGTAACAGCGGATAATTCCACGGTGCAATAATGCCGACCACACCCAAAGGCTGGTATTGCACCCAGGCTTTGGCCGGCTGATGAATAATTCCGACATGTCGCTTGGATGGTTTCATCCAGCCACTGAGGTTTTTGCTGTAGTATTTGATATGTTCAAGGCAGGTGAGTAATTCGCCAATTTTGGTCTCGCCCATCGAACGGTTACCATAGTCTTCATTAATTGCTTCGGCAAACTGATCCTGATATTTAACCAGCACCCGTTTTAACCGTGCCAGACGGTCAATCCGTTCTTTGGCGGTTGGCAGCGGATAGCGCTGATAGGCGTATTTCTGCAGGGCCAGAACATCATGTAAACGTTGTGCATCAAGGTTATGGGGCGTGCTGTCGGGAGTGGTCATCGAAGTTGTTTTTGTTTGACTGTTCATGGCGTGTTACCATTCGATTGAATCAATTAATTTAGTTTTTAGAGTATTTACTCTAAATAGTCAAGTTACTTTATCTGTTAGTTTCTTAACAGTTTGAAAGAATGGTTACTTTAGGATGTCACACTCGAAAACGGTGAAAACCAAAGAACGTATTTTGCAGTTAAGCCTGCAACTTTTTAATGAACGTGGCGAACGTGTCGTGACGACCAATCATATTGCAGCTGAATTGGGCATGAGTCCGGGTAATTTGTACTATCATTTCCGCAATAAAAACGAAATTATTAAAGAGCTGATGGAGCAGTATCAGGCCGAAACCCTGAGCATGCTGGCCTTGCCAGATGACCGTCCGCTGGATGCCAACGATAAGATTCATTACTTTCAGGTCCTTAGCAGCCAGTTATGGAACTACCGCTTTTTGCATCGGGATGTCTATCATCTGGTGGAAAATAACGAAGATTTCCGCAAAATGTATCCGCGTTTTGCCGGACAGGTGATGCAGCAGGGACAAAAAATTTATAAAGCTTTCGTGGAAGCCGGTTTAATGGAAATGACCGACTCGGAAATTGAAGCCTTAATTATTAACCTGTGGATTGTGCTGACCAACTGGACCAACTTCCTGTATATGTCGGGGCATATTACCGACTCGAATACGCTGGAAGAGAAGTGGGTCTGGCAGGCGCTGCGTCAGATGGTATTCCTGGAAGGGGCGTATTTGCGTGGTGAAAGCCGTCAAACCTATGAAGGCCTGTTACAGACCCTGGGTTCATCGGAACTGTTTGCCAGCTTATCTTCAAGCAAGAATACAGAAACTGATTCCCCTATTTAGTCTGTTAAGGAAACGCGCTAGAATAGCCGGCTTATTTTTTCAATTTAACTGATTAGTGATATAAACCAACATGAATATGACGACTGCGAATACTGCACGTTTACTGATTACTTGTGAGGATAAGCCAGGTATCGTGCAGGCTGTATCGAGCTTTTTGTATCATCAGGGAGCAAATATTACCGCACTTGATCAATACGCGACTGAAGCTCAGGGCGGGCGTTATTTCATGCGCGTTGAATTCGAGCTGGATCATCTGCAAAGCCGTCGTGAAAGCCTGATCCAGACTTTTGCCAGCAATGTGGCCGAGCGTTATGAAATGCAATGGCGTCTGGCCTTGGTGGCCGATGTGAAAAAGGTCGGTATTTTAGTGTCTAAAGTCGATCATGCCTTGCTGGAACTGTTATGGCGTCATGCGCGTGGTGGTCTGCCGTGTGAAATCACCAAAGTGGTGTCGAATCACGAAACTTTACGTGAAGCGGTTGAGAACTTCGGCATTCCATTTGAAGTGGTGCCGGTTAACAAGGAAAATAAACGCGAAGCCTATGCCAAAATTGATGAATTGATGCAGGGCAATGATGTACTGGTGCTGGCACGTTATATGCAGATTCTGGATGAAGAATTTGTCAGCAAATGGGAAATGAAAGTGATCAATATTCACCATTCCTTCCTGCCAGCTTTCGTTGGCGCCAACCCGTATCAGCAAGCCTATGACAAAGGCGTGAAACTGATTGGGGCAACTGCGCACTATGTGACCGCGGATTTAGACCAGGGCCCGATTATCGAGCAGGATGTGGAGCGTGTCAGCCACGATTTTACTGTCGAGCAGCTGCGTGAACTGGGGCAGGATGTGGAGCGTAACGTGCTGGCGCGTGCAGTGAAATGGCATCTGGAAGACCGGATTATTGTCGATGGCAATAAAACAGTGGTATTCCAATAAGTTGTTGTGAATCACCAGATTTAAAGGCATACTTTTAGTATGCCTTTTTTATTGATTATTTGAAAAAGCCATTAAAATAGCCAAATTAATTGTTGCAAATGAAAACACTTCTCATTTATCATTGCGGTACTTTAATTGTGCTAACCGATGAGCTTGATAGGTCAAATCTGAAACTGGCTATCACCTCTTTAAGGTAACTGAGTTTAATGAGTCCATCTTCTACTCCCATGATGCAATCTCCTCATCCCATGAAAAAGAAAGTGCTGTCTGCACTGGTGGCCGTGGTTATTGGCCATATCGGGGTGTTGTGGGCGGTTAGCCAGATGGAATCACCGGAACTGAAACCGATTGACAAGGAGCCGCTAAAAGTCCGCTTTGTCAAAATTCAGGAACCCCCAAAACCTTTACCGCCACAACCAAAAGCAGAACCAAAACCGGCACAGCCTAAGCCACCAGAAGTCAAAGAAGTGAAAGTGGTTGAAAAACCATTGCCACCACCACCGAAAAAAGTGGAAAAAGTCCAGCAGGTGAAAAAGGCCGAAGCGCCAAAACCTGTGGTCAAACCGGTTGAGCCAACGCCGCAGCCAACCCCAACGGTTACCACCACGGTTTCTGAAACCAAAGTGGTGAAACCGGCACCGCAACCGGTGGTACAGCCTGCGCCAGTAGCGCCGCCTGCACCGGCTGTGCCAGCAACCAAATCGGTATCCATTGGGGGTTCGGGCGTGCAGTGGAGCCGCTCACCAAAACCATCGTATACCAACCGAGATTTACAGGGTGAAACCCGTAGCGTGGTGGTCTTAATTGAAGCCAATGAAAAAGGCTCAATCACCAGTGCGCGGATTACCCGTTCAAGCGGCATTGCTGCTTTAGATGAAAAGATTTTACGCGCAGTGCGTAGTGCAAAATTCAAACCGTACAAGGAAAATGGCGTTGCTTATCCAATTCGTGCTGAGCAACCCTTTGAATTGACATTGAATCCTAACGGCTAACTTTAATCAGGAGTTCGAGTATGAACTTTTCAGTTTATTGGCAACATGCAGATGCAGTCAGCAAAACACTGTATTTCGTGTTGCTGGCAATGTCGATTGCGACCTGGACAATTTTTGTGCTGCGTCTGATGGGCACCCGCCAACTTAAACAGCAAGCCTATGCTCAACTCGCTCAAGCGCTGAACAGCCTGAAAGCCAAATTTGCGCCTTTAAGTTTTGAACAGCGCAAGGCCGTGGCAGAGCAGGCGCTGTTACGCCAGATTTCGGCAGAAAAAGCCTCTGCAGAAAAAGGCGTATCGGTACTCGGAACTATTGCATCGCTGGCACCGTTTGTCGGTCTGTTTGGTACCGTATGGGGGATTTTCCACGCGCTGGTAGCGGTGGGTAAAAGCGGTCAGGCTGGCCTTGCCCAAGTGGCGACGCCTGTCGGTGAAGCACTGATCATGACCGGTTTTGGTTTGGCTGTCGCGATTCCAGCAGTTATTGCCTATAACATCTGTAGCCGTTTTAACCGGACCTTGTCACATGAGCTGCAAGATCATGCACACAACCTGTTAATTGACACCATGCTACAGCAGGATTCTGCGACCGCTCAGGCTGAAGTGAAAACTGCACAGCAAGGTTTAGTGGGAGGTCAGGCTTAATGGCATTTCAATTGGGTGAAGACAACGATAGCGGCATGAATGAGATGAACCTCATTCCGCTCATCGACATTATGCTGGTCTTGATGATCATCTTCCTGGTGACAGCGACCGTTGCCAACCCATCAATACCATTAACCTTGCCAGAAACCACGGCAGAAATTATTGATCCACCACCACAGGCGATTACCGTTAGCATTAATGCTTCGGGTGAAGTGGCCTGGGATGATCAGATCATCAGTCTGGATGAGCTGGAAAACCGTTTAAATGCGGCAGGCGAGCAGGAACGTAAGCCAACGGTACAATTACGTGCCGACAAAGATGCCCGTTATGATACCGTTGCCCAGGTAATGTCACGTGCGAGTGAAGCCGGACTCAGTGATATTGCCTTTGTCAGCGATAACTAAACGTGACAGGCCAGACTCAGGACGACCCATCACGGGTCGTTTTTTTATGGCAGCTGTTTATGTGTAAATTGCAGGAAAAGCGTGCAGCACATATTTTAAATGCCTGCCAATTCAATTAAGGTAGGCTAGGGAAAAACGAGAATTTTCAAGGAATTTTGGTGAAACAACGACAGGCACTGGATGCCAGAGCAGCCAGCATAATGTTTGTGCTGTGTATTTTCTGGGGACTGCAGCAGGTGGTGCTGAAAATTGCCGCGCCTGATATTTCACCGCTAATGCAAATGGCGCTGCGTTCCGGGATTTCTGCGCTGCTGGTCTGGCCGTTAATCCGGCTGGCTCAAGGTGTGCATTTATGGACACCGACGTATTTGTATCCGGGCTTGCTGGTCGGGCTGCTATTTGCCGCCGAATTTTTTATGCTGGCTGAAGCCATCCGCTTTACCTCGGCCTCCCATACCGTGGTGCTGCTGTATACCGCGCCAATTTTTGTGGCTTTAGGCCTGCACTGGAAGCTGCCCAGTGAACGGCTTTCCCTGCTGCAATGGAGCGGTATTCTGCTGGCTTTTCTGGGCATTGTGGTGACTTTTTTGGGGCGTGACAGTCAGCTCAGTGCCGCAACCAGTTCCATGCTCTATGGCGACTTTTTGGCTTTATGTGCCGGTATTTTATGGGCGGCCACTACCATAGCGGTGCGCTTAACCCCGCTGGCCGAAGCACCAGCCACCCAAACCTTGTTCTATCAGCTGCTGGGCGGTTTTATCGTGCTATTCCCTTTGGCCTACTGGTCCGGACAGGCGGTGGTGCACTGGAGTCCGGTCGCTATTGGCAGCCTGTTGTTTCATGCCATTCTGATTTCTTTTGCCAGTTATTTAATCTGGTTCTGGTTACTGAAAAACTATCTGGCCTCACGCTTGGGGGTATTTTCTTTTTTAACCCCATTATTTGGGGTGCTGTTCGGCGTGTGGCTGCTGGGTGAGCAACTGGAACACAGCTTTATTATGGGTGCTATCCTGGTGATGCTGGGCGTGGTTATGGTCAGCGCACAGGGCTGGTTCAAGCGGCGCGTGGCCTGATGCTGAGCCAATCACAACGCTTTACTGCACTGGGCTTGAGCTCACTGCTGATCTGGGCCAGCCTAGTAGGTGTGGTCAAGCTGATTAGTGAGCAGCTCAGTCCGGTGCTGGCACTTGCGCTTATTTATAGTGTCAGTGCGCTGGTGATTCTGCTGCACCAAGGTTGGCCCAAACTTAGCCAGATGCCGAAAATCTATCTCTGGGGGAGTGGGGCATTATTTGTCAGCTATGAAATTCTGTTCCTGCTGTCGATTGCTTTATCGACACAGCGCGAACAGGTGCTGATGATTGCCATGATCAATTATCTGTGGCCGCCGCTGAGTATTGTGCTGGCGATTCTGGCCAAACAGCTGCGTTATCACTGGGCGGTAATTCCAGGCTTTTTGCTGGCCGTACTGGGCTTGATGCTGGTGGTCAATCCGGAGATCTGGAACTTGGCCCAGCTCTGGAGCGTACTGACGGAAAATCCGTTGGCTTATAGTCTGGCATTTTTAGCGGCCTTGTTATGGCCCTGCTACGGGGCGCTGACCCGAGCCTATGCCCAAGGCAGCAATGCAGTGTCACTGTTTTTTGTGGTGACTGCGGGTTTGCTGTGGGCGCTGCATGTAGGACTGGATGAGCCATGGCAATGGCCAAGCCTTTCGCTATGGGGATGGATTGTGCTGGCCGGTGCCCTGATTGGGATGGCCTATCATAACTGGAACCAGAGTATTCAGTTTGGTCGTATTCAGCTGCTAATTCTGGCCACCTATTTTATTCCGGTGCTGTCTTCATTGATCTCGATGTGGCTGTTGCAGCTACAGCCTGGCTGGGTGTTCTGGCTCGGCTGTAGTCTGGTCAGTCTGGGTGCGCTGATCTGCTGGAAAAGCACCAGCGAAATTTCCGCTTAGCTGGCGCTTATTTCCCGGCCTTAAAGATCAGCAGTGCTACCTCTATTTTTCTTCAAAAATTTTCGACAATGGAATCGACAGCTTGGCTGCCAGATAGTCATCAGCTTCAATCAGTGCCGGTCCGAGTTTCTGCATCCATTCATCATCCGGATGAATATTGCCGACATCTTTGCGCTGCGGCAGCGGATAAGGCAGCTGGGTATAAAAACTCCAGAAATTGACCTGCGATAAATTCCGTACCAGCACCAGTTCATCGTTATCGGTGCGTTTAATCAGGTTTTGCTGCTCCAGCATCCAGATATAATTTGGTAAGCGGCCAATTTCATCGCGGCCCAATACTTCCAGTGCTTCCTGCTCGGTCACGCTTTCGCCTTTTTTCTGCTTTTGATAAAACAGCTCCAGCAGGTCCAGCAGCATAATCATCGGATGGCGTTTCTGGTCTTTGCCGGAATTAAAAGCGGTGAGGGCAAAGCTGATTTCCACGCCCAGCAAAATAATATTCCACGACAGAAAAATCCACAGCAGGAAAATCGGCACGGCAGCAAAGGCGCCATAGACAATTTCATAACTGGTGAAATTCGACATGATAAAGCCGAACAGGTTTTTTAATGCCTCAAACACCACCGCACTAAAGACGCCGGCAATCAGCGCGGCTTTAATCGGCACATTGCGGTTGGGAATGGTCCAGTACAGAATAAAAAAGCCGACAATGGTCAGGGAAAAGGAAATGATCCACAGAATAAAAGCACCGTTGACCTCATAACCGGCAAAGTTATTGCTCAGCACATTCATCGAGGCAACGGTAGATGACAGCACAAAGGCGCTGCCAAGTAAAATCGGCCCCAGCGAAATAATGGTCCAGTAGCGCATAAAGCCCATAATCCCGCCTCGGGTTTCTTTCACTCGCCAAATCCGGTTAAAGGCAGTTTCGATACTGGTCAGCATCAGCACGGTGGTAATGAACAGGAACAGAATCCCGATAATGGTGAGATTGCTGGATTTATCGGTAAAGGCATTCAGGGCCTTATCAAAGGCGATGGTGGTTTTGGGCAGAAAGTTGCTGTAAATCAGCTGCTGTAACTGCTGACGCGCCGGTTCTAAAGCTTTAATCGAGGAGATGATGACCAGAAAAACCGTCAGCATTGGCACCACCGCAAACAGTGTGGTATAGGTGAGCGAGCCGGCCTGTTCACGACAGCGGTCTGCTTCAAAACGGCGTAATACAAACAGCACGAATTGAAACCACTGGTGGTCATAAAAGGGCAGCTTTTTTAAATACTCAACAATCATGCGGCTAAAGTCTCGATTTTTTTAGTGATCTTTCTGTGTTTTCCTGTGCCAGCTTAACCAAAAATACAGCAAAATACCGTATAGTTTTCTTTTTTACTCTACAGATAACATTATGCAACCCTATGTTTTAGTTCTGTATTACAGCAAATATGGCAGCACCCGTGAAATGGCCCATCTGATTGCCAACGGGGTAGAGGCAGCAGGCGTAGCGGTAAAAATACGTACAGTACCGAATATTGCCGCGGTGGTCAAAACTGCCGAGCCGAGTATTCCGGCCGAAGGTGATATTTACTGTAGCCTGGATGACCTGGCCAACTGTGCTGGTCTTGCGCTTGGTTCGCCGACCCGTTTTGGCAATATGGCCTCGGAAATGAAATTCTTCTGGGATCAGACCACCAGTTTGTGGCTGAGCGGCGCTTTGCATGATAAACCGGCCTGTGTATTTACTTCTTCCGGTTCACAGCACGGTGGTCAGGAAAGTACCTTGCTGACCATGCTGCCGCCGTTATTTCATCATGGCATGATGATTATGGGACTCAGCAATGCCCATCCGGCTTTATCCAATACCAAAACCGGCGGTACACCGTATGGAGCATCGCATGTCAGCGGCCCGCGTCATGACCAGAGCTTAAGTCAGGATGAAAAGAAACTTTGTGAAGCGCAAGGATTACGTTTAGCGGACGTGGTGAAAAAACTGCACAGCGCTTAAAAAATAGCTTTAAAAAAATTAACAGCAGCAAGGCCAAAATAGCGCTCAGATCCGTTAATGGCTTTCTGCTGTTGATGCCGCTTTTTTGATTGTTAATTTAAATGAATTTCATGTGAAAATGACTGCTTCTGGTGATTTTGGCCACCCCGATTCGGCGTCTAATAGTCTTTCTATACACAGCCTATGCTGTGATGGTTCTCTCCCTATTCATGATCGGTTGGGTGCTTTCCTGTGGAGGAAAAGAGCACCTTGCCGTCATGCACACTGAGAAAAATCCAAACTACTGAGGAATACGAGATGAAAATGTGGTTCGTTATGGGATTCAGTATGCTGAGTCTAAGTCTGGTGCTGTCCAATGCAGTAGCAAGCGTGGTGCATCATCCGGATTATCCTGAAGAAAAAGCACAAACCAAAGCCAAAGATCAGGCCAGCTCAAAAGAGCCAGCGGCGACTGAACAAGGCGCCCCGACACAGAAGTAATGTATGCGGTGCTCCGTTGGTGAGCTCGCACCCTCCATCGACCTCACCTCAAAGGTGTTAGAGTTTTTCTTTAAAGCGGTGTTTGCATTTCAGACAATGAAAATCAAGAAAGATATTTTGGTCGACAATTACACCTGCTTTTTTACCAAAGCGATGCCCTAAAAAGCCGCCAGTGATCCCAACACTAATTGCACCCACAAAGGTACCAATGGTACCGCCCATAATCACCCCCAACGGTCCGGCCACGGTGCCTATGGCAGCGCCTAAAGAGGCACCGGAGGCGGCCCCGCCGACAGTTCCGGCTGCTGTTCCGGCCGACCCGAGCAATACTCCGCCAATTTTTTGTAAGTTTTGTTCATGGTTGCGCTTTTCAACCTGATTTGAGCCACATTTCGGACAGACGATACTGTGTTCCATCAACGGATTGTCTTGTGTCATGAGTGTAGAGTGCCTTCTAAAAATGCTGGGTCAATCCAAAGAGCCAATAGCTTAGGACAAAAGGCGTTAGCTGACCTTGGTCAAAACGCTCAGAATTTGCCGTTAGGCTTATGCTAAGCCATTCGGTCTGGAGCGTGGTAGAGAATTTTGTAAATCACATCGCCATAAAAAAAGAGCACCTGAGTGCTCTTTTAGATATAAATTGCCGGCGAAGTCTTAGTCGCGAACAAATTCAACCGTACCATTGGCCAGTGACTTCACACGCGCCAGAGATTCAACCCGGTAGCCTTTTTCCAGGAGCAGGTCACGACCTGGCTGGAAGGATTTTTCAATCACAATACCAATACCGACCACTTCCGCTTGGGCCTGATGAATCAGGTCAGCCAGACCTAAAGCCGCCTGACCATTGGCCAGAAAGTCATCAATCACCAGTACTTTGTCGCTTGAGCTGATGTGCTTGTTTGAAATTGCGATGGTGCTTTCAACCTGTTTGGTGAATGAAAACACTTTAGAGCGATACAGGTCATCTTTTAGGGTTAAAGACTGATATTTACGTGCAAAAATCACGGGAACGCCCAGCTCTAAACCTGCCATGACTGCCGGTGCAATACCTGATGCTTCAATGGTAATAATTTTGGTGATGCCGGCATCTTTAAACAAACGCGCAAATTCTTGACCAATTTGCTGCATCATGACCGGATCAATTTGATGGTTTAGGAAAGAATCGACTTTCAGAACTTCTTCAGACAGAACGATACCTTCAGCTAAGATTTTCTGTTCTAGTGCGTGCACGGGAGAATCCTCAACAGCAGGTGCTTTTTAAAGCAAAAGCGTATTTTAAAAAGCACCTGAAAAAATGCAAGCAAAAATCGAGAAAATGATTAACTTGTTGGGCCTTTATAGCCGGTTAACAGCAGGCCATAAGAGTTCTTCTTGTCCAGATGGGTCACTTTCACCGGTAAGTAGTCCAGTTTTGGCGCTAACCAGAAAATGGTTTCACGGCCCGGCTTGTCATGCTTAATCGCCACTTTAATGGTGTCAAAGGTGCCATAATTGGTTTTTACGCTTTCACTGCCTTGGCGTACAAATTTACGTGCTTCGACTTCCTTGGCATCGGCCAGGTAATAGGTCGATTTGAGCGAGCCATTTTTTAAGTCTTCACGAATCTGCAATTCGGCATTCAGTTCATCGAGTACACCGGCTTTCCAGGCAAATGAACGCGATTCTTTGTCTTTTTTGGTATTAATCTTTTTCGCAGCCGGATTAAAGTGAATACTCATGGTGTTGTTATGAATCAGGATTTTGCTGCTGCGGCTAAAGCTGGAAGAACCAATTTTGCCATTTTCAAAGGTGAAGCGGCTGGTTTCCGTGGCCGAAGCAATCCCGCCGGCTTTGGCGGCAAAAACATAGTTCCACTGATTGCCGGATTTGCTTAAGGTTCGGGTCGCAGAGCCAAGGTTTTTGCCGTTATAGCTGAACTGATAACTGGCTTGGAATGGACTCATGGCAAAAGTCTGGCTTGAGAACCCTGCAAATAACAGTGCAGTCGAAACTCCCGCTGCCATGCCCATCGTTTTCAATACGTGTTTAGCCATAAGTAAATTGTTTCCTATTGCTGTAAATAAGCGCACATTGTGCTTTGTTCTATTATGCGCTTGAATGATGAAGAGAAAATTTGCAAATATGCACTTTATGTAAAGCTTGTGTAGCAATCCTGATTGGTATCTGCAATCTCTTTCCCTGAGTTTTTAACTTTTTTTCTGTTTGATGGGTGTCACTTCTGTGGCCGTTTGTGCTTCTTCGGCTTCTTCACGATCGCGATCTTCAGCAATTTTTCGAAATAGGGCGGTTAGGTTGACATTGCCCATGACCACCAGTTCGGCTTCACGCAACACCGCATGATTGACATGCACTTTGCCCAGAGTGTCAATGATCGAGCGGTTCTTGCCCAGCCAGCGGTTCAGGTCTAAATGTAATAGATCATCTTTAACTTTAATCACATTCAGTTTTTGCAGAATCATGCCCAGTGGATCTTTGTTCAGCACTTTCTGATAGAAGAACAGCGCAAACCGCACACCCAGCTTATGCAGGATGCTTGGATATTTGGCTTCAATCACCTGGGTATCACTAATCTGTTCAAATACAATCAGCTGGACATTTTTATTCAGTTCCATCTGCACCAGTTTCAAATCTACCGACAAAGTAATATACAGCCCGTTGTAGTCCAGGGTCGCATACAGACGCAGCCAGTCGTCATGTAAATCGGCATGTAAGTCTTTCAGCATTTTGACATTGTCGGTGACAAAGCGCTGAAAGGTCGCATTCAGAAAAACCTGAGACATTGGAAATTCGCGCTCATCTTCAATAAATCCTTCAGCCTTCTGATACATCTGACGTAAACGTTTTGAAATGAGAGAGATAAGAGGGGACATACAGGGCATTCCAATGGGTTAATCTTTATTAACTTTGCAGAGATCTTGTCGAATTGTATTAAAAATACGCCAATTGAAGCTTGCAGTTTAGCAAAATAAACTGCACCATTTTCAAGATTTTATTTATCGTGACACGACATGTTGACGGGTGTCTCGCTTTTTTTCAAAAGTAAAAACCAGTCTTATTTTATCTCGTTTTATACGATTTGGGGAATCCGCGATTTTGTCGGATTAATGTGATGTTAAAGAAATTTCATTTTGCACCTTTGACGCAGCAGTGGTGGAAAGATCCACTATTTGGCACCGTACTGACGCTGGCGGCACTTTCGCATCTGGCTGTGTTAACGGTGCAATTTGTCATGCCACAGCAAAGCGATGCCGCGGTCAAGGAAATTGCGGTCAGCTTAAGGCCAAGTGCCACCGAAATTAAGGACGCCGACTTTTTAGCACAGGCCGATCAGCAAGGTTCTGGCACCTTCCGGGAAGCGCACCGCATGTCCAGCGATATGCCCGCACCAATGATTGAACAGAGTGCCGGTGATCAGCAGCTGGAAAGTCTGGAGCGTTTGCAGCAGCAGCGTGAACTGAGCTTTGAAGAAAAAGTGCTAATGACTACCTTAAGCTGGCAAAAGCAGGCGGCGGAAAACCAGCGTAAAAAAGCGCTAGAAGAATTGAACAGCCAGTTTCAGGCCAAAGCGGCGATGGTGGCCAGTCTAGAAGCGCAGTATTTACAGCGTCAGCAAAATTTTAGCCGTCAGCAGAAAATTAAAACCGTAGATGGAATTCAGGCCAAGCAGGATGTCGCGGCCGGTTATCTGGAAAAATTCCGTCAGAAAGTCGAATTTTATGGTAATCGTTATTATCCGGAAGCGGCCAAGCAGCAACAGCTGGCCGGTGAAGTACGTTTAATGGTGATTTTAAATGCCAACGGCGGGATTCGCGCGATTCGTTTAATTGAAAGCTCGGGACATACCATGCTGGATGAAGCTGCCAAGGCTTCTGTGCGTAAAGCTGCTCCTTTTGGTGCCTTTGATGCCAAGATGAAAGATATTTCCGAGCTACGCATTATCCGGACCTGGCGTTTTGACCCGGCTGAGGCGGAGTTTGAGGTGCGCTAGCGTTTGTAGTGACGTAATACTTCACAAATTTCAACACTGAAATTTTCATACCAAGTGTTATGTCCGAGTTGTTGTGCGACTTGGTGTTCCGCATCTAAATGCCAAGCGTGTATATCTGAAAGATCATGCCAATAGGATAGGGCGATTTCAGATAAACCTTCTGTTAATGTTTCAAAATGAATGCAGCGGAATTGGCTTAAGGCTTTCTGACATAACTGCTGTGCTGTGGCAAAATACAGAGGATCAAGTTTTTTAATTTTCGCTTTAAAAATAACAACGTATTTCATGATTGTGGCTTATCTATTTTTATTCATCTCATTATAAAATAAACCCTATAAAAAAAAGCGAGCCTAAGCCCGCTTCTTCATTGTTTAACTTTAATCGCGTTCTAGATACGGGTTTTCAAAACCGAGCTTATCCAGAATTTCAATTTCAATGCCTTCCATTTCTTCAGCATCTTCATCTGAAGTTTCATGGTCATAACCCATCAAATGCAAGGTGCCATGCACTAGCATATGGGTGAAATGGGTTAGCGGTGCTTTGCCTTGCTCATTCGCTTCGCGTAGCACCACCGGAATACAGATCACTAAATCTCCAATGGGGAAAGCATCAAGAAATTCGGCCATTTCATCGGGCAGTTCACTTGGGAAAGACAGCACGTTGGTCGGTTTGTCTTTCTGGCGATATTCCAGATTCAGTTTATGGCTTTCTTCATTGTCGACACAGGCGATCCCGATTTCACAGTCACTTTGGGTGCCAATATGTCGCAAGGTGGTTTCTACAACTTTTTTGATATAGCCACGTTTCAAGACCAGTTCAGGGGCTTGAACATCCTGTTGTAGAGAAAGACTCAGTTTCAAAATATATCCTTAGATCAGTTTAGTCCTGCGCATCGGCCTTGGCATCGTTTTCTGCAATCAGCGCTTCCTGACGGGCTTTGCGTTCGGCACGGGCCTCTGCACTCAGACGTTGTTGCTCACTGTCCCAGCCTTCGTAGGCTTCAACAATTTTCTGCACCAGTTGATGACGCACTACATCACGCGAATGGAAACGGGTAATATGAATTTCCTTGACGTGCTCCAGCACGCGCAGGGCATGCGCCAGACCAGACTGCTGACCACGCGGTAAATCGACCTGAGTCACGTCACCGGTAATTACGGCACGTGAGCCAAAGCCCAAACGGGTCAGGAACATTTTCATCTGTTCTGGTGTGGTGTTCTGCGCTTCATCCAGAATCACAAAAGAATGGTTCAGGGTACGACCACGCATATAGGCCAGTGGTGCAACTTCAATCACCTGACGTTCAATCAGCTTGGCGACTTTTTCAAAGCCGAGCATTTCATATAACGCGTCATACAGCGGGCGCAAATACGGGTCAATTTTCTGGGTTAAATCACCCGGCAAGAAGCCGAGCTTTTCACCGGCTTCAACCGCCGGGCGGACCAGTAAAATCCGCTGGATTTCATTGCGCTCCAGCATATCGACGGCTGCAGCTACCGCCAGGTAGGTTTTACCGGTTCCTGCTGGGCCAATCCCGAACGAAATATCGCTTTGTAAAATACGCTGCACATAACGTTTCTGGTTGGCACCGCGCGGGTTAATCCGGCCTTTGCGGGTCTGTAACCAGACCGCATCTAAACCGGTATGTTCCTGCTCTTCATCAATCTGCAATTCACGGTCAGTCTGGCTGCCCTGAATCATCATGTGTAAGGTGTCGGCACTAATCTGGCTGGAATTTTCCGATTCTTCATATAAACGCTGAAGCAAGAGCTCGGCTCTCTCAACTGCATCTATTTCACCATCAATAAAAAAGGCATCACCTCGATGAGAAATTTGCACATCTAGACGCTGTCCAATCTGTTTCAAGTGGCCGTTATAAGCACCGAGCATGCTTTTGAGACGTTCCATTGAAATGCCAGGAAAATTTACTGTACGTCGAATTGCTGCAGTCAAGAGAATTCCTTATTCAGAAGTAGTCGTATTGTTCCCTTACATTACGCCACGTCTGGTTCAAGATTCAAGAGTTCACCATAAACTAAATTTAAAGTTTTAATCTCGGTAATCTCAATCTCCGCAAAGCGTCCGACCCAAGCCGGATCACCAATAAATGTTACCAAACGTGTATTGTCCGCCGTGCCGACCAGCACATTCGGATCTTTGTTCGACACGCTCTCAATTAACACACGTTGCACGGTACCGAGCATGGCATCAGTTTTGTCAATACTGGACTGTTTGATCCATTGCTGCACTTTGGCCAGACGTTCTTTTTTGACATCTTCCGGAGTGTTGTCCGGCAGTTCAGACGCCGGGGTGCCTGGACGTTTTGAATAGACAAAACTGTACGAATGGTCGAAGTCCATATCCTGGATAAACCGATAGGTTTCTTCAAAGTTCTCGTCGGTTTCGCCCGGGAAGCCAATAATAAAGTCGGAAGACAAATGCATGTCCGGACGCACTTTACGTAACTTGGCAATTTTTTCGATGTAAACATCAATGGTGTGGTTACGTTTCATGGCCTGTAATACATCATTGGAACCACTTTGTACTGGCAAGTGCAAATGCGACACCATTTGTGGCAAGTCACGGTAGCACTGAATCAGGTCATCATTAAATTCTAGTGGATGCGAAGTGGTATAACGTAAACGGCCAATCCCCGGAATTTCGGCGACCAAACGCAACAGGTCAGCAAAGGTACAGATGTTGCCGTCAAAAGTTTCACCGCGATAACCATTCACGTTCTGACCGAGCAGTGAAATCTCACGCACACCTTTTTCTGCTAAACCGGCAATTTCCGCCAGTACGTCATCGAGTGGACGTGAAACTTCTTCACCACGGGTATAGGGCACCACGCAGAAAGAACAGTATTTGGAACAGCCTTCCATAATCGACACAAAGGCTTTAAAACCTTCGACGCGCGGTTCTGGCAGGAAGTCGAATTTTTCAATGTCCGGGAAGGAAATATCCACCAGCTTGATTTTTTCTTTTTTCGGTTTTTCAACCTGATCATTATGCTGATCCAGCATTTGTGGCAAACGGTGCAAGGTTTGTGGGCCAAACACCATGTCGACATACGGCGCACGTTTTTGAATATTGTCACCTTCTTGAGAAGCAACACAGCCACCCACGCCAATCACCAGATCCGGATTTTTTTCTTTTAGTTTGCGCCAGCGGCCCAGTTCCGAGAACACTTTTTCTTGTGCCTTTTCGCGGATGGAACAGGTGTTCATCAGCAGGATATCGGCATCGGCCGGATTGCTGGTCAGCACATAGCCGTGAGAATCGCCTAAAAGATCTGCCATACGATGACTGTCATACTCATTCATCTGACACCCTTGCGTTTCGATGTACAGCTTTTTCACTGAACCGTCGGCTGGGGTGTGCTGTGGCTGGGTAACAGTGTTTTCTGAGGCAGCTTTGGCACCATTTGGAATGAAGGTTTGAACCGTCATGTAGGCTCCTGAAGGATAAAATCGAGATCGTCCGTTCTGAAATGTTTGAACGGCAGAGGTGATAGAAAAACGCGTATTTTAACAGGAACTGGGTATAAACTTATAGCCCTAAATGAGGGAAGCAGAAGATTGATTTATCAATTAAAATTGTTCGAAAATTAATATTGTTTAATCATGAGGTTACATAACACAACAATTGAGGTGTTTGAGAATAATGAAACTGTTTTAGTATATTGCGGTAAGAGAGGAGAGGCGAAGTAATGACTGAAAATAGGCACATGCGCACATGGACTGAAAAGAAAAGAATTTTTTGCAAAAAGCTTGTGTTAGGTTTGGCATCACTGAGCATTTTCCCAACCTTGTACGCAGCCGAAGAGCAGTTTAATGATGCGCTGCGGGCAGCCAATGCCAGTAACCTCTCTTTATTGCAGCAATATCAAAGTGCCATGCAAAATGATGTGCTCGGCTATTATCCGGAATACTGGATTTTAAATACCAATCTGGCCACTCAGTCACCCGCCTCGATTGTGCAGTTTGCCCAGCGTTATCCACAGTCGGCCATGGCAGAAAAACTGGCTGCTGATTATGTCGAAGAAAAAGTCAAACAGGCCGATTTTAGCAATGCCGTATCAGTGCTGCCGTATGTGACCAATGCCGACCGTGCCGAAAGCTGTGCCGTGGCGCAGGTGCGTGCCCAGTCGGGTGATCCGCTGGTTTTTGCCGAATTTAAAGATGTCTGGCTAACCACCAATTCGCAGCCGGAATCCTGTACCGGTCTGGGCCGGATGATGTTATCCAGCCCACTGATGACCCAGGAAGATAAACAGCAGCGTTTGTGGGTGCAGCTGCGTGCCGGCCAATCCGGACAGGCGCTTGCCACTGCACAGGGACTAGGTTTAAACCTGAGTCTGTCGCAGCTGAACAGCATTCAGGCCAACCCGCTTAACTATTTATGGTCTGCACCAAAAGCCAGTGCTGAAGATCAGGCTTATCTGATTTATGCCTTGGGCCGCCTGGCCGATACCGACCTGAACTCGGCTCTATCTGCGGTGAAACGTGCTGCAGAAGGTACCCCGCAGTCGGTGCAGCGCGCCTTGTATCGTGCTGTGGGCTATATTGGCGGCACCACCGTCATGAAGAACAATTTTAACCGTGAAGTACTGAATGCGCTGGATGCCAGCTATGGACTGCCATTTAGCCCGGAAGAAGCGGAAATTTATGCCCGTCAGGCGATTCGTTTTGGTGCCTGGGAAAGTGTAATTCGCGCGATTGATGCCATGAGCGTGTCACAAAAGCAGGAAGATCGCTGGCAGTACTGGCTGGCGCGTGCCTCTGAGCAACGCGGCGATGCTGCTTCAAAACGCAGTGCCGACGCGATTTATAAACGTTTGGCTCAGGGTGATGATTACCACAATTTGCTGGCCAAAGATCAGCTCGGATATAGCTATTCTTCGATTCCGGTGAGCCGTGAGCCAAGTTCGCAGGATATGCAGCGTTTAAATCAGGATATTCACTTTAGACGCGCCTTTGCCTTGCGCCAGATTAATGCACCGGCCAGTTATATTAACCGTGAATGGAATTGGGCTGTGCGTCAGGCCTATTTAAAACATGATGATGGTCTGTTATTGGCTGCAGCTAAACGCGCCACCGATATGGGCTGGTATGACCGGGCCATTTATGCGGCAGACCGCACCACCAAGCAGCATAACTATCAGTACCGTTATGCTATGCCGCACAAGAATTATGTGGTCAGCCACAGCCAGAACGCCGGGATTGATCCGGCTTGGGCCTATGGCCTGATGCGTCAGGAAAGCCGTTTTGTGACTACGGCGCGTTCGCATGTCGGGGCGGGTGGTTTAATGCAGATTATGCCGGATACCGCGCGTTTAATTGCCCGCCAAATGGGGGAAACCTATAATCCGGCGGCACTCACCGATATGAATACCAATATTCGTTATGGCACGTTTTATCTGTCGACCATCCAGGGTCAGCTTAGTAATAACTCGGTTTTAGCAACTGCGGGCTATAATGCCGGGCCAAACCGTGCCCGTCGCTGGCAGCCTGAATTTCAAAACATGGCAGCGGATCAATATACCGAATCCATTCCGTTGCTGGAAACACGCGATTACGTTAAACACGTCATGACCAATGCCACGCACTATGGATTATTGCTGGGTCAGGGCGCGCAATCAATCAGTAAACGTATGCAGCAGATTCCAATGCGCAATACGCAGTAAACAAGATGGGGTGTCTCCTGCATGGATGCAGGAGGATGGGACTCAAAACGACACGAGAAGGTGCTAAGTTTGAGAATGAAGAAATTGACAGCCGGGGGGCAGCCAGCGGGAATCCTCATCCTGATTTCGGGTGGGGCGGGGGTATTGCTCAGTAGTGCTGCATGTGCTGCCACGGTGCAGGGCTATGTCATGGATGTACAAATGACACCCGCCGTGTGCATGTTTGACAGCAACCGCGCCAAGCAGCGGAAATGCCTGCAAGGCTACTCGCTGAATATTACCGGGCTGTATCCGGAAACCTCCCGTCGTGACTGCGAAACCAGTTCTTCAGCCAAACTGTCTCCCATTCAGGCCAAAGTGGTGGCACGGGTCATGCCCGATGAACATGCCCGGGTGCAATTGTGGCAGGGCATTGGCGGCTGTGTGCCGATGAATGCCAGCCAGTATTTCCGTACCATCATTAACTATGCCGACCGGCTGAAAGTCCCGGCGGTGCTGACCGGTCAGGAAACTACCGTGGTGCAGCAGAATGAACTGAACCGGCTGTTTATTCGCCTGAATCCGGGTATGCATTCCAAGAGCATTCATTTTCAGTGCACTTCGCATCAGGCCAAAAGTTATTTAACTGAATTGAAAATCTGCTATAGCCCGAATGGGCGCTATAAACAGTGTAGCAGTAGCGTGGAAACCCAGTGTCCATCGGCCTTTATTATTAAAGGTTCATACTAAAACCCGACGTTTTTCGGCATTTTATTTATATTTCCTATCAGACTTTTGTTGAAATCCATAGCCTTTTACATGCATCTGACAAAGGATTGGAGTACAATCTTTGCCGTTTATGATTATTAAGATTAGATAGAACAGCTATTTAATCGCATTAACTATCCTCTCAACTGGAGATAATTACATGAAGCAACCTGTTCGCGTTGCCGTTACTGGCGCTGCTGGTCAAATTGGTTACAGCCTATTATTCCGTATCGCTAGCGGTGAAATGTTGGGTAAAGACCAACCAGTTATTCTTCAATTATTAGAAATTCCTGTTGAGAAAGCTCAACAAGCGCTGAAAGGCGTAATGATGGAACTTGACGACTGTGCTTTCCCATTATTGGCTGGCATGATCGGTACTGATGATCCTAAAGTTGCATTCAAAGATGCTGACTATGCACTTTTAGTTGGTTCACGTCCACGTGGTCCAGGTATGGAACGTGCTGACCTTCTTAAAGTCAACGGTGAAATCTTCATCGGTCAAGGTCAAGCGCTGAACGAAGTTGCGAGCCGTGACGTTAAAGTTCTTGTTGTAGGTAACCCTGCGAACACGAATGCTTACATCGCAATGAAATCTGCTCCAGATCTTCCAGCGAAGAACTTCACAGCAATGTTACGTCTTGACCACAACCGTGCGTTGACTCAACTTGCTCAAAAAGCTGGTGTTGCAGTTTCTGACATCAAAAACATGACAGTTTGGGGTAACCACTCTCCAACAATGTATGCTGACTACCGTTTTGCGAACGTAAACGGCGAAAGCTTGAAAGACAAAATCAACGATGCTGAATGGAACAAAGACGTATTCCTTCCAACTGTTGGTAAACGTGGTGCTGCAATCATCGAAGCGCGTGGTCTGTCTTCTGCTGCTTCTGCTGCAAACGCTGCAATCGACCATATGCGTGACTGGGCGCTTGGCACAAACGGCGAATGGGTAACCATGGGTATTCCTTCTGATGGTTCTTACGGTATCCCTGAAGGCGTAATGTTCGGTTTCCCTGTAACTTGCGAAAATGGCGAATACAAGATCGTTCAAGGTCTTGAAATCGACGAATTCAGCCGTGAGCGTATCAACTTCACGCTAAACGAGCTTGAAGAAGAACGTGCAGCAATTGCTGACATGGTGAAATAATTTAGTGTTGAACTAAGTTAGAAAAAGCACTTCATTTGGGGTGCTTTTTTTTATGCAGCTGTATGGATTGTTGTATTGGTCAGTGCCATGACAAACCTCACAAAACATAACAAGAATACATCGGCCTGTAGCCCTAATGCTGTTCCGGATTTGCTAGTTTATGGACTTCGCCTAGAAAAATACGGAGTCATTCCATGGTACTCGAACAACAGCCGACCTTAGAATTATTATTTGAACAACTGGGTTTAGCCGCAGACGAAGCATCTATTGAGCAATTTGTGCGTGCCCATCAATTGCCGGCAGAAGTGACCTTGCCCGATGCCGGATTCTGGAGTGAGGGACAAAGCGCCTTTTTACGCGAACACTGGCATCAGGATGATGAGTGGATTGTGATTATCGACAAATTAAACCAGTTACTACACGTTGAAAGCGACAAGCTGGCGCAATAAGCCGGAGCCAGTTCAATCAGGCTTATCCGCCTTACATGCTTTGGTACAAAAAAATACAACAAGCGCAGTCACAAGGCTGTGCTTTTGTGCAGAATTCTTATAACGTAAAGCTACAATACAGTAAAAAAATGCTGAGGAGGACGCCATGTTTGATCAGCAACCCACATTAGAACTGTTATTTGAGCAGCTGGGTCTAGAGTCCAGTTCAGAAGCCATTGATCAATTTATTGAAAGCCATCAATTAACTTCCGATATTCCCCTACATAAAGCCGCATTCTGGAGCAAGGCCCAGCACGATTTCATTATCAGTCACTGGAAAAGTGATGATGAATGGGCCATCGTGATTGATGTCTTAAACGAGCAATTACATACCGAACATAAGCTTTCCGGCTCTTGCGAACTTTAATCACAAATTGAAACAACAAACCTGGTCGCAAAGACTAGGTTTTTTTTGCTTTATCTTATAAGTTAGATGGATAAATAACTACAATTTATCTGATATATAAGGAGGGCGAGATGCTCAATCACAACACACCATCCTTAGCTCTATTATTTTCTCAACTTGGTTTAGCCAATAGTCCGGCGGCCATTGAACTTTATGTACGTACCCATCAACTGCCTTCCCATATTTCTTTGCATGATGCGCCGTTCTGGAATAAATCCCAGCGTGCTTTATTAATCAGTCATCTGGTCCAGGATGATGACTGGGCGATCTGGGTCGATGAATTGAATCAACAATTACATATGGATGCCTATAAAGCCCAAACCGCTTAATCCTGCCTGAAGATTCAAGCGTTTCTGTAGTCCATAAAAAATGCCTCAATCAATGAGGCATTTTTGTTGTTAAATATTTTTTTCGTGCTGAGCTTTAGTGTAAATGCGGCTGAATCAGCTGCACAAACCAGCTTTGACCATGACAGTGTTCAAAGGCAGTATGTTCACGTAGTACATCGGCATCAAACTCGGCTGTTTTACGGTATTTGGTCAGCCAATGCTGAGTCAGTGCATTTTCTTTTTTCGCTGCGCTGGCATAGGCCAGGAACAGGTAAATATCGCCATGATTATAATTGGTCAGCGGTTTTAGAATCTGCTGGGTAATTAAGGCAAAGCGGGTTTCCTGGCTGATTTCAAAATACAGCATATAGGCCTTGGCCAGGGTTAAGGACAGATTTAAATATAAGGACAGCGGCATTTCCTCAAATTCAACCCGGCCTTGCTCCAGCAGCACAATCGCTTCTTGCAGGAAATAGGTCTGTTCCTGACGGACCTGACTCAGCATCACCAGTTCTAGGCGTAATGAAGCACGTTCCAGCGCCAGTTCCGGGGTGTTGCCCTGTAAATAGAGCTGGTCAGTTTCACCGATACGCTGAATAATCGGTTGGGTAGTATCACGCATCGGCACAATCCTCAGTTCACAATACGGTTTATATGAGGCCACTTGCCAGGATTTAAAGGATCACCACAACTGTGGATCACTACGCAGCCAGGCAGTAATCGAAAGGCGCTGCTGTTTGGAGAGCAGCACTTCATGCAGCAAATCACTTTGGAATAAGGCCATCCGGTTGGGCTGTGGCGCAATGATCTGCCATTCGCCCTGTTTGTCCTGCAAGCGTAATTCACCGCCCCAATCGGCCTGCCACTGTTCATGCAGATAAAAGACGCAGGAAATCATCCGGCCATTTTTACCTTGCGGATTATCGCGGTGCAGGGCATAAAATTCGCCGGCGTTATAACAGGCAAAATGGGCTTCGACTTCCTTAATGCCCAGAAAAAAGGCACGATTTAATTGCTCGGCCAGCGCCATTAAGGTTTGGGTATGCTGCTCGGCAACCGGCAGGCTTGAATCCAGCCATAAGATATGATCACTGCGAATCTGGCTGACCACACCGTTTTGAATGGCTGCGTTACGAAACTCATTCAAATGTGCGGTACATTCTGCTACCAAAGCTTGTACATAATCCTGTGGATAGGCATCATCAATCAGGGCATAACCGGATTGATCCAGATCATTAAATATCTGTTCCAGATTCCAGGATGGTGGTAGAGAATGTGTTTGCATAGGCAAAACTCGAACAAGGATAAAAAAGTGGGGGAACTATTTTAGAGCAAGATAAGCCTCTGAATGAAACTTTTTTTCATGCTAAAATACCGGTTGATTTCAGGAATTAAAGAAACATGAATTACCGTCACCATTTCCATGCAGGCAACTTTGCTGATGTCATGAAGCATGTGCTTTTGCTTCAGTTACTGACACGTTTAAATGCCAAAGATAAACCTTATCGCTATATTGATACACATGGCGGTGCAGGCAAATACGACTTATCTTTAGCACCTGCACAGAAGTCGGGTGAGTTCTTAAATGGTATTCACCGTCTGGTCAAACTGGATGACTCGATTATCCGCAATGCACCGGAAGGCGTGAAGCAGTATCTGAATCTGGTCGAGCAGATGCGCGAGACGGATGGCAAGGGCGCTTATCCGGGTTCACCATGGTTTGCCTTACAAGGCATGCGTGAGATGGATAAAGCCACGGTGTTTGAAATGCAGCGTGATGTTTTTCAGCAATTGCGCAGCAATATCCGTGACCGTCGTGCTGGCTTGCATGAACGTGATGCTTACGAAGGTCTGCTTGGGGTGATTCCACCGAAAGAAAAACGCGGTCTGGTCATGATTGACCCGCCTTATGAGCTGGAACGTAAAGACTTCCCGCAGCTGGTAGAACTGCTGGTCGCGGCCTATAAAAAATGGCCAACAGGCGTGTTTGCGGTGTGGTATCCAATTAAAGACCGCGCCATGATTGAACGTTTTGAAAAGAAAATGTACAAATCGGGCATTCGCCGTCAGCTGGTTTGCGAAATCTGTGTCTGGCCAGATGATACCCCGGTTGGCTTGAATGGCTGTGGTTTACTGGTGATCAATCCACCTTGGAAATTCTCTGAAGATGCAGATGAAGCCTTACAATGGTTATTCCCGCATTTACGCATGCAGGACAATGGTGGACATGCAGCAGTACGCTGGCTGGTTGGCGAATAAGCCAAGCAGTCACAACAGAGATTAGGTTAGAGTTAGGAATAAAATAATGATAAACACACCGAAGCCCGAGGGTGATTCCGTGACGCGTGAACATGATTACGATGGAATCACATTTGAAGTGGTGGAAGAGGAACGTACCCGCGAGGGGCAAAAGGTCAAACGCCGTGGCATCTACCTGTGGCCTAATCTCATTACCACCGCGGCTTTACTGTCGGGCTTTTATTCAATTATTGCCAGCATGAATGGCGAATATAGCCAGGCCATTTATGCCATTTTCCTGGCGGCCTTATTTGATGGTTTAGATGGTCGTGTTGCGCGTGCCATTGGTGCGCAAAGTCCGTTTGGTGAGCAGTTTGACTCCTTGTCCGATATGCTGGCCTTTGGTGTGGCCCCGGCAATTTTAATGTATAGCTGGAGCCTGAATGATCTGGGCCGGATTGGCTTGGCCTGCTGTTTTGTCTATACCGCCTGTGCGGCTTTCCGTCTGGCGCGTTTTAACGTGCAGATTGGCGTGGTTGATAAGCGTTATTTTATTGGTGTAGCCAGTCCATTGGCGGCTTTAATGCTGGTGTCGCTGGTCTGGGTCGGCCGCGATTTTCCTGAAATTTATAATATTCAGGACTTTGGTATTCAGATCATCAACGCCGTGATTATTGTGGTGGTTGGCTTGCTGATGATTTCCAATATTAAATATTATTCCTTTAAGACATTGGACCGTAAGCGGGTGCCGTTTATTGTGCTGCCGATAGCAGTTTTTGTACTGGCGGCCATGACCTATAATATTCCGGTCGGTATTCTGGTGATTTCTATCATCTATGCATTATCAGGTTTTGTGACTACTTATATGGCGAGAAAAACCGCCGAATCATAACAAGATGACACCCAGGAGCTTGCTATGCAGATGTTTCAAGATTTTCTCGATCGATCCAAACAACTGAATCAAGCTCCACATCAACTCAAGCTTGAGCAGCTGCCTTTTCACGCCCCGAACCAGAAATATAAAATCATTCATCAAGGGCTGATGATTCCCAATTTGCCCGCGCCCTTACATTATCTTAATTTCCTGAGCCTGATTGGGCAGCCAAATGCCCCGATGCTGCGTAATGACAGCGCGATTCAAACCCATCCGCTGGATACTGCTACGGTACTGGTCAGTTCCAGTCCACATATGGTGGGGCAGCTCAGCAGTTATTCAGTGGAAAAAGAATGTTATTTCAAGCCGGCACTGTTTCAGTTTGGTGGCCGGGAACAGCTGGAAGGACATTTTCCGGAGTTTCGGGTCCAACGTCTGGATTCTGAACTCAGTTTTGATCTGAAGATTCGTACTACCCCGGTGATTTCCTATTTTGCCAAGCTACGCATGGGGCTGGCCGATCACTGGTCTTTGCTGTGTGAATGCAGTGGACAGCTTCAATATAAACAGCAACATTATCAGATCCAGCAACTCGGCAGCTTTGAATATGCGCGAGCCATTAATTTTCCTTATCTACCTTTAGCCTTTTTTACCTATCAGGTGATTAATCTGCAGCAACAACGGCAGTTATTACTGGCCCAAGTGCGGGACCGCTTTAACCGGATTTTGCAGTCGCGGATGTATTTGCGTGACCTGAGCGGTGGCCAAAGCCAGCTGTTTGATGAAGGCGTATATTTTAAAGTGCACCGGGTTTATCCGGCGGTGATGACTCCAAACCGGCAAAGCATGTATCTGCCGCGTGAATTTGAATGGTGTTACAGCGGTGCAGATGGCACGCGTATCCATATTCAGGCACAAAGCCGCGGGGATTTTAAATTTGGCTTGGCTGCAGGTTATGTCGGCAGTTTTCATTATCAGGTCAAAATAAATGATGTCGAAGAACAGGGCGAAGGCGGCTATTGTGAATATATTGATTGTCGCGCCTTAAAATGGCAGGAAAAAAATCAGGCAGAAAAATTAGGTGATCATTTGGCCAATCCGGTCCCATTTTTAGTGAAAAAAGAAAAATAAGTGTATTTTTGTTGAATAAATAAACAGTTGTGTCGTATTTCCCAAAATAATTAAAAATAGGGGTTGCGTCAGGTTTTATTTGCTCTATAATGCACATCCATCGGCGGTGATGTTGATAAAAACTTGTTGATAAACAAGGGTTTAGCCAAAATGGTTGAGTTCTGGTTTAGGTGGTAAGTTTAGAAATAAAATCAACATTGCATGTTGACTT
>NZ_VPCK01000009.1:0-102259 GCF_013418255.1 Acinetobacter sp. YH12155
GTGATGGGAGAGCATGTTCAAGAGTGGATTCTAAATGTTCAGATAAAGACATAAAAAAATGAGCGTATTTACATACACTCATTTTTACTACATTTTACTAAAATTTGCTTAACTGACTGGCATTACCCGGAAGGGAGCTTTTAGCGAGGAAGTGAATTTTATTGCTGGGCTTCTTCACGCACGTTCGCAGCACCTTGTTCAATAGCACCGGCTGCGGTTGCAGTTGCATCTTTGGTGGCTTCCTTGGTTTCATTCCAAGCCTGACTGGTTGCCGCAGCGGCATTATCCGCGGCCTGATCTAACTCTGCAGCAGCTTCATCCGTTGCAGCATCCATTTCAGCTGAAGCTTCTTCAGCAGCACCGGAAATATCATGACCTGCCTGTTCAGCAGCATTTTCCAGATGCTCGCCAGTGGTTGCACCTGTTTCAGGCGCCTGATCACGGTTACAGCCCACTAAAGCAACGGTAGCAGCAAGACCTAAAGCAACAAGTAATTTATTCATTGTCATATTCCTTTTAATTCTATTCTCAAGGCAAATATCCACAACAGCAGTGAATATTCAAAAATATAAACCAGTTCCGATCTGGCAATAGATAACAAATTGTTGATTAAATGTAAGAAAATGAAATACAAAAAAAGCCTATAGCGTAGTGCACGCTATAGGCTTGTGGTGTTCTAGAGTTAATTCAGCAGAATTATTGCCCTGAACGGATGATGTAGTCAAAGGCAGATAAGGATGCTTTTGCGCCTTCACCTGTGGCAATAATAATCTGCTTATATGGGACTGTAGTACAGTCACCAGCAGCAAATACGCCTTTGACATTGGTTTCATTACGGTCGTTAATCACAATCTCGCCACGGTTGCTCAGTTCAACTTGGGTGTCTTTCAAGAAATCGGTATTTGGTAATAAACCGATCTGTACAAAGATCCCCGCCAGTTCAACCGTATGCTCTTCATCTGTTGCACGGTCTTTGTATTTCAGTGCTGTCACTTGTGAACCATCACCCACGACTTCTGTTGAAAGTGCATTTTTAATCACTGTGGTATTTGGCAAGCTGTTTAGCTTGTCTTGCAATACCTGATCCGCACGTAACTTGGTATCAAACTCTACTAAGGTCACATGCTCAACAATACCCGCCAAGTCAATCGCCGCTTCTACACCCGAGTTACCCCCACCAATGACTGCAACACGTTTGCCTTTGAATAAAGGACCATCACAGTGTGGGCAATACGCCACACCACGGGTACGGTATTCTGCTTCACCTGGGACATTCATCTCTCTCCAGCGTGCACCGGTTGAAAGCACCACAGTTTTCGATTCCAGCTTGGCACCGTTTTCCAAGGTCACTTCAACTAAACCGTTGGCTGTTTCATCTGCACCTTTAATGTCAGATACACGTTGCAGGTTCATGATGTCGACACCGTATTCACGTACGTGTGCTTCCATTTCAGCGGCAAATTTTGGACCTTGGGTTTTCTTGATTGAAGTGAAGTTTTCAATGTCCATGGTGTCCATCACCTGACCGCCAAAACGTTCCGCCACGATACCGGTGTTAATGCCTTTACGTGCTGCATAAATCGCTGCAGTATTCCCGGCAGGTCCACCACCAATCACCAGTACATCGAACGCAGCTTTGGCATTCAGCTTTTCCGCTTCTTTGGCTGCAGAGTTGGTATCTAATTTGGCAATGATTTCTTCCAGTGTCATACGACCCTGACCGATGTGGTTACCGTCCTGGAATACCATCGGTACCGCCATGATCTTACGTTCTTCCACTTCATCCTGGAAGAATGCACCATCAATCATGGTGGCAGTAGTACCCGGGTTATAGATGGCTATCAGGTTCAATGCCTGCACCACGTCTGGACAGTTATGGCAGCTTAACGATACGAACACATCAAAGTCCGATTGGATGCCCAAGTCTTTAATAGAAGCTAATACTTCATCAGACACTTTTGGTGCATAGCCCGAAGTTTGTAACAATGCCAGAATCAAAGAGGTGAACTCATGGCCCATTGGCAAACCTGCGAAGAATACACGTGGCTGTTCACCGGCTTTGGCGACACCAAAGCTTGGTGCACGTTTGTTGTTACCATCGAAGCGTGCAGTCACCTGATCAGACAGGGCGGCAATTTCAGTTACCAGTTCTTTGATTTTGTCTGATTTGTCAGAGCTATCTAAAGTGGCCACTAATTCGATTGGACCTTCAAGGCGTTCTAACAAGGCTTTTAATTGGGCTGTGGTATTTTGATCTAACATTGCTAACGTCTCCAGAGGAGTAAAATGTATTTGATAAAGACATGATAGGAGAAAATATTTAATTGGTGAAACGGTTTGTTTTTATCAAAACAATCGGTTTTTTAAATCAAATAATAAAAATCATGTATTTATGCAGAAGTTGCACATAAAAATGTATGGCTTTATCTTCTAAGATGTGGCTTGTCACTGGAATTTTCAAGAATTGACAATAAGAAAATCAAAGATTTGCTATTTGTGACTAAAATTAGGCATTATCCTGAGCAATGGCATTTAAAATTACAAAGGTGAGTATCAAGATGAGTTTAAGCCGAGGCATTTATCAGCATTATAAAGGGCAGTTGTATCAGGTGTTGCATGTGGCCACGCACAGTGAAACCGAGGAAAAGCTGGTGGTCTACCAGTGTTTATATGGTGACTATTCCATTTGGGTTCGACCACTGAGCATGTTTACCGAATCGATCAGTCTGGAAGATGATCGTGAATTACCGCGTTTTAAACTGGTTCAGGAAATGATGTGAGAGGTGAAATTGCTGCACCTCAATTCAAGGTCGCAACGAGACCTTGTTAAAGTGTAAATCGTACTCCAGATATTTTTGCACAAAAGCAGCTTTATCATGACTGCGTAGCAGATTGTTATAGATAAATTCTGGCACAGGATGATAAAGCTCTGCCAACCCATTGTTATAAAATATTTTTAAGTAGCGTGTTGAAGTATTGTATTTGCAGAAGGTTACAGTCAGGACAGTTTCCATTAGCCATTCCTCCTTTATTGTGTTTGGAATCGTTATAGTTTGACCATATGCCAAATGCAGAGCCGGATGTATTACTGATTTGTAAGAATTTTCAACTTTATCCGCGAAAGTCGAGTGTTGTGTGCCAACCCTCCCGGTCAAAGCGCAGCGTATGGGGACAATCTGCACCACGGTTGCAGCAACACTAAACATTCACTGCAAAAAAACTACACTCAGAAAAATCAGAATCTTCTAAGCTTAGCGGCATCTCTGTAATAAAAACAATCGACTGAGCCATTCTCATGCAACTTTTTCAGTGCAGTTATTGTCAGCATCCGATTTATTTCGACAATACCCAGTGTACCGTGTGCCAGCATCATTTAGGTTTTGATGCGCAATATATGCATATGCTGGCGTTGCAACCGGGTCAGCGGGCAGGGGAATTTGTTGAAGCGGTCACGCAAAAGGCTTACCGTTTTTGCCAGAATCATCAGCATCAGGTCTGTAACTGGATTATTCCGTTTGACAGTCCGGAGCAGTTTTGTCCGGCCTGCCGTTTAAACCGGATTATCCCGGATTTAAACCAGCCGCAATATTACTGCCGCTGGCAAAAAATCGAGTTGGCCAAGCATCGCCTGGTCTATGCCTTGCTGCGCTGGAATTTACCTTTACTGAGCAAGCTGGAAAGTCCTGAACGTGGGCTGGTGTTCGACTTTAAGGCCAATCCGAATGATGATCGTGCTCCCAAAGTCATGACCGGCCATGCCAGCGGGGTGATTACTTTAAATATTGCCGAAGCCGATGATGTCGAGCGGATGATGGCCAAGCAGAATATGGCCGAAGTGTACCGGACTTTGCTGGGGCATTTCCGGCATGAAATTGGCCATTATTATTGGGATGTTCTGGTGGCGAACAGTGATTATCTGGCACGCTTTCGGCAACTTTTTGGGGATGAGCGCGCCTGTTATCAGCAGGCGGTGAAGGACTATTATCAGCACGGCGCACCAAGCAACTGGATGGATGCCTATATTAGTGCCTATGCCACCATGCATCCGTGGGAAGACTGGGCGGAAAGCTGGGCGCATTATTTACATATTGTTGATGTGCTGGAAACGGCAACTTCTTTTGGCATGAGTATTCATCCGCAAATTGTGCATGAAGAGCAGCATTTTATGTACTTCAAGCAACGTGAAAATCCGTATTTTTTGACCGACTTTAACGAGATTTTTCAGGCCTGGTTGCCAGTGGCTTTTGCCATGAATAGTGTGAATCGGAGTATGGGGCAGGAAGATTTTTATCCCTTTGTGATTAGTCCGAAGGTGATGGAAAAATTACAACTGATTCATCAGGTGATCCATGGTTTGCCGCCAGTTTCGGACAATCCAATTCCTGTAGATGGTTAATGCTTGATCCATCATCAAACCCTCATCTATCATAAAATCATCCCACCTTATAAACGGCGGCATTGTCCTGTTTTATCGCCCTGTACCGTGTTACGTCCACCCACCGGTGGTGTCGCGTTATTTTCACATTCCAGATTGCCATCGACCTGATTACGGCTAATATTCAGCGTACCCCGATTGTTTTTGAGCTGGATATTGCCATTTACACGGTTATTGTGCAGCTGGGTCAGCTTGCCGCGTTCCAGTTGAATATTGCCTTCAATGCGGTTATTGGTCGCCACCAGCTGTGCAAAACGGCCTTTGGATTCCAGATTGCCATCAATATGGCTATTTCGGAGAATGGCTTTGGCACCATCGGCCAGCATGACATTGCCATCGACCTGCACATTAATTAAGGTGCATTGCTTGCCAACGAAAATATTGTCGGAAATCGAACGATCTTTTAAGCTGCCGCTACACTGCACATCAGCCCAGGCCGGCAGGGACAGGGTGGTGAATAAGGCTGCAATTAATAGGGTTTTCATCGGTCTATCCATAGCGGATTTTTCAGTAGCTTAATCAACGCAGATGAAAATAAAAAGAATCTACAGCAGCTAAAATTGAGTAAAAATGTAAGCGCATCAATAAAAAAACCACGCGATCAAGCGTGGTTTTTTTCAATCAGTTTAATCTAATACAGATTAGATTTTACCAACTAGGTCGATTGAAGGAGCAAGTGTTGCGTCGCCTTCTTTCCATTTTGCTGGGCAAACTTCACCTGGGTGAGCGTGAACGTATTGAGCAGCTTTTACTTTGCGAAGAAGTTCTTGCGCGTCACGGCCGATACCACCCGCGTTGATTTCGATGATCTGGATTTTGCCTTCTGGATCGATGACGAAAGTACCACGATCAGCAAGACCGTCAGCTTCAATTAATACTTCGAAGTTTTTAGACAGTGTCCAAGTTGGGTCGCCAACCATTACGTATTGGATTTTTTTGATTTCTTCTGAAGAATCGTGCCAAGCTTTGTGCGTGAAGTGAGTGTCAGTAGAAACTGCATAGATTTCAACGCCTAATTTTTGGAATTCAGCGTAGTTGTCAGCAAGGTCACCAAGCTCAGTTGGGCAAACGAAAGTGAAGTCAGCTGGGTAGAAGAATACAACTGACCATTTGCCTTTAAGATCAGCTTCAGTTACTTCAACGAATTGACCGTTGTGGTAGGCATTTGCTTTAAATGGTTTAACTTCAGTATTAATTAAGCTCATCATTGTCTCCATGATTGAGGTTTGTTTTGAATTTCAATTAGATTATAGAAATTTGCTTTATTGCTGAAATGGTATTTTTACATTACCACCATCGGAAAAACCGAATTGATGATTGTTTAAGCCATATTCAGGCGGTGTGTATTATTATGTAGCCGAAAAATATGATGACCACATGACAATTAAAAAGTACACCTTTTTCATTCCTCATCAAACATGATGTCAAGCTCGGTAAAATTCAAGGGTAAAGCAAAAATATTTTTTATTTTTAGGCAGACTGCTTGGAAATGTTCGTCATCGTCACAATCTAGAAGCCACCGTACTCAGTTTTCGGACAGCGGATTCGCTGTAAAAGCAGACAGGCTGGAGGGTCTGTTCGTTCATTTCATGGGCGGATTCTTCCGCTGGCTGTCATTACAGCGTAAAATAGCCGATTGATATTTTTTTATTTAAATTAGGAATCTTGTTCTGTGCAGAGTCATTTAAATGTAGATCAACTCGTTATGGCGCGTGACCGTCATCGTTTAAATCGACTGCGTAAAGGAAAAGATGCAAATGAAAAACAATATTCTGAGCTATTTGAAAAATCCAATCTGAAAGTTCGGGAACGCCTGGGCCGTATTCCAAACATCAAACTGAATCAGGATTTGCCGGTCACCCAATACGCCGACAAGCTGGTTGAGGCAATTCAAAAACATCAGGTGATTATTGTGGCGGGGGAAACCGGTTCGGGGAAAACTACCCAGTTGCCGCAAATTGCCATGCTGGCCGGGCGCGGTTTAACCGGTCTGATTGGTCATACCCAGCCGCGTCGTCTGGCCGCGCGCAGTGTCTCGCAGCGGATTGCCGAAGAAGTCGGTGAAAAACTTGGTGAATCCATTTCCTTTAAAGTCCGTTTTAATGAACAGGGCTCGCAGGATTCGCTTGTCCGCTTAATGACCGATGGTATTTTATTGGCAGAGCTGGCCAATGACCGTTACTTAAGCAAATACGACACCATTATTATTGATGAAGCGCATGAACGTTCCCTGAATATTGACTTCATCATGGGTTATTTAAAGCAGCTGTTGCCACGGCGTAAAGATCTCAAAGTCATCATTACCTCAGCGACTTTGGACGTAAACCGTTTCAGCAATTACTTTAATGGCGCGCCGATTTTTGAAGTTGAAGGGCGCAGCTATCCGGTTGAGGTACGTTACCGTCCCATTTCCGAACTGAGCATTGGCGGCAGTGATGATGATGAGTTTGATGACTTTGAAGAAAACCTGCCGCGTGCAGTGGTGCAGGCGGTGGAAGAATGCTTTGCCGATGCACAGGAAAAAGGTCATCCTGAACATGCCGATATTCTGGTGTTTGCCAGCACCGAGCAGGAAATTCGTGAATTACAGGAAACCTTAATCAAGCATGGCCCGCGCCATACGGAAGTGTTGCCGCTATATGCACGTCTGGCCCTGGCCGAGCAGCAGAAAATCTTTAATCCATCGGGCGGTGGCCGACGGATTATTATTGCTACCAACGTCGCGGAAACGGCGTTAACTGTACCGAATATCCGCTATGTGATTGACAGTGGTTTTGCCCGGATTTCACGTTATAACTATCGTTCACGTGTACAGCGTCTGCCCATTGAAGCAGTTTCGCAAGCCGCAGCCAACCAGCGTAAAGGCCGTTGTGGCCGTATTGCACCGGGTGTCTGTATCCGTCTGTATTCGGAAGAAGATTTCTTAAGCCGTCCGGAATTTACCGAACCGGAAATTAAACGCACCAACTTAGCTTCGGTGATTTTGCAGATGCAAAGTCTGGGCCTCGGTTCGCTGGAAGATTTTGATTTTATCGAGCCCCCAGATCATCGACTGGTCAATGATGGTCGCAAGCTTTTGATTGAGCTTGGCGCAATGACGGAGAAGAAAGCGAATCCGTCTAAAGCGACTGACGAAAATAATAATCTCCCTCTGTCTAAAAGAGGGGTTGGGGGAGATTCCTTAACCAAAATTGGCCAGCAAATGGCAAAAATGCCGATTGATCCACGTCTGGCACGAATGATTCTGGGCGGGGCACATTTTGGTGCCTTAAATGAAATTCTGGTAATTGTGGCGGCACTGGCGGTGCAGGACCCACGGGAACGCCCGGCCGACAAACAGATGCAGGCCGATCAAAAACATGCCTTGTTCCGTGAAGCCGATTCCGATTTCCTGTTTTATCTCAAACTCTGGGATGCCTTGCTGGCCAATCGTGACTTGAGTGAAAACAAGCGCCGCAGTTTTGCCCGTAATCATTTCCTGAGCTGGTTGCGTTTACGTGAATGGAAGAAAACCCATGAGCAGCTGGTCGATCTGGCACAGGGTTTAAAACTGTCTTTCAATGAAAAGAAAGCCAGTTATGAAAATCTGCACCGGGCTTTATTAACCGGACTGTTATCGTTTATTGCCAATAAAACCGATGAACGTAATGTGTTTATGGCAGTGCGTCAGCAAAAAGCGCGGGTTTTCCCGGCCTCAACCTTGCATAAGACCAATACCCCGTGGGTGATGGCTTTTGAGATGGTGGAAACCTCGCAGGTGTATTTGCGGACCCTGGCCAAAATTGAGCCGGAGTGGATTCTTCTGGCGGCGCGTGATCTGTTAAAACATCATTATTTTGAACCGCACTGGTCGAAAAAAGCCGGAGTGGTCAATGCCTATGATCAGATTTCACTGTTTGGTTTAATCATTGAACCGAAACGTCAGGTGAATTATGAAAAGGTCGATCAGCCGGCGGCGCATGAGATTTTCCTGCGCGATGCCTTGACTACCGGTAACTTGGGAATTATGCCGCCGTTCTTAAAGCATAATTTACTCAAACTGGAAGAAGTGGAGCGGGTCGAAGACAAGCTGCGCCGCCGCGATCTGGTGGTAGATGAAGAAACCATCTATCAGTTCTATGCCGCAAAAGTGCCGACAGATGTGGCCAGCCGCCGTTCTTTTGAAGACTGGCGCGCGACCGTCGAGCCGAAAGAGCCACGTTATTTATTTGTTGATGATGATGCCTTGTGGCTGAATGATCGCCCGACCACGCAGCAATTCCCGGATTATCTGCGTAATGGCGAATTGCGTCTGGCGGCCAGCTACCGTTTTGATCCGAGCCATGATGAAGATGGCGCAACGGTAAAAATTCCGGTTCAGGCCCTGCCACAGGTCGATGAAAACATCTGGTCCTGGGGGATTCCGGGCTGGCGTGAAGAGCTGATTGAAGCGCTACTGAAAGCCTTACCGAAAGATAAACGCCGTAACCTGGTGCCAATTCCGGATACTGCGCGCAAACTGACTGCGCGAATTGATGCGACACATCTGCGTGAGCATATTTTCAGCTTCCTGGCTTTTCAGCTGCGCGGCGATCAGATCACTGAAAAAGACTTTAGCTTTGAACGGATCGATCAGTATCTGCTGCCGTTTATTAAAGTGATTGATGAAAAAGGCCGGGTCATCGAACAGGGCCGTGACCTGAGCGAGTTGAAAGCCCGCTGCCGCACCGAAACCCATAGTCCGGTGAAACAGCTGAAAGGTGAATTTAAAACCTTCCCTGACAACTTTGTGTTTGAAGCCTCGCAAAAAGTCACTGGCGTGGTGGTCAAGCAGTATCAGGCGCTGGTACCGACCAAAGACTTTGCTGCGCTGGAACAGAAAGATGAATCTGGTGTGGTGATTCAAACCTTTAATGATCAGGCAGAGGCAATTAAACAGCATCGGGCCGGCGTGATTCGCCTGATTCATATGCAGCTGGGCGATTTAATCCGCCAGCTGAAAAAACAGATTTCTAAACCGCTGGCGCTGGCTTATTCTCCGTTGGGCGATAAAGCACAGCTGGAACAGATGCTGGTCTATGCTACCTTGCAGATGTCAATTGATGACTTGCCAGTCAACGCTGAACAGTTCCAAACGCTGCTACTTGAGGTAAAAAAATCATTCCTCAGTCATGGACAGAAAGCGCTGTTCAGCTTTAATGAGATTTATATTCAATGGCAGGATATCCGCCGTAAACTGCTGATGCTGGATGAGTCGGTCTTTGCCAAAAATATGGATGATATTGAAGATCAGCTGGACCTCATGAACCTGGCCGATTTCGTGTATAACAAGCCAGCAGACGTCTGGAGCGAATATCCACGTTATCTGAAAGCGCTGGTGCTGCGTTTGGAACGTTTGCCGAATAACCTGCAACGTGATGATGCCGCCATTGTGCAGATTGACCCGTGGATGGACAAACTGTTCAAGTTTAAAAATGACAGCCGCTTGAAAGAATTGTACTTTATGGTGGAAGAATTGCGCATCTCGTTATTCTCGCAGCCAATGAAGACCAAGATGCCAATTTCGCCAAACCGGCTACAAAAAGTATGGGAAAAGCTGGGAATCGGTTAAGATAGAGAGAATTTAAAAAAGGAGTTTTACATGGGCATTCGCATTACCGGTACGGGCTTATTCCATCCTGAAGATGTCATTACCAATGAAGAGTTAGTTGAAAGTTTAAATGCTTATGTGGAACAGTATAACTCGGCCAATGCTGACAAAATTGCAGCGGGCGAGTTAGAAGCACGCCGTGGCTCAAGTGCAGAATTTATTGAAAAAGCCTCTGGCGTGAAACGTCGCTACGTGTCAGAGAAAACCGGTCTGCTTGATCCAAACCGTTTACGTCCACATTTAAAAGAACGCGCTGATGATGAAATCTCGCTTCAGGCCGAGTGGGGCGTAATTGCAGCCAAACAGGCAATGGAAAATGCCGGTGTCACGGCTGAAGACATTGATGTGGTGATTCTGGCCTGCTCGAATATGCAGCGTGCCTATCCGGCGGTGGCCATTGAAATTCAGACTGCACTCGGGATTCAGGGCTATGCCTATGACATGAACGTGGCCTGTTCAGCAGCAACCTTTGGTTTAAAACAGGCGTATGATGCCATTAAAAGCGGTGCGCGCCGTGTCTTGCTGGTGAATGTCGAAATTACATCGGCACACAATGATTTCCGTTCGCGTGACAGCCACTTTATTTTTGGCGATGTTGCCACTGCGTCAATTATTGAAGACACCGACAGCAAAACCGGTTTTGAAATTGTGGACACTCAGTTATTTACCCAGTTCTCGAACAACATCCGTAACAACTTCGGTTTCCTGAATCTGTCTGAAAATGCCGATATTGATGACAAGCGTTTCCGTCAGGACGGCCGTAAAGTCTTTAAAGAAGTGTGTCCACTGGTTGCGAAAATGATTACCGCGCAGCTGGAGAAAAATGCGATTGCACCAGCCGATGTAAAACGTTTCTGGTTGCATCAGGCCAATGCCAGCATGAACGAACTGATTCTGAAACTGGTGGTTGGTAAAGCGGCTGCGGAAGCAGATCCGGCGTTGGTGCCAATTATTCTTGATGAGTTTGCCAATACTTCATCTGCCGGGGTTATCATTGCCCTACATCGTACTGCGCATGAAGTGAATGATGGCGAATATGGCGTGTTATGTTCATTTGGTGCCGGCTACTCGGTGGGCTGTATCCTGGTACAAAAACACGTGGTTTAAGGGGCAGAGATTGCAGGTCCAGCATGATGCAAAATGGATCAAGACGCTGAGCGCCTTATCTAAACGCTATTTCACGCCGACCTTTTTAGGCAGTGAATATATTGATGCATCCCGACCTGCCATGTATGTGGGCAATCATTCCCTTTACGGGATTTTTGATGCCCCCGTCATTATTGATTATTTGTTCAATGAACATCAGGTGGCTGTGGTTAGTATTGCTGACCATAGCCACTTTTATTTGCCGATCTGGCGCGATATTGTCAAAAAGTTCGGCGCAGTCGATGGCCAGCGTGAATATGTGCGTGCCTTGATGCAGCAGGGCTATTCGATTCTGGTCTTTCCGGGTGGCGGACGTGAAGTGCTGAAACATCCGGGTGAGCAGTATCAATTGATCTGGAAACAGCGCTACGGCTTTTTACAGTTGGCACAGGAATTTCAGTACGACATTATTCCTTTTGCTGCCTTTGGCCCTGATGATATTTTCGAGTTTGGTTTTGATGCCAGAACCGTGGTGCAGCATCGTCTGTTTCAGAAACTGCTCAAAGTCCCTCAACTGGATAAATTATTACGTCATGGCGATGTGATTCCATCATTACCGAAACACCTGATTCCCAAGCGGGTACCTTTTTATTTTCAGTTTTTGCCACCGGTAGAGGTCGGGCAGAGATTAGGTTCTGAAGATTTGACCACGCTGCGAGAGGAAATCGCTCAGCAAATTTACCAGAGCTTAGCGCAGCTAAAAGCCCGTTCAACTGGGCACTCATCCTCATAATAGCCGGGTTGTGCCTGAGTTTAAGCCCGCATAAGTGATTTTTGATAAAAATAACGAGAAAACTTTATGAAAAATAATGCTTAGGTTAAGATGAACCATCCTTTTATTTGAAGTCTTTTGAACAGCTATGCAACCATTTGTTCTCTATAACTCAGAGCAGCGCAAAAAAGTAGAATTCGTGCCACGCGTCGATGGACAGATCGACATGTATGTCTGCGGTATGACCGTGTATGACTACTGTCATATTGGTCACGCGCGTGTCATGGTTGCATTTGACTACATCATCCGTTTCTTGCGGAGTCAGGGCTGGAAAGTCAAATATGTACGCAATATCACCGATATTGACGACAAAATTATCAAACGTGCCAATGAAAATGGCGAGAGTATTACCGCTTTAACCGACCGCTTTATTCAGGCCATGAATGAAGATGCAGAAAACCTCGGCTGTCTGGCTCCGGATGAAGCACCGCGTGCCACTGACTATATCGACCAGATGCAAAACATGATTGGCAATCTGGTTGACAAGGGCACCGCTTATCCGGCTTCAAATGGTGATGTTTATTTCCAGGTTGAAAAATTTGCAAAATATGGCCGTTTATCCGGTCGTAAACTGGAAGATATGCAGGCTGGTGCTTCAGAGCGTGTCGATGTCGAAGTAGAGAAAAAACATCCATTTGACTTTGTGCTCTGGAAACATGCCAAAGAAAATGAACCGGCTTGGCCATCACCGTGGGGCAAAGGTCGTCCGGGCTGGCATATTGAATGTTCGGCGATGTCGACCTGCTGCCTGGGCAATCATTTTGATATTCATGGTGGTGGTTCAGACCTGATGTTCCCGCATCATGAAAATGAAATTGCCCAGTCTGAAGCCTCTACCGGTGAGCAGTATGTTAATTACTGGATGCATGTGGGCTTTATTAATGTCGATGGCGAGAAAATGTCAAAATCGCTCGGTAACTTCTTTACCATTCGGGATGTGATGGAGAAATTCCATCCGGAAGTGATCCGTTATTTCATCGTGTCTTCACACTATCGTAGCCCGGTGAACTTCTCGGATGTGGCACTAAAAGAAGCCAAGACAGCGCTGTCCCGCTTCTATCATTCATTTAAAGCCTATCAGGCCGTGTATGGCGATAAACTGGTGGAAACGCTAGATGACACATTGGTCGAACGCTTTAATACCGCAATGCGGGATGATTTCAATACCGCGGAAGCGATTGCGGTGCTGTTTGAAGTCAACAAGGAACTGAACCGCGCGGTGAAAGAAGAAAATGCCGAACAGGCAGCAATCTTCTATGCTACCTTGCGTCATCTGACCAATATTCTTGGTTTGGTACAGCACAATGTCGATGAATTCCTGAAGTCAGACATTGGCCAGGATGCACTTGGTTTATCTGAAGAACAGATTGAAGATCTGATTCAACAGCGTAAAGATGCCAAAAAAGACAAAAACTTTGCCCGTGCCGATGAAATCCGTCAGTCTTTGCTCGATCAGGGCGTAGTGCTGGAAGATACCCGTCAAGGTACCGTTTGGCGTCGTGCTGATTAAATCGCCACTTGGAAGCATAAAGAGTTGACAGTTGTATGAAACTCTCTATAATGCACTTCCATATTGCGGGAATAGCTCAGTTGGTAGAGCACAACCTTGCCAAGGTTGGGGTCGCGAGTTCGAGTCTCGTTTCCCGCTCCAAAATTCAAAAAGCCTGAATCATCTGATTCAGGCTTTTTTTATGCGTTTTTATCTAGATATGAAACATTATCCATTATCTACACTCAAACTTAGCTTAACTGCCTGAGCTAAAAAATGAGACTCATGTTCACCATCTTCCTGTGCTGTGGTTTATCAACAACAGGCGGAATCATGAAGAAATCGTGTGAAATCTTATACATTTAAAAACGTGACATTTGCATAGATATGCTAAAATTGCGAAAATTAATTTCTGCTTGAATGAAGACCGTTCAGCCCTGAACGAAGGTTAAAAATTTGAATTCTGAAAACATGTCAAACCCGATTGATTTTCAAGGTGTGGCGCTCAGTACCTTGCGTATAGAAGAACAAGCTCTGCAAACACTGGCCACACAAATTGACGAGCGCTTTAGCCGCGCCTGCGAAATTATTTTGCAATGTAAAGGCCGTGTGGTGATCACCGGTATGGGGAAATCCGGGCATATTGGCCGTAAAATGGCGGCGACTTTTGCCTCGACCGGTACACCTTCATTCTTTATGCATCCGGGCGAAGCAGGACATGGCGATTTAGGCATGCTGGTACGGGGTGATGTGCTGATTGCCATCTCCAATTCTGGCAAAAGTGATGAAATCATGATGCTGATGCCGCTCATCAAACATTTGCAAGTGCCGTTAATTACCATCAGCGGAGATGACAGCGGCCCAATGCCACAAAATGCCGATGTGGCTTTAACGTTAGGGAACATTCAGGAAGCCTGTCCGCTGGGTCTGGCACCGACCTCGAGCACCACTGCAACATTGGCCTTAGGGGATGCACTGGCTGTGGCCTTACTTGATGCGCGTGGTTTTACCGCAGATGATTTCGCCCGTTCCCATCCAGCAGGTGCGTTGGGTAAACGTTTGCTGTTGCATGTCAAACACTTAATGCATACCGGCGCCGAGCTGCCAAAAGTCGCGCCAGAAACCCCAATGAACAAAGTGCTGTATGAAATTTCCGACAAGCGTTTAGGCCTGACCACGGTGGTGGATGAACAGGACATCTTATTGGGAATTTTCACTGATGGTGATTTGCGCCGTTTAATCGACAAACAGCAGGGCTTTGATATTCATCTGCCGGTGGCTGAAGTCATGATCAAGCAGCCTGCGACCATTTCTCAGGAAGCCCGTGCGGTTGAAGCACTGGCACAGTTACGCGATAAAAAAATTAATCAATTTGTAGTGGTCAATGATGCACATCAGGTGATTGGTGTGATCAGTATGCATGACCTGATTCAGGCCGGGGTAAATTAAAAAATGGCATCGTATATTTTATTGGAACAGGCACGTCACGTTGAGGCTTTGGTTTTAGATGTCGATGGTATTTTAAGTGATGGCTTTGTTACCTTAACCAATAGCGGTGATGAAATTAAAAACTTTGATATTCGTGATGGTCTGGGCATGAAACTGGTGCAGCAGGCCGGGGTGAAAGTCATCATCATTACCGGGCGTACCAGCCATATTGTTGAAAAACGTATGAATGCCTTGGGTGTGGACCTGATTTATCAGGGCCGTGAAGATAAAGGCGTAGCTTTACGTGAAGCCTGTGCCCAGCTGAATCTGGCACCAGAAGACTGTCTGTATATGGGCGATGACTGGCCAGATTTATCTGCCTTTGCCATTGCCGGGATGAAAGTCACGGTGCCGAATGGTCATGTTGAAGTGCGTCGTCGTGCTGATCTGGTGACTCAGGCGCAGGGTGGCCGCGGTGCGGTACGTGAAATCTGCGATATGATCCTAATGTCAAAAGGCGTATACGAACAGTTACTTGAAAAGTATACCGCGATCCCTCATTAATAAGATATTCCTCTGATTGAGTTGAGTTAAAACCCCACTTATGGATACCCGAGTTTTATATATTACTGCGATTGCAATTGCAGCTGTAAGTGGTGGTTATTACTATTACAGCGGTAAAGGCAATAAACTGGATACCGAGGGTTCCAGAAGTATGACCTATACGGCGGAGCAGATTAACCTGACTCAAACCGATGAACAGGGGAATTTATATGTTCGCGCTCAGGTTGACCGTTTAGAGCAGGATATGCAAAAGCAGACCTCTCAATTACAGAACCTGAATGCGTCGATGTATAAAGAAGGGAAAGTTGATGCCACTTTTTATGCCAAGCAGGCGCATGGCTATAATGACAATGAAAAAGTGGTGTTATCTGACCAGGTGCGTGCCACCAAAATCTTAGCGCAAGGTCAATTAGAACTGCAGACGACAGAATTGACGGGCTATCCGGACAGTCGGGAAATTGAAACCGATAAACAGGTGATGGTGCAGTCTCCACAAGCTGAATTTGTAAGCCAAGGACTGAAAGCCAATTTGAATGATGGTCAATACGAATTTTTTAATATTCGAGGAACATATGAACGTTAATCCGAAGCTTGCAACACCTCGTACTTTCCTGCAGAAAGCCGCGCTTGTAGGTTTGGCAGTATTGTCCTCAGCTACAGCTTGGGCCTTGCCTTCAGACCGGAACCAGCCAATTACCCTGGTGGCTGACCGTGCGACATTTAATGAGCGTACCGGTATTACCACCTATACCGGTAATGTGATTATCGAGCAGGGCACAATGCGCTTGCAGGCCAATTCAATTGTGGCCAATCTGAACAGTAAAAAAGAAATCAGCACCATTACCGCCAATGGTAGTCCGGCACAGTTCCAGCAAAAGACTGACCCGAATAAAGGTCTGGCCAAAGGTCAGGCGCAGAAAATTGTCTACAATGCGGAAACCGGTATTATTACTTTGTCGGGCGGGGCATTTTTACAGCAGGATGGGGCCAGTATTCGCGGCAATACCTTGCGTTATAGTATGAACAAAGGCGATATTGAAGCCATTGGTACGCCAAACAACACCGGATCATCTTCAGGTCGCGTACAGATTGTGATTCCACCATCCAGTTCAAAATCATTCCCGGGAGCACGCGATTAATGGATCAGGTCGTACAGCCACAAACTCTGACAATCAAACACCTGGCCAAAAACTACAGTAAGCGCTGGGTGGTGAAAGATGTTTCTTTCTGTATGCAAAGTGGCCAGATTGTTGGACTGCTTGGCCCAAATGGTGCTGGTAAAACCACCAGCTTCTATATGGTGGTTGGCTTGGTACGTATGGACAAGGGGGAAATTCATCTGGATGAACTGGATTTATCTGACCTGGCCATGCATGAACGTGCGCGCAAAGGCATTGGTTACCTGCCACAAGAGGCGTCAATTTTCAGAAAACTGACCATTGCTGAAAATATCATGTCGATTCTGGAAACCCGTAAAGACTTAAACAAGCAGCAGCGTCAGCAGCGTTTAACCGAACTGCTGGCCGACTTTAAAATTACCCATATTAAAGATTCACTGGGCATGAGTGTATCGGGTGGTGAGCGACGTCGTGCAGAAATCGCCCGTGCTTTGGCTGCCGATCCGAAATTCATGTTGCTGGATGAACCTTTTGCCGGGGTAGACCCGATTTCTGTCGGGGATATTAAAGATATTATTAGTACCCTTAAAGATCGCGGAATTGGTGTATTAATTACCGACCATAACGTGCGTGAAACATTGGCAATTTGTGAACGTGCCTATATTGTCAGTGAAGGTGCAGTGATTGCCGAAGGAACTCCACAGGAAATTCTGGAAAATGAAACTGTGAAACAGGTCTACCTAGGTGAAGATTTTAAGGTGTAGTTATTAAAATATACACATCATGGTTCGCTGTGATGTGTGTTTTATCTGTTAAATGTCATAAAGTTGAAAAAATATAAAAAATTAAATTAAAAAAGCATTAAACTTTCACAAAATATTTCATCGTATTCGTTTAATTATAATGATGAGTAATACAAGAGCCGTAATAGGCCAAAAAAATAAAGTTAAGTATATGCTATTTGGGGGAATCTTATTGTTCAGTGGTCTGACGGAACCGTCGATGGCCGAACAAAGTTCCACGCATGAAGATCCACCTTTAAAACAGCATTTTGCCTCTATTTTTAGCCCCCAATCTGACCAGAATTTTAATCGGGTTCGTATTAGTGAGCTGAGCCAGTTTCAGCTCGATACACAAAATATTCAGGAAATGCCCCGGGTAGTGCCAGCATCATCTGTTTCAGAAACTGCGGCATCAGCCCGATCCTCTGTGCAACAGCCTTTGAGTTTTAATGACACCATTCGGACCGCTGTTCAGCGTCATCCTGAAATTTCCCAGGCCATTTCCACTCTGGCAGCCCAGAATGCCAGTATTGATGTGGCGAAGTCCGGTTATTATCCACAATTATCTGGTGGTATTTCCACAGCGGACCTGACCAAAGGCGAGCGCGGCCGTCAGCTGCTGAGCCTGAATGCCACGCAAATGCTCTATGATTTTGGCAAGGTCAAAAGCAGTGTCAATCTGGAACAGGCCCGTTTAGCCGCAGAGCAGGCCAATGTGCTGGTCAGTATTGATGATATTGCTTACCAGACTGCCAATGCCATGATTAATATCAAACGCTATCAGGAAATTACCCGTATTGCCGAAGAGCAGATTCAGGGGATTGCCCGCATTGCGGAAATCACCAATAGCGTAACTGGCAGATTCCAGAGCGGCTGGTGAAAGAAGCGCAATTATATTCAGAGCCGGTTTTTCAGCAGATTCCCGGACTAATGGCTGCTCAGGCTGAAGTTAAAGTGGCCAAATTACGCAAGCAGCAATCACGTTTAAGTTCTTATCCCACTTTAAATGTGAAAGGTTCTATAAGTCAGGCCATCAATGGTCGTAATCCGAATAACAATGAAGATGATGGCCTCTATAATTCGATCATGCTGGAAGCCAATAGCAACTTTTATCAGGGCGGCGCAATTGCGTCACAAACCCGGGCGGCCAGTTATGCAGAAGAAGCGGCCAAGGCACGGGTCAATAGTGTGTATCTAGAGGTGCTGGATGAAACCCGCATGCTGCGTGAAGAAATCCAGAACAAGCAGCGCCAGATGAATATTCTGGTCAAGCGTCAGGCCACCACCATCCAGACCAAAGAGCTGTATCAGGAACAATATAAATTAGGCACGCGCTCAGCTGTCGATTTACTGAATGCCGAACAGGCAATTCATAGTGCTGCCCAGGAAATTGAAAATACGCGTTTTGATATTTATGCCGCCATTGCGCGCTATATCTCCATTACCGGACGGACACGCGATATTTATGATTTAAACCATATATCCATTCAGGGGTTTGAAGTTCAGCCATGAGTACTAAAATAAATTATCAACCGTGGCTTCAAGCAGTGCTGAGCATTGCCAAGCATTACCGGATTGAACCATCCGCAGAACGTATCCGCTTGCAGCTGGACTGGAATCCGAACCAGAACATTGATGATATTTTAAATCTGATCGCCCGTCAGGTGGGCCTAAGTCTGCGCAAAACCGACTTTAGCGCCGAGGTGATCAATCCCTGGCGTTTGCCGGTACTGGTTGAATTCCAGGATGGTCAGGTGGGCGTAATTGACAAGGTCGATGCCGAAGGCAACCTGAGCATTCAGTTCAGTGGCGATCAGGGTTTATCACAAACGCTGGCCAGCGATACTTTGGCGGAGCATGTGTGGCATGTCTATATCCTGCGCCCGGAAAAATCGGTTCCCGATGCGCGGGTAGATGAATATGTCAAACCCTATGAAGATAACTGGTTCTGGTCAATTGTGCTACGGGACTGGAAACGTTATATCGATGTAATGTTTGCCTCCCTGATGGCCAATATTCTGGCACTGGCCACCATCCTGTTTTCGATGAATGTCTATGACCGGGTAATTCCGGCGCAATCGGTTCCAACCTTGTGGGTATTGGCAGGCGGGGTGCTGATTGCGGCCATTTTCGAGTTTAGTTTAAGGGTCGCACGGATTTATCTCTCCGATATTGTCGGCAAGCGCGCTGATCTGCGTATTTCAGACCGGGTCTATGGGCATGCGCTACGGATTAAAAACAGTGAACGCTCCAAATCGACCGGGACCTTTATTTCACAAATCCGTGAACTAGAAGGGGTGCGTGAACTGGTGACGTCGACCACCATTTCTGCAATCGCTGATTTGCCTTTCTTCCTGCTGTTCCTTGGCGTGTTCTGGGTGATTGGTGGGAACCTGTTCTGGGTGATGCTGATTGTGGTGCCGCTCATGATTATTCCGGGCATTCTGGCGCAAAAGCCTCTGGCTAAACTGGCCAACGAGGGGATGCGTGAAGGCGCAATCCGCAATGCCATGCTGGTGGAATCGGTACAGGGCATTGAAGACATCAAGTTATTACGCGCCGAAGCCCGCTTCCAGAATCAGTGGAATCATATGAATGAAGTTTCCGCCGATATTGCCATGCGTCAGCGTAAAATTGTCGGTGTCATGACCGCCTGGACCCAGAAAATTCAGGGGCTGACCTTTGCGATTGTGATGCTGGTGGGATGTTTTGCGGTGATGGATGGGGAAATGACCACGGGTGCTCTGGTGGCCTGTTCAATTTTATCTTCACGGATGTTGGCGCCAATTTCACAGATTGCCGGCGTACTGGGCCGTTTGCAACAGGCCAAAGTGGCGAAACAGGGACTGGATGAATTAATGAAAAAACCGGTTGATCAGCCGGAACATAGCCACTTAATTCATCGTCCGGTGTTAAATGGTCATTATGAATTAAGCGGGGTCAGCTTTAAATATGGCGAAGATGATGCCAAACCGACCTTGATGGTGCCCAAGCTCGAAATTAAAGCTGGTGAAAAAATTGCCATTCTGGGTCGTAATGGTGCCGGGAAATCTACCTTGTTGCAGCTTTTTTCCGGCATGCAAACCCCGAATCAGGGCAAAATTAAACTCGATGGCGTAGAGTTGGGCCTGATTGATCCTGCTGATGTACGCCGTGATATGGGGCTATTGAATCAGAATGCACATCTGTTTTTTGGCACGGTACGGGAAAACCTGACTTTGGGTGCACCATTGGCCAATGATGACGATATTTTACAGGCACTTCGAATTACCGGCGCGTTGGCTTTTGTGCAGGAAAAGAAAGAAGGGCTGGACCATCTGATTCTGGAAGGTGGTGTGGGGTTCTCTGGCGGCCAGAAACAGGCCTTGCTGCTGGCACGTTTGCTGCTGCGTCAGCCGAATATTTTATTGCTGGATGAACCGACGGCTGCAATTGATGATGTCTCCGAGAAACAGCTGATTGATCATTTGAAAATGTGGCTTGGGCACCGGACTTTGGTGGTGGCCACCCATCGCCGTGCAGTCTTAGAGCTGGTGGACCGGATTATTGTGGTCAATGATGGAAAAATTGTGATGGACGGGCCACGAGATCAGATTCTTAATCAGTCTGCATCTCAACCACGTCAGATGGCAGGAGCGAAGTCATGAGTGAACAATTAAGCAAACGTTCAATGCAGGTGACCGAGCTAGAGCCACCTTTACCTAAAGCCAGTCTGTTTATCTGGATTATCTGTATTGGACTGGCAGTTTTGCTACTCTGGGCCTGGCTGTTCAAGCTGGAAGAAGTATCCACCGGCACTGGTAAAGTGGTGCCATCTTCGAAAGAGCAGGTGGTACAGTCTTTAGAAGGCGGGATTCTCACCACCTTGAATGTCCGTGAAGGGGAAATTGTCAATCGGGGTCAGGTGCTGGCCCAGCTGGACCCGACCCGGTTTGCTTCTAATGTGGGTGAATCGGAATCTTTACTGGTATCTTCCTTGGCCACTTCGGCCCGGTTACGCGCTGAAGTAAATGGCACGCCTCTGGTTTTTCCTGAAGAAGTGCTGAAAGAGCCAAAACTGGTACAGCAGGAAACTGCTTTATACAATTCGCGCCGGGCCAACTTAGAAGAATCGCTGGCCGGTTTACGGCAGGCTCTGGTGCTGGTCGAGCAGGAATTGCGTATGACTGAACCCTTGGTGGCCAAAGGTGCGGCCAGTGAGGTGGAAGTGCTGCGTCTGAAACGCGAGGCCAATGACCTGCGTAACCAGATGAATGATATTCGTAACCAGTATTATGTCAAAGCGCGTGAAGAGCTGTCCAAGTCCAGTACCGATGTACAGACCCAGCAACAGGTGGTACGTGGCAAGTCCGACACCTTGAACCGCACAGTCTTCAAGTCGCCGGTACGGGGTGTGGTCAAGGAAATTGATGTGATGACCATTGGCGGGGTCGTACCGCAAAATGGCAAGTTAATGACCATTGTGCCTTTAGATGAACAGCTGTTAATTGAAGCGCGGATCTCGCCGCGAGATATTGCATTTATTCGCCCAGACCAGGAAGCACTGGTCAAAATTACCGCCTATGATTATTCGATTTATGGCGGTTTAAAGGGTAAGGTCACGGTGATTTCACCGGATACCATCCGTGATGAAGTCAAGCAGGACCAGTTTTATTATCGGGTCTATATCCGGACTGATACCGATAAACTGACCAATAAATCTGGCCAGCAGTTCAGTATTACCCCCGGAATGGTGGCCACGGTTGATATTAAAACTGGTTCTAAAACCGTACTGGATTATCTGATTAAACCGTTTAACAAGGCCCAGGAAGCATTACGCGAGCGTTAATCGTCAACTCAACATAACCTCCCAGTTTGGGAGGTTTTTTATTGCCAAAATTTGCCTGAAAACACGTTATAATTTCAGAGATTATTGCATTTTAGCTGTGTTATGCCATTTACCATTGCCTCCCTTGTTCGCTTTGAAGAAGATATTAAAAAGAGCCGTTTTGAGGCCATTGCCGTACCGGTAGAAAACGAACAGGCGGTTAAAGATTTTCTGGAAGCCAACAAAGACCTGACCACTACCCATCAATGCTGGGCATGGAAAATTGGCCATCAGGTGCGTTTTAATGATGATGGTGAACCTTCTGGCACTGCCGGCCGACCTATTCTGGCTACCATTGAGGGCAATGAGCTGACCAATGTGCTGGTGCTGGTCAATCGCTGGTATGGCGGGATTAAACTTGGCACCGGTGGCCTAGTGCGTGCCTATGGCGGTTGTGCCGGGCAATGCCTGCTGCTGGCAGAAAAAATTGAACTGATTGAAAAGAAAAAAGTCGAGTTTCAGTGCCAGTTTAATGAATGGGCCATTTTTCAATATGAACTGAATAGCCAGAATATCGAGTTTCAGGAACAGTACGGGGCAGATGGCGTGCAGGTCAATGCCTTATTACAGGTGCATCAGATTGAGCCTTTGGCCTTAAAAATTCAGGACGTTACCCGCGGCCGGGAACAGCTCAAAGTCATGGAGGAGCCAGCAGATGACTGAACATGATCCTTTGCTGAAATATCGGGAACAGCATAAACATCGGCTGAATTATATGCCATGGCTGTACTGGTCGCTGAAACCGAAAAACCGGGTTTGGGCCGAAGCCTGGCAAAAAGACTATCAGGCCTATTTGATGGAGATGGAAACGGTAGAAATTGGCGAGAACTGCTTTATTTCACCGCTGGCGCATATTTTTGCTGAACCGGGACGTAAAATTAGCATCGGGGATAATACTTTTATTGCTGCAGATTGTACCTTGCATGGTCCGCTGCATATTGGCAGTGAAGTGGCGATTAATCATCATAGTATTCTAGATGGTGGTCGGGTCGGCATTAAGATTCACGATCAGGTGCGTATTGCCGCCTATTGCCATTTATATGCCTTTGATCATGGTATGGATTTGGCTCAGCCAATTTACCAGCAGCCAGTGCGTTCGCAGGGCATCGAAATTGAACGCGATGTCTGGCTGGGTGCTCATGTCGGCGTTAAGGATGGTATTAAAATTGGTGCCCATGCGGTTGTCGGCATGCACAGCATGGTCACCAAAGATATTGAAAGCCGGGCCATTGTCGCGGGGAATCCGGCACGTTTGATTCGTTATCGTGATTAATTTCAGACATAGTTCTCTATCTGCAAATGTCTGTGTTTTATTTACATTTTGTCATGTCATCCGCTGAGGACTTATGCTAAGTTTTAGATAACAATTAAAACGAAAGCCTGGCAGACAGGCAACAAGAGAGGCGACAATGAAACGAGTAATTGCCTGTATTGATTCTTCACCCTGTATCAATGCACTCGCGGAAGCCGCAGCGTGGATAGCCAAGCAGACCCAGCGGGAACTGGTGCTGTTACAGGTGCTGGACTATTATCCGGCCAGTTATCACTTAGGTGAAATTAGCGGGGTCATTGGTTTTGAAAGCAATGCCATGTTATTGAAGGAACTGGCCGAGCTGGAACAGAAACAGAGCGACATTGCGCTGGAATATAGCAATAATCTGCTGCGTCATATTTCCGAGATGGTGCAGCAAAAATATAATATTGTGCCGACCCAGATTCAGGAAAAAGGCGATTTTCTTGAACAAAGTTTTAATGTCTTACAAGAAGATGATATTGCGGTTATTGGCCGGGTTGGGGAGCGTTCCGCCGAACGCAATAAAGCCCTGGGCAGTAACGTCGAAAACTTTATCCGCGGGGCCAATTGTGCCGTTATGACCGTGGGCGAGCAGTTTAAGCCGCCAACCCGTTTTATTTTCGCTTATGAATATTCACCAACCTGCTTAAAAATCATGAAGCGCATCACCCAAAGTGATTTGCTGCGTCTGCTGCAATGTCATTTGCTGTATGTGGGTGATCATCCGGAAATATTAAATGAACCGACCCAGTATTTAAAAGCCGCTGGTTTAGATGTGGTGGTGGAATATCGTTATGGAGATGTGGCGGAGAATATTCTGGATTATCAGCGTGAACATGGTATTCAGCTAATTTTGCTTGGGGCCTTTAGCCACAGCAAAATCCATCAGTTTTTCTTAGGCAGTATTACCACCACCATTTTCCGGAATTCCAATGTGCCGTTACTGGTGGTGAAATAAAGCCCAAATATCTTACACGCATCTGATGAATTACTGTCCAAGGTTATCCGCATTTATTGTGGATAACTATATGGACAGTATATGTAAGTTTATAAAAAATAAAATAAATATTATTTTGTGTGTTTTTTGTTCTGTTTGGGCCTTATTTAACGATGGCCAAGGCAAAGCCATCATGCCCTTTGCTGCCTACCGTTTGTAAGGCAGTTGAAGACAATAAACGTGGATGCTCCTGCATTAGCTTAAACATCTCGCGAATGCCTTCAATGCTGGGCTTGTGATTGTCCGGATTGATGATGTCACCGGCGCGAATTACATTGTCCAGAAAAATTAAGGTGCCGGAGCGTGACAGATTCAGGCTCAGTTCCAGATATTCCGGATAGCTCTGTTTATCCGCATCAATAAAAATAAAGTCAAACGGGGCAGTATCAGCTGGCAGGCTTTTTAAAATATCGGCGGCGCGGCCCACACGCAAATCAATAGTCTGTTTCAGCTTGGCCTGATCAATATTTTCCTGTGCCACGGCGGCGTGTGCATCACGACCTTCAATAGTCAGAATATAGCCATCTTCCGGCAAGGCACGCGCCAGCCACATGGTGCTATAGGCAGCAAAGGTACCAAGTTCCAGAATACGTTTACAGCCGTTCATCTGAATTAACATCTGTAACAACATGCCCTGGTTGGGCGCAACAGCAAGGTGATCCGGATAACCCCGATCATCGGTATGTTTTAAGGTTTGGGTCAGAATCGGATCTTCAGGAATTAAATGTGTTTCGATGTAGTGGTCGAGGTCGGTCCACATTTGTTTCATAGTCGGGGGCACCTTTGTTGCAATGCATGCATTTTAAACTTTTCCCCCTAGAGTGCAATTTTTATCGGGAGAGTTGCAGAATTAATAGACATAAAAAGAGGTGCCGCAGCACCTCCGTATTCAGATCCGGATTTATTCGTAATAGCACATTGACGAATAGCGGCTTAAACCCGGTCCCCAGGTACGATAGCCCTGCGTATCAATATGGATTTGCCCTGAAGCATACAGTCCCAAGCCCATATTCAGGCTTTGACCATACTGGGTCCAGAACTGGCACAGTCTGAACTTGGTATTTTCAATAAAGGCATAATCTTGCGGCTGTGGAAATTCCGGCCCAATCCGGAAATCAATAGCGGAATTATATAAATGCCGTGAGGAACTGGCACCACCGGCGCACTGGTTCAGCGGTAAATCGCGATAGACTGAAGTGACTTCAAAATCGGTCAGGACTTTGGAGGCAACCAGATATTTAAAGACTTTTAAGGTTGGAATCTGATTGCGCCATAATTCGCGGTTGGGCACCATGTATTGCGAGCGGCCACATTTTTGCCAGTCACGTGCGGTGCGCAGTAATTCAAAACTTGGAATAATATTGCCGACGCCTTCAGCATTCAGGAATTTTTCATATTCGCGGACCTGGCGCAGGTTATCGGTCACGGCAATCCAGCTGTTATAGGCATAGGGCACCACTTTTGGTGCGACCTTGCGTTCATAGCTGATTTTTTCTTGTGGGATATAAATCCGTTTTCCATCAGGCGAATGAATCGTTTTCCCTTTCTGCGGTGTGGTTGTACATCCGAGCATGATCAGGGGCACGATGCTGAGCGAGAGCATCGCCTTGAGAAATTGCGTCATTATGCAAATCAAACGTTTACTAAAATCCTAAGCATTCTAATCTAAAAGCTTCGGTAAAAATTGAAAATATTGCAATCAAATGTGTGTTTTAGGTATAAAAAAAGATCAGCTTTTGCTGATCTTTTTAAAATTACTTTTCTAAGTATTGTAATTTGTCCGGCTTGCCATTCCATTCTTCACGGTCAGCAGGTTGTTCACCAATTTGCGTGATATTTGGCCATTTTTCTGCCAGTTCAGCATTCAGCTCGATAAATACTTCCTGACCTTCTGGTAGCTCATCTTCCGAGAAAATCGCATTGGCTGGACACTCAGGTTCACACAGTGCGCAGTCGATACATTCATCCGGGTTAATCACCAGGAAGTTTGGACCTTCATAGAAACAATCTACAGGGCATACTTCTACACAGTCTTGATATTTACATTTAATACAGTTTTCAGTGACAACAAATGTCATGGCGACAGCTACCTAAAAATATGGTTCTAATAACTAAGCTGTATTTTAGGCAAAAATGATGTGAACTAACAATTGCTTTTACTGATATTTGATATAGACAGTGCTACTAAATTTGATAAAAGTGCTATAAAACCATCAAAAAAACTTATAAATGAAAAAGACTCTCAAATGAGAGCCTTTCCATATATGAAATTCAAGTCTTGAATCAGGCGTTTAGCTGCTCTTTCAGGGCATACAATTGCTCTAGAGCCTGACGTGGGGTGAGATTATCGACATCCAGTTGGCGTAAGGCTTCGAGGGCCGGTGATGGTTTTTCAACTTCGACAATCCGTTCAATCACTTCAGTTTCTACCACCGGTTCACTGAATAAATCATGCTGGACCGATTTTTGTACCGACTGATGTGACTGCTTTTCCAGAATCTTCAGGCGATTTTGTGCTTCTTTAATCACATTGGCAGGAATACCGGCCAGTTTGGCCACCTGCAAACCATGACTCTGGCTGGCCGGACCCTGCTGGACTTTATGCAGTAAAATCAGGTTGCCATTGAGTTCTTTGGCCGTAACATGATAATTATCAATACCTGATTCTTTGCCCAGCTCGGTCAGCTCGAAATAATGCGTAGCGAACAGGCATAAGCATTTGATCCGTTTGGTTAAATCCAGCACACAGGCCCAGGCCAGGGACAGGCCATCATAGGTACTGGTGCCACGGCCGACTTCATCCATCAGCACCAGTGACTGATTGGTGGCATGATGCAGAATTTGCGAGGTTTCGGTCATTTCCACCATAAAGGTTGATTTACCGGTAGACAGGTCATCGGCCGAACCAATCCGGGTGAAAATCCGGTCAATCGGACCTAGCACCGCAGCTTGAGCCGGCACATAACTGCCACAATAGCCAAGCAGGGCAATTAGTGCGGTCTGGCGCATAAAGGTCGATTTACCGCCCATATTCGGCCCGGTAATAATTGCCATACGATGGTTAAAATCCAGTGTGGTGTCATTTGGGGTAAATGCGGTTTTGCTCAAGGCTTCCACCACTGGATGACGGCCGGCGACAATCTTGACTCCAATTTCCGGTGAAAATTCCGGACGGGTCCAGTTTTTCAGGCGGGCCTGATGGGCAAAGTTGGCCAGCACATCAATCTGGGCAATGGCGCTGCTCATCATCTGCAAATTGCCAATGTCCTGACGCAGCTCATCCAGCAGCATTTCAAACAGCATTTTTTCCCGTGCCAGCGCGCGTGATTCACTCGATAATACTTTGTCTTCAAAACTTTTCAGTTCTGGGGTGATATAACGCTCGGCATTTTTTAAGGTCTGACGGCGAATATAATGCTCCGGTGCCTGTTCAGCCTGCGCACGGGACAGTTCAATATAGTAGCCACTAACGCGGTTATAGCCAATTTTAAGCGTGTTGATGCCAGTACGTTCACGCTCCTGAATTTCCAGATCAATCAGGAACTGGCCGGCATGATCACGGATTTGACGTAACTCATCCAGCTCGCTGTCAAAGCCTTCGGCAATGACATTACCATCACGCAGCAACACCGGTGGCTGTTCCACAATGGCCGCCATTAAACGCTGGTAAAGGCCCTGAAAATCGCCCAGTTCTTCATTCAGCTGTTGTAAATATTTGGATTGGCCGGCACTGACAATCGGCTGCACGGCATGACGTAAATACGGAATCTGGGCACAGGCCTGACGCAGCTGCACCAGATCACGTGGGCGCGCACTGCCTAAAGCGACCCGGCTCAGCACACGTTCAATATCACTAATTTCTTTCAGTACCAGACGAATTGGTGCATCGTGATAACCGGTTAAAATCGCTTCGGTCGCATCCAGCCTTGCATCCAGCAGTGCGGTATCACGTAGCGGTTGCATTAAGGTGCGGCTAAGTAGACGACCACCCATCGCGGTCTGGCAGTCATTAATCAGCTGAAACAGTGAGGTGCCGTGTTCAAATAAAGGTTCAATCAGTTCCAGATTACGCCGGGTCACCGGGTCTAGCGCAATAAAATCGCTACTTTGTTCCAGCTGAATCGAGCGGATATGCGGCAACGCCGTTCTTTGGGTTTCTTTGGCATAGTGAATCAAGGCGGCGGCGGCGGCTTTGGCCAAAGGCAAATGATCAATCCCAAAGCCAGATAGGGTAGCTACGCCTAGCTGGTCACACAGGGTTTTCTGGGCATTATTCAGGTTAAAATCGACATTTGGACGTTTGGTAACCGGGCAATCCAGCTGTTTTTTAACAGACTCGATGATATTCGGATCGACAATATCTTCATCGACCACAATTTCGCTTGGCATGAGACGCGACAGTTCAATCGCCAGCTGTTCCGGTTGATACTCCTGCTGCTGGACCTTGAAAATACCGGCACTTAAATCTAGCAGTGCAATCCCGATCTGGTTCTGCTGTAAACAGAGCGCGACCAGATTGGAAGATTGATAGCTGTTGAGCAGGGCATCGTCGGTGAGTGTGCCGGGGGTAATAATCCGTACTACGCCACGTTCCACCGGGCCTTTGCCAGTTACCTCGCCAATTTGCTCGCAGATCACCACGGTTTCGCCTTTTTTGACCAGCCGCGCCAGATAACCTTCGGCAGAATGATAGGGCACGCCGGCCATCGGAATTGGCTGGCCATTGGCCTTACCGCGATGGGTCAGGGTAATGCCTAACAGTTTGGCCGCCTTGTGCGCATCGTCAAAAAATAATTCGTAGAAATCACCCATTCGATAAAACATTAAAGAATGTGGATGTTGTATCTTCACTTTTAAATATTGTTGCATCATTGGTGTGTGTGAAGATAGGTCAATAGTTGTTTCTTTAGGGTTCATGAGGGGTAAAGCCTTTAATTTAAATAGGTTTATTTATAAATCTAAGCAAGAAACGTGTCCCACTTACTCCACACAATTCCTACGCCAACCTATACTTTCCGAAGATTTAGTGTAGGTTTTAGTGTAGGTTTTTTTGATGCCATATACATAGGTGTGTTAATGTATATCTGATTTTATAGTAACAAAATGGCTGTGTTGCCAGAAAGGGATAATTGATGACTCGCATTCATGAGGTTGAAAAAAAAGCATTATCTGCCAAAGCCATTGAAAAAATGCGATATGGAGATAAAGACAAGGCCGATATCTCTGAAAATGTTGGACTTCGAGTGAGTTGCGGAAAGACGGGTAAAAAAAGTTTTTTTTACCGTTATCGTAGCCCCGTTGATGACTCTATCAAACAGTACAAAATAGGTACTTACCCTGAGATGACCTTAGCTGAAGCACGTTTAGAGTTACATAGGTTAAAGGTAGAACGCAATTCTGGAGTTTGTCCCAAGACTCAAGAAGACCAAAGAAAAGTTGAAACCTTAAAAATAGAACAGCAACAGAAAACACTACAGCAACAAGAATCTTTCACCATTAAAAAAATAGTCGATTTGTATTTAGAGAACGTGATTGAAGATCGTTATGTAGAAGACAAGCGTACAGGGGCAAAAAAGAGAATTGCTGGAGCGAGAAAACCTAAGGGACAGGATGAAGCACGCCGGACACTATATGGAGATGCGGTTCGTCAATTAGGCGATCGAGTTGCCTTGGAGGTAACACGGCAAGATATAGTTGAGATGGTTAAAAATATTATTAACCGCGGAGCTCATGTACAAGCAGGGAGGGTGCTGTCTGAGTTGGCTTTAGCATATGAGTATGCAATCGGTTTAGAGGTGTTTCCCGATAATTTTGCGAATCCCGCTATGTTAGCAAAAGCGAGTTTAAAGCAAGCAAGATTAAAGCTGACCGCGAGTAAAGGAACTCGACATCTTGATGATGCAGAATTAAAAAAAGTTTTAGCGTGGTTACCGGTTTCAGGCTTTACTCAAAAACAGAAGTATATTTTGAGGATTGCGCTGTGGACTGGTTGTCGTACAGGTGAAATTTGCCAGGCAGCATGGAAAGATATTGATTTCCAGAAAAAGACTTGGTATATCCGTGAAACAAAAAATGAAGCTGCGAGATATGTACAGTTATCTCAGCAATGCATGGATTATATATCACAAATTTTAGAGTCTTATAAAAACGAACAAGAGGACTATGGTCAGACTCAGTATTTATTTCCTTCTGAACGTACGTATCAGCCCATAGCACAGAAATCATTGAGCGAAGCGAAATGGCGTTTAAAAAACCCTGATAAAGTAACAAATCAAAAATATACGCCTGAACAGATTTGGTTGAAAGATATAGAAGACTGGAGTCCTCATGATTTAAGACGTACAGTTCGAACAGGTTTATCAAGATTAGGCTGTCCGTCAGAAGTCGCTGAAGCAGTCTTGGGGCATTCTCGAAAAGGTATAGAAGGAACTTATGATCTACACAAATATGAAAATGAGTGTGCAGTGTGGTTGCAACGATGGGCTGATCATCTTGATGGGTTAATGTCAGGCTAAATAGATTCGACTTAATGCAGTATTGGTTTCAAAGCAATACTGCATAAAATGATTAAGAATTGAACTTAATCAATTTTAAAGATAATCAATAATTACCAGTATATTCTTTCCAATGATAAGTAATACCATTGCCCTTATAACGATAAAAACCAAGTGGCTCATGTACTCGTTCGATGAATTGTAACCATGCATTTTGAACCAGTCCTTGTCCATCGTAACAATGAAGGTGCTTTGGTTCTGGAAAAATACCTTGAAGCTGGTAATCTGAGCAGACAAATTCCCATTGTTCTTTGAGCAAAGGTAAATAATCATTTTCATCGCCAAGGATATAAATGAATGCTTGTGCTGTTAATTTATGATCCAGTCCTTTAACGATGCGCCAGTGAATATCAGAAAGAATACCACTGAGCTGTTTAGCCCCATGTAGCCACTGGAAGTATTTCTTCAATACTTTTACTGAATCTTTCTCGGCTTCCTCCTGGGTTTGGTAATGAGGAGGATCAATTTGAGAAATAAAAGGCAACTCTAAGAAAATACAATTGGCTTGCTTTTGTGTTTGCATAACACGTCTAAAGACAGCTTTTTGTTCATTGCGAAGTTTTTGTATTTCTGCTTCATATTTATTCGTCTGAAGTTTTGCCTTGGCTGTATATAATTCAGCACGTAAACGCTGGAATAAACTTTCCCAAATATGATTAGGGACTTGATGTACTGATCTCATCAGCTGTGAGTTTTCAACAGCAAATTTATGGAAAACCCTTAAATAAGGATTTGTTTCAAAGCCATCAAAAAGATCTATAAAATAGGAAAACGGTGATATCTGCTGGAGAGCAAAATAGCACAAAGAGTTCATAAAAGGATTTGGATAAGCTGCGGTTGGTTTAGGAAAAACTTTGATTGTGTCTCGCTCTAATTTTTTTTGGAAATCAATTAATCCAAAAGCCGTTCGCCCAAAACCTTCATCAGCATATGTTGGACGCATTAATACGATCTTAGATGACAAATCTCTATGGTTGTTTGGATAAATATTTGACACAGCATGAGTTGACTGCAAGCATTGAGGTTGAGGACGGTGTAAGGGTAATTGCTTCATAGTAAGAATCTCAGTAATAAGGTTAAATAGATTTGTAGTATTGAGTTAGATTAGGACGACCCATACCTTTCTTAATATGGGGTAATAAGCCTGTATTGAGCGTTTTAACGCGCGCTAAGCTGCTATGTAAGACATATTGTTCGAACTTGGCAAAGTAGCGAATCACCTTTGCAATATTGTCGTATTTGGTCTGATCATCACGGTCAATGATGCCTATAGCATCGTATTTGTACTTCTTACGATTCTTACTGGTATTACAATTAAAATAGCTGTGTTTACCGCCAATTTGACTGTCCCACAACTCACCAATCATTCGACCTAAACTAATGTCTTCTCGATGTTTACGACCACAGAAAAAGAAAAAACAATGAATATGTAAAGCCTGATCTACGCCATATTCCATTTTTGAAACATAGCCTTTTAAATGCAGGGATTTACTGCGACGCAGTTTCTGTAAAATCGTATGGAAATGCTTTACGATTTGTTGAGGCGTAAAATGTTTTTTATCTGCAGGTAGATAGAGATCAACCCGAACACCCAATAAACGTGAATAAAGACCACGTAACTTATCAATGTATTTCTGAACCTTTTTTTCACCCCTTTTCGCTACTTTGCGACGGTCATTCACACGCTGTACATATTCAGGCGAATGTAACTGTTCAAAAAGCACTTTAATAAAGCGATTTAAGATTACTGCTAAAGAAACCTTATGTCCTGTCAGTCTACCATTTGCATCTACCTCATTAAGTTCCTCATATGGATGCTCAATTAAGTCATAAATAAAGTCTAGATATGGTTTTAAGGCCTTATCTAACGCAGCCATAACAGCCTCAAGCTGTTCACACTTTATATTCACCCATACAGCTGTTCGCTTGGAATTAAGTAAGAATGAACGAAGCAATTGCTTTATTCTGGGGTGAGTCAATTCCCAATGTTTTCGATTGAAAAGGGAAATATCCTCTTTATTTTTTGGCTGATACAGACTGTATAGGGAGGTAGCCTTTTGCTTAATTATTTCATTACATAAACTAATAGCGATGGTGCATGCAGCTACATTAGGGTCTATTAGGTGGTTAAGGAATTGATTGAGAGTCTGAGAACTAGGTAACTCATAGTGTTTGCTACCACTTTCTGAGTTTAAGACATCTTCTAGTTCAAATTGCTCATTTATTTCATCGTCATATTCAGATAGGACTTCTTCAGACTCATCTAATAGGTCTGTTTCAATTTCAATTGATAAATTTGGTATTGGGTCAAAAGAATCCTTAACCTCAGTTTCTTTGATCTTTGGATGATGAATGTTATTATCGTTCATAGATATAACTCCAATCGGTAATAAAATACTGATTGTTGCCATCTAACCTATAGTATGAGCAAAGACTAAGTAAGAAAAATAATCTGTATTTATAAAATATATAAATATTAATAAGATACAAATATATTGATCTAATTATAATCTTATAAAAGCCACCCATTAGAATTAGAGACAACAACTGTCTACAAGGGGACTTGGAATCCAGCCCCTTTCGGTAAAGTCGATAGATTTGTTGTTTAACTGACTGAAAAGATAAGCACTTAGAGCCTATGCTTTCTTGGAGAGCAGCCAGAGGTTAATTTCATGTTGAAGCCAGCCTACTGCGGCTGTTCCAAGACGCACGGGTCTGGGGAAGGTAGGATCATGCCTTGGGGATCGTTGGTTAAGCTTTTCATATATCGTGCTGCGAGATAATCCGCATGTTTCAATGACTTTTGGTAAACGAATGATTTGTATCGTTTGATTCTTCATATTATCCATGATCGAACTCCATAGGATGAGTTGGTTTTGGTTCGATTAAATTGTGATTCATGGTGAATATATTTTTTAGTGAAAAAATAATATATTATAATCTGTTGAAAAATATATGAAAAAATGGTGGAAAGTGGATAGGGAATATTGTTCGGTACGTTTTATGCGGATGCTGAAAACGATAAATATTATTCATGAAATTCGAAAGTCTGATGAATTTAGAGATTTTTATGATTGGTTGCGTGATTTCTACCAAGTTGAAATTAGTGAATTTATAGGTGATGTCTGTGGTGAATTCGAGCTGAAAGAAGGAAACTCTTTAAATACTTTAGATTTTAAAAAAACAGTACAAGGGTATGTTTTTGATTGCCTTCAATATGGGCGAAATAAAATCAATCAGGGTGCCGAAGCTTTTTTAATCAATCATCTAGGTAATGATTTATTTGTAAAGGAAATGGATGAGCTTCGATTAAAGTTTAAGAAAAAGTTAAGTGAAGATGAGCAGCTAAAAGAAGCTTATATCAAACTGACTGAACATATTGATATACGTTACTTAGTGCTCTACCGTTTTAATCCGGAACGTCTATTCTTAACCTGGATTAGTATTGAAAATTATTTTTCCAGTCTAAACCAGCGCACAACGCGATTAAATCATGATGAGTATTTAAAAGGACAAGAATTTGAAAAGAAAATTTATGAGTACTTACATGATTTTGAAATTTTAGCTAAAAATAAAGGATATGAAATAGGACATGTATCAATTGCAGATTTAGCTCTGTTTACAGGGGAAGCAGATAAGAAGGATTACTTAACGTTTCGCTTAGCTGAAGACTTTAAGGTTCCAGTGGTTGACGCTTTGTTAGATTATTTAGAGTTTGCAAAATTTAAACTGCATGATACAGCTGCATCCATAAATGCTCCTAATTCGAATAATCCACGTTTAGAGCAATTACATCGAATTATCCAAATACTGAATGCAGAAAAATCTAAAAAAGCATCCCAAAAAGGAGCGGGAGTTTTTACTTTGCTCTGTTATACAGTCTATAAATTAAGGGGCTATGATGTTGCGGCACAATCTTTTGAAAATGAAAGTGAATTAAAAAAGGGGTTTTTAGATTACTTGGCTAATTTACTTCAGTTGGTAGGTGTTCACTATTCTTATAACGCTACTGTAAAAGCAAAATCTAACCTAAAGTTGACTATATATTTTACAGCTTCGGCGATTCAAGAGGATCTTTTTGCTCTGTATTTTGAATTTTATTCTAAAATTAGCACATCACCTAAATTGTCTGATGACAAGATCAATGTTGAAACAGGTCTCCTTGAGCCTAGTTTTTTGGATTTAGTTACTAATTTTGATCTTAACAAGGAAGTCAATCAGAACGTATCATTTAACCGCGGAATAAAGCTATGTTCTATCAATGTAAATCAACTTAATACCAAGATAAGTGATGAAAAAGGGAAAGCTTTTAGTTTTGCAAGTTTGTATATGGTTAAGTAAGAAAAATCTTTATTTTTCTAAGATCAAGACTCATCTTTACACCGACCTAAGCTGACTATATGGTGGCTTTTAGTACTCTACTAGCTACACTGCTGACCAGATTTGCTCAGCAGTTTCACCTAGGGTAACCTTAACTTCTGTGTTAATAAATGACGCTATATTTAGCATCTCGAATAGCTAAAAATTATAGGTGCAGGTCAAGCCACCGTTGGTACTGATTGTCACTTCACGAACATACTCAGCAGCACAGCCCAGATAAACCTGCGCTACAGAACCATAACGCATATTTTTATAGTCATAGAAACCTTTGGTGCCACAATTGCCACGGTTGATCGAAACACCAGTTAAAGTCGTGGGATCGTTATTTAGAGAAACAATCATCAGCTTATCTACGTAGCCTGTCATGGTATGCTGTGATGGATCACGACGGACACTTAGCTCAAACTCTTCTTGGGGCGCTTGCTCTACAGCTTCAAAAGCAGGATCGTCTGGATCATATTCTACCATGGTGGTCCTAAATTCATCCTCCGGTAAAGCTTCATCTGTTTGTGCGGTAGTATTTTCAGCAGAGCTTGTTTGCGTTTGGGTATCTTTAGACTTTGGCGCATCATTGCCTGAATTACATGCCGTTAAAATTAATATAAAAGCAGCTTTTAAAGTCGAATTCTAAAAAAATACAGATACATATCATTTAAATGAGAAGCATATGGCTGCTTCAAAACAGCCCTATGCAATAACCCGATTCACGTTTTGCCTGCTTTCCCCCAAAGCAGGCTTTTTTTATTACAGGAATTAGTTAGATGAGTTTGCCATGTCCTTATTGTCAGTCCCGGGATACGGTACTGCTGGAATCCCCACAACATTTGGTCATTAACGGTCATTCACCTTCAGCGCAAAACAATGTGATGTCACCTCTGGCACTAGCGACCTTAGGCATCAGTGTTTCTAAAAGTTTAAACATCCCCCCGATTGCAGGCGCCCTCGTCGGGGTGCTGATCGGTGGCATTTGGATGCTGATGACCGAGGATGAAGTCCCAAAAAGCTCACATCCTGTTTATACCCGACATTATTACTGCAATGACTGTGACCGTGATTTTAGTCCAAGCATGCGTAATTAAGCTTTTATACCTTTACAGACATTTAACTTTTTATAGGAATTAAAATCATGGCACATAAAATTGAACAAATGGCCTATGTTGGTGATACCCCCTGGCATGGCTTGGGTAATCAACTCAGTCAGAATCAACCACTTGAAGTTTGGGCACAGCAAGCCGGTATGGACTGGCGCATTGAATCCTCAGATGTCAGCTATATGGCTAAAAACGACCGTGGACAAAGCATCATTCTGCCCTATGAAGAACAGCGGGTACTGTACCGTTCCGATACCCATGCACCTTTATCTGTAGTCAGTCAACGCTATCAGGAAGTCCAGCCGAAAGAGATTCTGGAATTTTATCGGGATCTCACTGAGCAATCCGGCTTTGAGCTGGAAACTGCCGGGGTACTTAAAGGCGGCAAGAAGTTCTGGGCATTGGCACGTACCGGACAAAGTACAGCATTGAAAGGCAAGGATGTCAGTAATGGCTATATTTTGCTGGCAACCGCTTGTGATGGAACACTTGCGACTACAGCACAATTCACCTCAATCCGTGTGGTGTGTAACAACACTTTGGCAATTGCCTTACGTGGACAGAGCAGTAGCGCTGGTGTGGTCAAGGTTCCGCATAGCACCAAATTTGATGCCGAAAAAGTCAAGCAGCAACTGGGAATTTGCGTGCGTACCTGGGATGAACACATGTATGAAATGAAACAGCTGAGTCAGCGTAAAGTGACCCAAGGTGAAGCTGCCGCATTCTTCGATGCCGTGTTTAACAATACCACGATGTCAGTACAGGATCAGGAAGAAAATATCATCCAGTTCTACCGTAACATGGCCAGTCAAAATCAGGCCAGCAACAAAACTGAACCGAATGGCCGAGCCATGAGCAAAGTTATGGACATGTTCAATGGTCAGGGACGGGGTGCAGAACTGTCTTCAGCCAAAGGCACCGCTTATGGCTTGCTCTGTGCCATGACCGAGTTTGCCGATCATGAACGTCGTGCCATGAGTACTGATCACCGGCTCGATTCAGCTTGGTTTGGTGCCGGAGCAGGACTGAAACAGCGTGGACTGGAACAAGCCTTACGTTTGGTTGCATGAAGACCTTTTATCCAGTAACCCTTTTATCACCGCAACCCGAATAACCCGACCACTTTATTAAAGCCACATCCTGCGGGGTGTGGCTTTTTTATGCGCAAAAATCAGCATTCAACCTATCTGGAGATTGACCATGAATAGCATAGCAACATCACACAGCCCATCTCAGCCATTAACCTTTCCAGCACAACCACCATTACCACCCGTATCTCAGCTGACTAAACCACTGCGTTCTAATACGGCAAAACGTCTGGCAAACACCAAAGAACTGAGCTATCAGCAATGGCTGGAAGTACGCAAGCAGGGCATTGGCAGTAGCGATGCCGCGACTGCCTGTGGTCTCAACCCGTATATGTCGATGCTGGAACTGTGGATGATCAAAACTGGTCGGATACAGCAAAACATTCAGGATGAAAGCTCAGGGCATGCCCCTTTATATTGGGGTAAGCAGCTGGAACCCCTTGTTGCAGAATTTTATAGCATGCAGACCAATAATAAGGTTAGACGGGTCAATGCAGTATTACAGCATCCTGATCCAGACAAAGCCTTTATGTTGGCCAATTTGGACTATGCCGTGGTGGGCAGTGATGAGGTGCAGATTCTGGAATGTAAAACTGCTGGGGAATATGGTGCCAAGCTATGGCGTGATGGCGTACCGTTATATGTACTCTGTCAGGTACAGCATCAGTTGGCCGTTACCGGAAAACAGGCGGCACATATCTGCGTTTTACTCTGTGGACATGAAACTAAAATCTATAAAGTGACGCGGAATGAACAACTGATTGAACAGATCATCCATGCTGAACGTACTTTTTGGGCTTGTGTGGAGAATGACATTCCACCCGCAGTCGATGCGAGTGAATCTGCTGCTCAAGCCTTACAACAGCTGTATCCGGAACAGACGCCACTCAGCGTGACCGATCTCAGTCAACTGCAATCGGCCAATCAGTTATTCGATCAATTGATTGAGGAGAAAAACCGGATTGAGCAACACCAGAACAATTTTGATGAACTGAAACATCAGATTCAGGCCTTGATGAAAGATGCAGAGCGTGCCACTTTCGCCACAGGTTCAGTGACCTGGAAGAAAGCCAAGGATTCGGTCAGTCTGGACAGCAAAGCCTTATTGAAATTGCATCCAGAGTTGCTTGAACAGTTTCCCATGACCAAAGCAGGGACACGGCGTTTTCAGATCTACAGCAATAGCTAAGCTGATAGGGGAGATTACCCAGACTTAGCCTAAGTAATACAGCACTTGCTTTAGCTCTCCACCAATAAAACTCAAATGCCATGCCATCACACACATATCTCAACAGATCCCATGCCCGATAACGGCGTGGGATTTTTTTATGGGCAAAGCAGAAGTTGAAAGCAAACACACCACACCGTACCAAACAGAACGATTTATAAGAGGAATATCTCATGATTAAAGGTTTAGCCATTACCCCACCCGTACTCGGACGTATCAGCATTGGCCGTGTCATTGAAAAGAACGGCAAACGACTGCCGGAAAAAGATGACCAATTCACCATCACCAGTCAGATCCAAAGCAAAGATGGCTGGGTGAAACATCCGCTGGACGAACAGTTACGCCAGCAGACAGCCAACCAGAAACTGCGCAGCATTCCAGTCCGGATGATCTTTAACGATCCCGAATTGAATCTTCGAGCTGAGTACACTTTATTTGATCGTCAGACTGGTCGTCCAGTCTGTGTCGGTAATGGTCAAACCTGCCAGCGCAGCACCTCACAAGGCGTAGAGCAGCATTCTTGTCCATCACCGGATTTATGTCCCTTGGCTCAGGGAGGAACATGTAAACCATTTGGACGTTTGCACGTCAATCTTGATGAGTCGGATGAACTTGGCAGCTTTATCTTCCGAACCACAGGCTTTAACAGTATTCGGACGCTAGCAGCACGCTTGGCTTACTACCATGCGGCATCTGGAGGATTGTTGTCTTGTCTGCCATTGCAACTGACCTTACGTGGAAAAAGCACCACACAGAGTTATCGCACCCCAGTGTATTACGTCGATCTGACATTGCGTGATGGAGTGAATTTGAAGGAAGCGATCAGCTCGGCTAGACAGATGGATGAGCAGAGCAAGGCCGCTGGGTTCTATCAGGAGGCACTGGATTTTATTGCTCGAAAGGGTTTTGAAAATGCCAGATTTGAGCTGAACAGTGAGGAGGGTATAGATGTGCTGGAAGAGTATTATTCAGAAACCCAATTGGATCAACACTCAGAACCTTCAGGAACGGAATTGAATTTTATAGAGAGTATTCAAACGGGTTTGAAGAAGAGTGTTCAATCTGTGAATTAATGAAAAATAGAAGGTAAATTGTCTAATTTACCTTCTATTGTGTGGGGATTAAATTGGGTTAGAGCATTAATATAGATTTTGTTTAAGATTCTTATATTCTTGCTCTAAATATTTATCAACTGCATCTATATCCAGTTTACCTTCATTAAATGCAGCATGTACTTCTTTTAAGGCAAGTGTTGAAAACCTAGTCCATCCAACCAGATTTGTCCTTAATAAAAATTGGATTGGTTGTCCTGCGGATTTTAACGCAGCATCCATGCCATCCATAATACATAAAGTACCATGTGAAACTAATAACATACGTCTGAGTTCTGGTACATTTGCATTCGGAATGCAATCTAGCCATGCTTTACGGTGGTAAATTTTTTGTTTAAACGACCACATAAATCTGGTCAGCAGTTCAGTAATTAGCACAGGAATCGCCATAGTCATACCGTGGCGGAAATCATAGCCTGCTTCAAAAACTCGTACTGCTAAAGTCGCAAAACTTTGTCTATGCTGTCCAAAACTGCCGAAGTCAGCAAATTGCAGTAATGAATAAAAAGGGATTGGGATTCCTGAACCGCGTGTAGACGCTCCAGAAGATCCCGCTACATCGGAAAATAGATGGCCTAACCAATTTACAAATCCACAATATATTTTACTGACTAAATTTGTACCTTGCAGTTCAAAAGTGTCTGTATTGATTCTGACCAGCTTTGAAGATTCACCAATTTTTACACCATCGTTATTAATGACGTCAAAAATTCCAACAAATGTAGCGGTATTCTGAAATTGGTCTAATAACGAAAAAAATAAACCACAGATGTCTGGGGAATGTGCTAGGTTTTTAATATGGTGATTTTTAGTGCTCATTTTAAAAAAATGTTCAACATCAGCACCATATCGTTGATCGTAATTGACTTTGAAGTTTCGCTCTAAAAAACCTATCGCACTAGCTGTAGGGTCTTTTCCAGCATTCGCACCTTGCCAGCCATTCATCTTTGCGAATAATTGTACAGCCTTATTTGTGGCTTCATCTGTTAAATTCCCTAAAGGGCTTTGACCTGGAATGCCAACAAATAAAATATCTATCAGCCCTCCGATGAAACCACAAGTACCTGCGATCATGTAATCATATTGATCACATTGAGCATTTTTAATAGAAAATTCTTCTTTGATCCTCTTTTGTAAGGCTATTTTTTGTGACGCCGACATCAAATCTTTAAAAGGATCTTCCGAGATAATGCTATTTGACTGTTTTTGGAGTGCTCTAAGTGAGTTTTGATATTCATCCCATGTTAGATCCTTAGAAAATTCGAGGGTGTCTAGCATGTTTAAGGGGGTGTATTTAGAAACGGAAGGACTGAATTCCTCCAACTCATATAAAGTGTCGGTATCTTCATCTATAACAAAGAAAACTTCTTCATCCGTGGTCAATGCGATTTCTAAAAAATCATTTTCTAGATTTTCTAGCAAATTTGTTGAGTCTAAAATTAGCTGATCAGTTTCTGAGAGCATCTGTGCTAAATCAACATTTAATTGATTTGTTATGCTATCGACCTGCCCAAGCTTGGCTTGAGCAGATGATAGTTGATGATCTTGCATGATCAGGCTATACGCTTGTTCATCTAAAAGATCTTTTTTACTCATGAAAATAAACCAGATAATACTTGTTTTGTTTTTCCTGCAAGAACATCGCTGACATTAAAATAGCCTATAGCTTCAAACGCCTTTGCTAGTTGAGCAAGTTCCGCTTTGTTTATTGATTTATCAATGACCCACTTTTTAAGGACCTGTGTATCGCTATTTTTTTCTTCAACAAATTCTTTTTCAATATAAAAATCACGGATGAAATCATAGAACTTTTTCTTGGTTGGTTCCGAAGTCAAAGCTTCTAATTTTGATAAATCTAAAATAGCTGCACATTTAAGTTTGTTAGAGGAGCTTTCAGCATCGTGCACTTTTCCATTCAAAATATCCGCTGCACCTGAAACACCTTTTAACATAGCAATTTGTTGTTTTAACTGATTATTCAAGCCTTTCATTGCGTTCACATTGTCAGTTAATGCAGTAACTTGTTCAATAGTTCCGTTCAACTTGCTTGTAATGTAATTGATGTCATCCAGAATCGTTGAAATAGTATCCTGTGTTTGTTTAATAACTTCATTTAACATCAATTGCTTGCGTTTATAATTACTGAGTTCATCAGATCCAGTAATTTTTTTTACCCCCGCATATGCTCCCACGCCAATAAGTATTGCTACGCCTATCCCCGTAGCCATACTTGAAAATCCTAAAAGACCTCCCATTCCTAGCATGGCTAAACCGGATGTCATACCTGCAGCCGACATACCAATAACCGAGCCAGATAAATATACTGCTGCAAGTGGTGTACCTACAGCGGCAGCCTTAGCTGACAGTTCCTTAAATGCAGCGGTCATTTTATCGTCTGTAAAGTCGTCTTCTAACAGCTTGTAATCTGTTTCTAACGCTAAGACTACGATGTCTAGGTCACTGTCTTTGATGTTTAGTAGATTTCTGTTTTTATTCAGAAAATTGAATTTTCCTAGATCTCGGCTTTGGGTTGAAAAATAAATATTAATCAGATCCTTGGCTAGAGAAATATGGACAGTATGCAATTGACCATCCATGACATTTTTATTTAATTCATCAAACAAAATGCTTGTTTCCTGTAATTGATCAGGAGCAAACATATATGAGCGAATTTCAAATCTGGTTTCTTGTTTGAGGCCTAAACGGTTCATTAGAAGAAAGATTTCAGCCATTTCTTTTTTGTCAATGACCTGATCATTTTCGTAGGTCATATTAATGATAATTTTAAGATAGGCTAGCTTTAGCTGTTCATCCATTTCCTCTAGAGGTACAACTTGTCTTTGTTCTGTGTATTCATCAAACTCTTTAGAAACGTGTTTGAGAATTTTTTCTAATTCCACTAAATCACAGGATGATGAAATATATTCGAGTTGAATTTTTGCACTTTCAGTTACTATCGTCGCTGTTTCTGCTTTTGATTTTTCAAAAATTACATTCACATCAGTGATTGCTTCATATTGGATATGGTGAGGATCAAAGTATGCTGGTTTGAAAATAACTTTTTCTCCAGTAAACATTAGGCCATCAGAACCACTTCCCAGTAATGTGGTGTCTAATAAAGCAATAATATTTTCTGGATTTCCTTCATACTTAAATGATTTGATCGCTTTATTTAGTTTTTTTTCTGGAATGTTCGGCGCGATATAAATATTTTTTTCGCTGAGCTTTTGCAGATTTTCACGTAAGTAGACGTTAATATTGGACATATCAATCTCTAGGTTGTTAGTAGTTAGTAAGTGAAGTTGGTTTTGTAAAGTTATATGCTTATAATCTCTATATATTTCAAATAAAACAATAGCTAAATGACAAATTTAAAAAGATGGCGACATTATTTGACGTGCAAAAATATTATTTAATCTGAAAAATTGAGTCATTTTGTAGAGTTAAAATTTTTATTATGTTTAATGATTCTAAAATGTGGAATCTGTTTTGTTGGTTATTTTATTTTTATCATGATCAGATTGTAATCTACCTCCTGCATAACGACACAATATGTCGCCTTTGACTTATTTCCTTTATTAACAATCCGTTTGTTCTGGTAAGATCAGAATAGTTAAAGACTAGTGATTTTTTTGCATCAATGAAAATGATGCATTTTCATTTGACATGCAGTTCCTGTTGTTTTATGTTTTTTGCATCAAAGGCAATGAAGCAAATAAAAGTGCAACTGCAATTAAAGGATATTACCGAGATCAATGCGGGTTATCCATTTCGTGGGAAGATTCCCGAAGTGGCAGGTTCAAGCATCGTTGTTGTGCAAATGAAAGATGTTTCCGTGGTCAATGGGATTGATTGGCCACATTGCATGGGTACTGAACTGACTGGTAAAAAAACACCGGACTGGCTACAGGCTACGGATATTTTGATCGCTGCGCGTGGTAATCATTACTACGCAGTACAGGTAGGCAATCGTCTATTAGAAAATGATTTTCAGGCGGTGGCTGCACCGCATTTTTTTGTGGTGCGTATTACCCGTCCGGATGTGTTGCCGGAATATTTGACCTGGTTACTGAATCAAAGTCCTTGTCAGAAATACCTTGAGCAAAATTCTGAAGGTTCGGTAGGTAAAAGTATTCGGCGTAGTGTACTGGAAGAAACACCCATAGCCGTACCGCCTTTAGCCAAGCAAAAAACTATTGCTGAGATGGTACTGGCTTTGCAGCAAGAACGGCAAATTGTCGAGCAGTTATTACGAAACGATGAGCAGATGATGACCATCATTGCGACCGATTTATTGAATCAAACATATTAAGCATTAAATAAAGGAAAAAATTGTGAGTTACCAAATTAACCAAGATACCGTCAATAAAGCCCTATGGTCTGCCTGTGATGTGTTCCGTGGCACCATCAGTGCAGATACCTATAAAGATTTTATTTTGACCATGCTATTCCTGAAATACATCTCGGATGTTTGGCAAGACCATTATGACAACTATAAAAATGAATATGGTGATGAGCCTGAACTGATTGACGAGATGATGAAAAACGAGCGTTTTGTATTGCCTCGTGAATCCAGTTTCTACAGTCTGTATGAACGTCGTTATGAACCGGGCAACGGTGAACGTATTGATCAGGCGTTACATGCACTTGAAGAAGTGAATGGCACTAAACTGAAAGATGCAGGTAAAAGTGTATTCCAGGATATTTCGTTTAACACTGATAAGCTGGGTGAAGAAAAGCAGAAAAATACCATTCTGAAAGACCTGCTTGAAGTCTTTGCGACACCAGATCTTGATCTTAAACCAAGTCATGTTGGTTCATTGGATGTCATCGGTAATGGTTATGAATTCCTGATTAAAAACTTTGCAGCCAGTGGTGGGCAAAAAGCAGGTGAGTTCTATACACCGCCTGAAGTATCGGACTTAATTGCGGAGTTACTTGACCCACAAAAAGGCGACAGTATTTGTGACCCTGCATGTGGTTCTGGCTCACTGTTAATGAAGTGTGGTCGCAAAGTTGTAGCGAATCACAACAGCAAAGAATACGCACTTTATGGACAAGAAGCGATTGGTTCAACTTGGTCATTGGCGAAGATGAACATGTTCTTGCATGGTGAAGATAACCACAAAATTGAGTGGGGTGATACGATTCGTAATCCAAAATTATTGGATAAGAATGGCGATTTGATGCTGTTTGATATTGTAACTGCAAACCCTCCATTCTCATTAGATAAATGGGGTTATGAGCAAGCTGAAAATGATAAGTTTGATCGTTTCCGTCGTGGTTTACCACCAAAGACCAAAGGTGATTATGCGTTTATTTCACACATGATTGAGACGCTAAAGCCTGTTACGGGTCGTATGGGGGTTGTGGTTCCGCATGGTGTGTTATTCCGTGGCTCATCTGAAGGTAAGATTCGTGAGAAGTTGATTAACGAAAACTTATTAGATGCGGTTATTGGTTTACCTGAGAAGCTGTTCTACGGTACGGGTATTCCTGCTGCTATTTTAATTTTCAAAAAGCAAAAGTCTGATGATTCAGTTTTGTTTATTGATGCAAGCCGTGAGTTTAAGTCAGGTAAAAATCAAAATAATTTAACTGAAGAGAATATTGCCAAGATTATTGCAACCTATCGTGCTCGTGAAAGCGTAGACAAGTATGCATATTTGGCGACTTTGCAGGAAGTCAAAGACAACGATTACAACCTGAATATTCCTCGTTATGTGGATACCTTTGAAGAGGAAGCAGAGATTGATTTGTTGGCTGTACGTGCTGAGCGTGAGCAGTTAAAGACTCAACTTGCTGAGCTTGAAGTGAAAATGGCGAAGTATTTAGAGGAGTTGGGTTATAGTGAATGATACAGCGAATTTTATCTCAGGTTTTGGGATTATTCCAAATGATTGGTCTTGTAAAACTGCCAATGAAATTTGCATAAAAATTTCTAAAGGGACTACTCCGCCTAAATCAGAGATTTCTAATGAAGGCAATATTCCTTTTTTACGAGTTAACAATTTAACTTTTTATGGTCGTTTAGCACTAGATTCTGATTTCATATTTGTATCCAAAGAGTCTCACGAAAATTTTCTATCGCGTTCAATGGCATTTCCTAATGATATTTTGATGAATATCGTAGGTCCTCCTTTAGGGAAAACAGCTCTACTTGATGACAGCTATCCTGAATATAATATGAATCAGGCGATTGTATTTTACCGACTACAAAAAAATCTTGTTGATAGTAAATATTTTCTAGAGTTTTTAAATAGTTTTAAAGCTCAACAATGGTTGCAGTCTAGATCTAAAAAGACTTCTGGTCAGCAGAATTTAACTATTGAGATATGTAAAGATCTACCAATTATTTTGCCACCTTTAGCGGAGCAGAATAAAATCGCCCAAATCCTTTTAACTTGGGATCAAGCAATTTCTGCGACTGAAAAACTGCTTGAAAATAGCCAACAGCAGAAAAAAGCATTGATGCAACAATTGCTGACGGGTAAAAAACGTTTGCTTGATGAGAATGGGGAGAGGTTTAGTGGGGAGTGGAATGAGTATTCACTTGGAAATTTAGGAAATACTTTTACGGGGCTGACGGGTAAAACTAAAGATGATTTTGGAAGTGGTGTTCCATACATCACTTACATGAATATCTTCAAAAATAGCCGAATTGATATTAATCAAGTCGATTACGTGGTTATTAAAGAAGATGAAAATCAAAACTCTGTACGGTATGGAGATATATTTTTTACAACATCTTCCGAAACTGCTGAGGAAGTTGGTATGTCATCAGTTCTACTGGAAGAAGTAGAAAGACTATATCTTAACTCCTTTTGCTTTGGTTTTAGATTGAGTAATTTTAAAGTTTTACTTCCTCAGTTTGCAGCTTATATTCTGCGTAGTAGCAATATAAGAAAGCAAATATCGATTCTTGGACAAGGAGCAACACGTTATAACTTATCGAAAAATCAATTAATGAAGTTAATATTAAGATTACCAACGATTGTCGAGCAGAAAAAGATTGCTGAAGTTCTAACACTTTCAGATCAAGAAATTGAAAATTTACAGAAAAAACTTGATTGCTTAAAGCAGGAGAAAAAAGCACTCATGCAGCAATTGTTAACAGGTAAATGCAGGGTAAAGGTCTAATATATGGCTAATAAATCTAGTAAGCCGAAAGAAATTACAAGAGCTATTAAAGATTCAGTTAGATCTATGCTCTGGGGTAGAGCTGCAGGTCGATGCCAATTTAATGGATGTAATCGCCCTTTATACAAATCGCCTATTACGACAGAAACAGTAAATATTTCTGAAGCTGCACATATCTATTCATTTTCGGAAGATGGTCCGAGAGGATGGGGACCTTTTGTTCTCAATAAGGACAAATTAAATGATATAGATAATCTGATGCTGATGTGTCATGACTGTCATAAAACAATTGATCAGGATAAAGAAGGAATACGTTATTCGGCAGATCTTTTGCGTCAATGGAAAAAAGAACATGAGGAGCGAATTTGGTTAGTGACTAGTATTGGTCCTAATAATAAATCTCATGTTGTTCTATACGGTGCAGATATTGGTAAAGAGAAATCGCCACTCCAATTCAAAGAGGTTGTACATGCAATGTTTCCGCGACGGTTTCCTGCGGAACAGCCTATAGAATTATCTTTATCTAGCGAATTAATTGATAGTACGGATCAATATTGGGACTTTCAAGCACAGAATCTTGAAAAAGTATTTGAGCGAAAAGTGAAAAGTGTAATAGAAACTACTGAAAATGTTCACTTTTCCTTATTTAGTTTTGCTCCTATGCCTTTGCTCATAAAATTAGGGACATTATTCACGGACAAAATCGCGGTTGAAACATATCAGCCAATCCGTGAGCCAAAAGGATGGATGTGGCAGACCAAACCTGATGATTTCAGTTTTTCTATTTCTAAGCCAGAGAGTATTCAAAAGAAAAAACCAGTATTAATTTTATCACTAAGTGCTGAAATCTCTAGTGAAAGAATAACCACTGTTCTTGGACCGGATGTTGAGATATGGAAAATTTATACGTCATCTCCTCATCAACATAATGATTTTATTCGCTCTCCGGAACAATTGTCTGAATTTCGTAGTGTTGTTCGCAAAACTTTAGAAGAAATTCAGTCTATTTATGGGTTAGATGAGCCTCTGCATTTATTTCCTGCAATGCCTATTTCATGTGCAGTTGAATTTGGCAGAGTACGAATGCCTAAGGCTACAATGCCTTGGATTATTTATGATGAAAACAGACAACATGGAAGCTTTATTAAAGCATTAACGATTTAATGGGGGGATATAGTGAATATTTTTAATAAAGAAATTCTTTTACAAAAACTAATCGATAATCTTGATCTACCTGATTCTGCTTATGAAAAAGCTATTGATCGTTATCAAGATATTGGGGAATGGATTGGTCGCCCAGAATCATCTTGTTCTGAGTTTGAACCGCACATTTTTCCCCAAGGTTCTTTTCGTTTAGGCACTGCAATTAAGCCTTTAAATGAAAATGAAATGTATGATCTAGACCTGGCTTGTAATTTTAGATTTGGTATTCAACCTCTTACACATTCTCAAGAAGAGTTGAAAACTTTAGTAGGTATAGAACTAGAAGCATATCGGATTGCAAGAAATATTAAATCTGATTTAGAAGAAAAACATCGATGCTGGCGATTGGAATATGCTGATCATATTCACTTCCATATGGATATAGTTCCGTGCGTACCAGCTAATGTATCTAGAAAAGGCATGCTTTTTGAGTCTCTTCGTCAATATGGCACAGATCAAAATTTGGCGGGAAATATATCAGAAAAAGCAGTTTGTATTACTGATGATAGACATCCAGCTTATAAAGCAAAAGGAGCTGATTGGCAGATAAGTAACCCAGAAGGATATGCCCTGTGGTTCAGTTCTCGAGTGAAATTAGGCTTAACAACAAGATCTTTATTTGAAGCATCTCAGGTAGATGAAGTTCCTCTTTACAAAGAAAAAGCCCCATTGCAGAGAGCTATACAACTTTTAAAACGGCATCGAGACAAGATGTTTGCAAAAAACCCTGAATCGAAACCTATTTCAATTATTATTTCAACGATAGCAGCACAGTCCTATTCGGGAGAACAGACCATAGAAGAAGCTCTACGGAAAGCACTTATGGGTTTGAAGCAATTTGCTGATTCTGGCTTAGAGGTGGTTCCAAACCCAGTAAATCCTGGTGAAAATTTTGCAGATAGATGGAATATGCCAGAGTGTGCTGATCTACAGTTGAAAAGAAATTTTGTTCTCTGGGTAAGTAATGCTCTACGTGATTTTAACTTTATTCTTAATGATAATCAGGATACCACTGTACTATCAGAGACTATCGAAGACCGATTCTCAATCCATATTAATGAAAAGGAGATTAGTCAATTTTCAGGAACAAATGATCAATTGATAATTTCCAATATTTTAACACCTAAGAGGATTGAAAATGTTGTAGCAAAACCATGGAGACATTGAGTTGATGGTAAATTCAATCCATGGTCTTGATATATTCTTGCACAATAACTATTTGATGCGAGTAACTCCGGTTTCAGATAGTTCTATATTTATAGAGGGAAGTGTCAAAATTTATCATGAAGCTGAAGGTTATCCAGTCATAAACCAAAAATTAGAAATTTCGGTAAAGATTCCTCCTGATTATCCGAGGAATCCACCGATATTTAGAGAGTTAGGTGGAGTTATTCCTAATAATGGAAATTTTCATATAAATCCAGATGGAACCATCTGTCTTGGTTCCCCCTTTAGTCTTAGGGCTCAACTTCAAACAAATAATTGTTTCAATAATTTCTTTGAAATTTTTTTTATTCCATATGCTTATGCATGTCTATTAAAAATTAATCATAAAATTGATTTTATTTTTGGGGAGTTAAGACATGGTAGTGCAGGAGAAATAGATGAACTAAAAGAGTTATTTAAAGTACATGATGATCATCAAGTATTAGAATGTTTAAAGGCATTAACTTTGAAGAAAAGGGTTGCAAATAAGAGGCCCTGTCCATGTGGGTGCTCAAAAAAGCTTTCCCAATGTAAGACTAATAGTTATTTAAATAGCTATCGATCATTGCTTCCTCGAAATTTTTTTTCAAAAACTTGGAAGAGATTATCTAAAAGTTAATTATAAAATTAACGTTAGATGTTATTTATTTAAAAGATATATAGAGTTAATTCAAAGTTTAGACCAAAGAGGTTTTTCATGCGAATTGGGTTAAATAGTATTTACAGTTTAAATAAAGGCTTTATATGAATAAATATGTACCCAAATTCCAAGAAGAATTTAGTGCAAAAATTCCAGCTTTGGCCCTTCTAAATAATTTGGGGTGGTCCTTCCTATCCCCATCACAGGCACTCGCTGCCCGTGATGGAAAGCAAGATCAGGTCGTATTACGGCAAATTTTGCATAAAGAACTCTCTAAACGTACCTTTGTGTTTGCTGGTCAAGAATATCCACTTTCGGCAAAGTCAGTGGATAATTTAATCTCTGAAATTTGTAGCCCTGCATTAAATGAAGGGCTGCTTATAGCCAATGAAAAAATCTATAACCATTTACTCTATGGTATTGCTGTTACTGAATTCGTAAATGGTAAAAAAGTCAGTCCTACCATTGCACTTATTGACTGGGAAGACATTGATAATAATAGCTTTGTTTTTACTGAAGAATTTTGTGTGACCCGTTCTGGTGGTGTCGATACTCGACGACCAGATATTGTTTGCTTTGTGAATGGTATTCCTTTGGTGGTGGTCGAGGCTAAACGACCAGACGGCCATGCCAATACAGGCCCAACTGTTGATGAGGGTATTTCACAATCGTTACGTAACCAACGCCATGATGAAATTCCTCAATTGTTTGCCTACAGTCAATTGTTGCTCTCGGTGAATGGTAATGAAGGGCGTTATGGCACCTGTAACACCCCGGCGAAGTTCTGGGCGGCATGGCGTGAGGAAGACATTTCTGATGCTGAGATGTATGCGATTAAAAACAGGCAGCTTAGTCCGACACAGCTACAGAATTTATTTGGTCATCGTCCTGCAGCTGACCGACAATGGTATCAACGTTTAATTGCTGGTGGTGAACTGGCCGTGACAGGTCAAGATCAGCTAATGATGAGTCTCTTATCGCCTAAGCGTCTGCTGGAAATGGTGCGCCTGTTTATTTTGTTTGATAAAAAGTCCGGAAAAATTGCTGCTCGTTATCAACAGGTTTATGGCATTAAACGCCTAATCGAAAGAATCAGTAGCAAACGTGTGGATGGTGGACGTGAAGGTGGTGTCATTTGGCATACTACAGGCTCAGGTAAATCCTTCACTATGGTATTTTTGAGTAAGGCGTTGATTCTGAATGAAGCCCTGAAACAATGCCGGATTGTGGTGGTGACCGACCGGGTAGATCTGGAAAGTCAGCTCAGTAAGACCTTTGCTTCGGGTGGGGAACTGGCAGGTAAAAAAGACAAAGAAGCAGCGATGGCAACATCAGGCAAACGTCTGGCTGAACAAATCGGTAAAGGAACAGAGCGGATTATTTTCTCTCTGATTCAGAAGTTCAACTCGGCAACCAAACTTCCTGAATGTGTGAATAACAGCTCAGACATCATCGTCTTGATTGATGAGGGACATCGTAGCCAGGGCGGGGAAAACCATATACGCATGAAGCAGGCATTGCCAAATGCAGCATTCGTTGCTTTTACGGGGACGCCTTTGCTTAAGGATGAAAAGACTGTGAACAAGTTTGGCCCGATTGTGCATGCCTATACCATGCAGCGAGCGGTAGAAGACCAAACGGTCACGCCATTGCTGTATGAAGAACGCATTCCTGATCTGGATGTGAATGAACGTGCGATTGATAGCTGGTTTGAGCGGATTACGGAAGGTTTAACCGATGAACAACGAGTAGACTTAAAACGTAAATTTTCCAAAAAAGGGCAGATTTATAGTGCCGATGACCGTATTCGTTTGATAGCGTTGGATATTGCCAATCATTTTGTGAAGAATATTGATGAAGGCTTAAAAGGTCAACTCGCCTGTGATAGCAAGGCATCAGCCATCAAATATAAAAAATATCTGGATGAAGCGGGCCTGTTTGAATCCGCGGTGGTCATGAGTCCACCTGATAGCCGAGAAGGAAATACAGCAGTAGATGAATCTGCCACGCCAGAAGTCACCCAATGGTGGAAAGAGCATGTCGGTACGCAGGATGAACAAACTTATACCAAGCAGATCATTGAGCGTTTTGACAAGGATGACTCGTTGAAGCTGCTGATTGTCGTGGACAAGTTGCTCACGGGCTTTGATGAGCCGAAAAATGCCGTGCTGTATATCGACAAGCCTTTAAAGGAACACAACCTGATTCAGGCGATCGCCCGAGTTAATCGTTTACATTCTAAAAAGAAATTTGGTCTGTTGATTGATTACCGTGGCATCTTAAAAGAATTGGATACTACCATTCAAAAATATCAGAACTTGGCAGCCCGTACACAGGGCGGTTATGACATCAATGATATTGCCGGTCTATATAGTCAGATGAGCACTGAATATAAGCGCTTGCCCCGACTGTATAAAAACCTCTGGGCAATCTTTGATAGCGTGAAGAATAAAAATGATATCGAACAATTACGTCAGGTTCTCGTGCCACGTATTGAAGAACGTAATGGCGAATTGGTAGATGTGCATTTAAAGGTGCGTGATGACTTCTATGAAGCATTAACAGAGTTTGCCAGTTGCTTAAAGGTGGCATTGCAATCTGCCACTTTCTTTGAAGACAAGAGTTTTACTGATCTGGAACGTCAGCACTACAAGGAAACTGTCAAGCAATTTTCCAGTTTGCGCCAGTTGGTGAAACAGGATGCGGGAGAAACGGTAGATTACGATCAATATGCTGCACAGGTGAAAAAACTGTTGGATAAGCATGTAGTTGGTGTAGAGGTTAAAGAGCCGGATGGTGCCTATGAAGTCGGTAAGATGGGAAAAACACCACAGCAGGAAGACTGGAGTGATGAAAAAACCCGAAATGAAACTGATATCATTAAAACCCGTGTGACCAAGATGATAGAGCAGGAATTACGAGATGATCCTTATGCTCAGGAAGCTTTTTCTAAACTGTTGCGCCAAGCGATTGAAGATGCAGAAAAACAGTTTGAACATCCACTTAAGCAGTACATGCTGTTTCGTGAATTTGAAGAAAAGGTACACGCTCGTCGTTTAGATGATATACCCGATGCCTTTGCGGGTAATCGACATGCTCAGGCTTACTTTGGAGTCTTCAAGAAAGTATTACCCGAAGCCTTCTCTCTTACCGATCAGCAGGTGCAGGACAAATGGGTACAATTAGCTTTCGATGTAGATCTGTCGGTCATTAACTCAGTCGCCGAAAATTCGATTAACCCACAAAACATTGAAGCTGATATCCGTAAGAAGTTATTGCCTCGCATGTTTCAGGAGTGCAAATCGATTGGTGGCGGGATGGATCAGGCCAAGAAAATTGTCGAGATGATTGTACAGATTACCCGAGTAGGTCTGAATGGGGTCTAGGGTGAAAATACATCACAAAGTGCTGAGTTTCACTTATGGCGATGAAATCATCTCTTATGAGAGAGTAATGAGGTCTAATGCTTCGAACAAAATCTTGATCAAAGTACATCCGGATTGTCGGGTTGTGGTCTCAGCACCTGAACAAGCTGAGGACAGTGAAGTTTTAAAAGCAGTACAGAAACGCAGTCGCTGGATTTACCAGCAGCTACGAGAATTCCGTCAGCAGCTAGAATTTATCACACCTCGCCAGTATGTGAGTGGGGAAAGTCACTACTACCTAGGCAAACAATATCAGCTAAAAGTGCAGGAAGATTCTGATCATCCTCAAGGTGTCAAGCTGTTACGTGGAAAACTGGAAGTAACTGTTCATCAAAAAAGTGCGGACAAAGTTCAGCATTTGTTAGATGATTGGTACAAAATCAGAGCCAAGAGTGTACTTGCCAAGCGTCTGGATCATGTGCTGGAACGAGCATTGTGGGTTGCAGAACGGCCAGCATTTCGTATTCTGACCATGCAGACACAATGGGGTAGTTGTTCTCCCAAAGGGCTTCTTACGCTGAATCCTTACTTGGTTAAAGCACCAGTGCAATGCATTGATTACGTGATTTTGCATGAACTATGCCATTTAGCTGAGCATAACCATAGCGAGCGTTTTTATCAGCTGATGACGCAGGTAATGCCAGATTGGGAAAAGACTAAGAAGCAATTGGATGGGATGGCAAATCGGTTTTTAAATGTAACGATGCTTGCATCATATTGAAGCATAAAAGTGCAGAGCTTATAAAAAGGAAATGAACATTTGAAATACGCCATTGGTACATCTGAGGGGGATTATGAACCGGGTTCGAATGGGCGGGTGCTTAAGAACAAACTCGGCATTACCTCAGAAGCAGAAATGCAGGAAGCTGAAGAGCATTTGTTGCTCCAATTGTATAACTACATTTTTGCCAATGAGTTTTCTATAGAACAGCTGTCTTTTCAGGATATTATGGACTGGCATCGTAAATGGCTAAAACCAATATATGCTTGGGCTGGTGATCTAAGAACGGTCGATATGACTAAAGGGGATTTTCGTTTTGCTGCTGCTCAATTTCTGCCACAGCAAATCAAGCCCTTTGAACATCAGTTTTTGGATTTGTATGGCCAATTAAATACTATGGATCTTGATGACTTGGTCAGCTTCTTAGCGCAAAGCCACGTTGAGTTTATTTTGATTCATCCATTCCGTGAAGGAAATGGACGTATTTCACGTTTACTGATGGATGTAATGGCAACGCAAGCAGGTTATGGTCCCCTAGATTACTCACTTTGGGACAAGCATAAAGGTTTTTATTTTGGTTCGATACAAGCAGGCGTGGCATGTGATTATCAGCACATGGAACGATTAGTCAGAGATATTTTAACCTCTGACTACTGAGCGAGCGATAAGTGTCTGTATTTACTTGAATTCGATTTTAGACGGTTTTCAATCGCTTGAATTGAATGACCAGTTTCAATAGCACTTGAACTGGCTACAGAACGGTAAATCCGTGTTTTACTGATTTTTTTGGTGGTTTTTCTAGTGTCCATAGAAATATCCTCACTTACATATTTAATTATAGCAGTTGTATCGTTTGAATAAAGCATTTTTCCAAGCGTTATGACGTGACTGTGAATTCAAGTTGCAATAATATTTCCCTCCAATCATTCAACAACATTCTCTTTTTCTTCAAGATCTCACTATCTAAAATAGATTGTTTCAAAAGTTGTATAGAAGTCTATGGACAAAGATAGCCACACTACTTCTATGGGACTATTAGTTTATTTTGATAATTTTTAGGGAGTAGTTTAAAAAGTTGGATTTTAATTAAGTGTAGGTTGTAGTGTAGCTTTTTTATAATATTTAAAAATAATAATTATAAATCAATGATGAACCACTAATGCATCATCGGGGTATGCGAAGATAAGTCAGCCACAATTTCTTGCATGTTCATGTACATTCAGTTCCTTCAATTAACGCATGGGTGTTGGAATGGCTTTCACCGCGTGGATGTCATTTGGGCCAGCTGGAGCAGATAAAACATCGTGTTTAAATCCTGCACGTCGATGCTGTTGACGACCCAACAAGCGCTTCATCTTAACAAATTTAGCTAGGCGGGAAAAACCGATTCTGGAAAATCTGTGCTGAAACTGAGCAGCTTATGGCGGAGAAAATTAAGCGAGCAATACAGCTGATGAAGATTGCAGCAGAGAAGACCAGAAAATATGGAAAGCAGCGTTGCAGCAATGCGCTCGAAGCAGCAGGAGAGGCACTCTATACTGGGGTAAAGAACAACATGAAGATGAGCCCATGATGCCCAAATTCTATTATCAGGCTTTGCCAGTACAGGTGTATTTTGGTGCGGGGGAAGCCAAGCGCACGCAGGATATTCTCAAGCAGGCCGGTTATCACAAGATTCTGCTGATTGCCACGCCCGGCCAGCAGAAGGCCGCTGAGCAGCTGGCCCGGCAACTTGGTGATTTGACCGTTACGGTTTATGCTCATGCGGTAATGCACGTGCCGGCAGAGGTGGCACGGCAGGCGGTTCAGGCAGCACAAGAATTACAGGTGGATTGCTGTCTGGCTTTGGGTGGCGGTTCGGCTATTGGTTTAGCCAAAGCCATTGCACTGGACACCCATCTGCCAATTGTGGCAATTCCGACCACCTATGGGGGCAGTGAAATGACCCCGGTATATGGTATTACGGAAAATCAGCTGAAAACCACCGGCAAAGCTGCACAGGTGTTACCGAAAATCGTGATTTATGATCCAGCGCTTAACCTGAATCTGCCGGCAGAGATTTCTGCCTGTTCGGGCATGAATGCCATGGCGCATGCGGTGGAGGCTTTGTATGCAGAAAATAAAAATCCGGTGATTAGCCTGATGGCGCTGGAGGCGATTCGCTGTCTAGCCACCGCTTTACCGGAACTGGTACAGCATCCGAAAGATATCCAGCTGCGTGAACAGGTCAGCTATGGCGCGTGGCTGGCTGGGATTTGTCTGGGTTCGGTGGGTATGGCGATTCACCATAAAATCTGTCATAGCCTGGGGGGTACCTTTAACCTGCCTCATGCACAAACCCACGCGATTATACTGGCCTATTCGGTGCATTATAACCGCCATGCCGATGTACAGGCGATGGATCAACTGGCCGCTGCACTGGGTGTTGACAGTCGGGAGGAGCTGGGCCGTTTTATCTATCAATTAAACCAGCGCCTGCAAATTCCTTTGGCCTTAAAAGACTTAGGGTTACCGGAACATGCCCCGGCGGACATTGCCTGGATGATTTGTGATTCGCCGTATTATAATCCGCGTGAATATGACGATGACGAATTAAAGCAGCTGTTGCTGCAGGCTTATGCCGGTTTGCCTCCTGCCACACTTTAATATGTGGCAATATGTAGCCATCTTCCAGAGATAAAAAACCGAAGCGGTTGAAGGCTTCGGTTTTTTATTGGCAGGTTAAGGTTTATATAAACCCAGCTCCTGCAAATGTAAGCGTAAAATCCGGCGCAGTTCTAATACCGCCTCCGGGGTTTCCTGAATCGAGTGGCCGCCGGTAATAATTTTTTCAGACTGGGCCTGTTTCAGATGTGCACTTTCATAGGCCACAATATCATCGGTGATGAGAGCAGGGTCGTTACTCTGACTGGTATTGCCCATAATGCTATGATATTTCAGTCCTTTACGTGGTTGAATATCCTGAGTTAAGGCAATAAATTTGGATTGATGGCTTAAATCGCTCGGGCCATTTTGAATTAGACCCTTATCCAGTTCATTGACCAGATCTTTCAGGCTCGGATCTTCATTTAACAGCGAATCGGTGGCCGCATTTAAAAATGCCCCCGGTAAACGGATAATTTTACGCGCCACTTTGGTAAACCAGCGGTCGGCATATTCGGTACCGCGGTGCGGAGCGGCCAAGAAAATCGCCCGGTTAAAATTAGGAATATCCTGCATAATCAGGCGCTGCTGAATCACGGGAATACGGCGATATTTGGCCAGTTGCCGGTCACTCATCATCGACATGGCTTCTTTGGATACATCGGCATCACTGACCAGGAGTCGGGCAATAATCCCGCCCATACTGTGGCCGACCAGCACCGCATCTTTTTTTGCTGCAGCTTTAGGGTTGACCTGCTGGAAGGCTTGGGTCAGCAGGGCATGAATCTGGAAACGGCTTTCAATAATTGGCATATTGGTCGAATAAAACACCTGCCAGACCTGATAATGCTCGCGTAACACTGGATCACCCATAATATCGTTGGTTAAGCGAATCCAGGCTTCCGGACTACTGGCCAGACCATGCACCAAAACCAGCACTTTTTTATTCGGATTATATGGTTCCAGAAAATATAAATGCGGCATGGTCAGCTTGTCATCACGGTCAATCAGTGACAGATAAGCCGATTTCAGCAGATTATTTTCCGCCAGCCACAGTCCATAAGGCGCAGAAAAATTAGCCGCCAGCGGATAGTTTTTATTGGCAATGCGGGCCTGTTCATATTTATAGGGATCATAGGCGCGCAGGCGAAAATCCTTGTTCAGGATATCCTCTACATTGCCAAACTGCTGCGGTTCAGCCACCAAAGTTGCCGCCAGATAACGGGCCTGATGGATATTCGGATTCTGATTGTTTGGATAACGATGGCTTAAAGGATCAATAATATAACGGGCTTTCTCTGGCTGATCTGCGCGTTGCTCCGGCAGAATTACCAGAAATTCCGAGCCAAAACCATCACGACGGGTAATGGAGCGCAAGCCTGAAAAGTTCAGGTCATAGGTGGCTCTTAACTGCTCGATTTTTTGCTGTTTTAAGGTTGGAAAATAATTGAAGTCAATATGATAGGTACTTTCACCGACCTGAATCTGGCTGGCCACCACATCTGGTTGATAGCGCAGGGTATAGCTGGACACCAGTTTGGCAATGGCCTGATTATAAAAGTCGCGGATTTGTACCTGACGGTTGTCAAAAATCCGGTCTTGTGGCGCCCGTTCGGTTTTGAACATATAGGCATAGCTATAACGGATACTTTTATCCAGCATAAACAGCTGCTGGTCGAGGCATTTTTGATAGTTCTGCTGCTGTAATTGCTGTTTTTCTTCAGACTGGTGTTTGCTTAAAATTCCGATTTTACAATTGGAAGAATCGGCCAGTTGCATGGCTTTGGCCAGATAAACTTCGCTGGCAGTGGACAGCAGCTGTTCATCCAGAATTTCCGGAATCTGCTTCAGTTCATCAATACACTGTTTCGGGTTTTCGGTACAGATTTGCGCTTCACGGCCAGTCATGGACAAGACATTGAGGCTGGCCTCGCTCAAGCGGTCACGAGATAAAATACTTTCCCGTTCGTTGGCAATGCTGACATTTAATGCTTGCTGTTTAACACTGACCGTTTGGCAGCCAACGAGAATGGAACTGCTGAGCGCGGTGGCCAGCATCATCTTATACGTCATAGTGGTCATGTGAATTCGCATCGTATTTTATAAGTTTTTTTTAATCATACTGAATTTCTTGGTTTTTTCAATTGACAAAAAAATAGGCCATATAACATGACCTATTTTTTCTTTCACCAGACTTAAGCCTTCGGTGTCATGATTTGCCAGACATTCCAGCGGCCCTGTTTTTCAATTTCAGTAATTAAACGGTCTGCCACAGCTGCTTCTTGCGGATACTTGATCTTGTAGTTTTTCAAGGTCTGTACCGCATTTTTCTTTTGCTCTAAAGCAATATAGTTGTTGGCAGCAGCCAGATAGGCTTCCTGTACGCCGGCTTTCATGGCTTTATCTAAATAAGAAATTGCTTCACGATGACCGCCACCTTCAGACAGGGCAAAACCAAACCAGAAATTGGCTTCGGCATCTTCCTTGTTAATTTTCAGGATGCGCTGTGCATAAGCCAGAGAACGGGTGGTATAAATTGAACCTAAGTCCAGGTTACGTGCCATTACGCTGGCTTTAAAGGCACGAATCAGCACATCAAAAGAGGCATTTTCCTGTACCGCCAGGCTGTCCAGTTGTTGGGTGACTTCTTTGAGTTTAGCTTCAAAACCGCGGCGTTCCTGACGGTCAGTAAAACGTGGTGGATAGTGACGTGCTTTACCTTCGACCATCTGTAAAAAGTCATCAATTTCGGTGATGTCAATTTCATTTTCACCGGCCAGCACCGCAAACTTCAAGCTGCGCTGGTTGTTGTTGATGGTCGGAATAATCAGACGGTTGGTGTCTAAAGTAATTTTTTTCGATGGATTATCCGGGGCAGTTACTTCCATTTTGGTCACTGGCTGGGCCGCAGCCTGTTGCAGGTTTAGTTCAAATGGAGGAGGTGCATCATAATTAAACGGATTTAAAGCATAAAATGGAGGGGTCAGATCAGGCTCGGTAAACACAATTGGTGCATTGGCTGGGTTTTGTTGTTTTGGTGCAGTGGAACAGGCTGAAACTAAAGTGGTCGCAATCAGAGCAAATGCCAAAGGTTTAAGCGTCATAATATTCATCCGTTAATTTATTTTAAAATGGCTGAGCATGTTCGTCAGTCTAAAAAATCTGTGACGAACATGCAAGAGAAGGCAAGAAGTTTGCTGTTACCGTGTTGTTAAGCTTTGGACTGACTGCTTTGTGCTTCACATTCACGGCGCACATCTTCAATAATTTTTAATTCTTCAGCACTAAATGGCTGTTCGTTTTGCTGCTGCTTTTTAAAGCTTGGGTCGAGTAAAGACAGACGCTGACATAAGGTATTCATGCGTTTTTCATTGTGCTGAATACGGTCGAGCAAGACCCGCATACCGTCTAGAATCGGATCAGACTGATCCTGGGTAGCCGCATACGGCTGGAAACCGATGCTTTCGGCATAGTCACGGCGGCGTGCTTCGGCTTCATCTTTTGGCTGATCTTTGGTAATAAAACGCGCCGGATTGCCGACCGCGGTGGTATTGGCCGGTACCGCTTTGGTCACCACTGCATTGGAACCGACTTTGGCATTTTTACCCACGGTAAATGGCCCGAGAATTTTCGCGCCAGCACCGACAATCACGCCATCTTCTAAAGTCGGGTGACGTTTGCCTTTGTTCCAGGTGGTCCCCCCAAGGGTCACGCCATGATACAGGGTCACATCATCGCCAATTTCGGCTGTTTCACCAATCACCACACCCATACCGTGGTCAATAAAGAAACGGCGACCAATTTTCGCGCCCGGATGAATTTCAATACCGGTGGCAAAGCGGCTAAATGAAGACAGCAGGCGCGCCGAACCCTTGCAGTCTTTGTTCCAGAGTTCATGTGCAACCCGATGCATGATCAGGGCATGAATGCCGGGATAGGTAGTTAAGACTTCCAAGGTATTGCGTGCAGCAGGATCGCGCGCAAAGACAGCTTGTATATCTTCTTTGAGCTGTTTAAGCATTATCTTGATCCTCGTCCTGTGTCGATGTTGTTGATGATTTTTTCCATGAACCGTTATTCAATGCCTGTACGCGACTAAAAATGCCACGTAATAAGTGATATTCCATACGATCTAATTGTATACGTCCAAAAAGCCGACGCAAGCGCAAAGGTAATAATCTTGGATTTTTCGGATCCATAAATTCAATCTCGGCCAGCATTTTTTCAATATGCGGATAGAACTGTTCCATCTGGGCATGGGTCACTAAAGGTTCATCCCATTCCATTTCGATACCATCAAGAACTTGCATGGTGGCTTTAGGGTCTGGCTGCTGTTCTACCCGGGCCATGGCTGCCATCCGCATTTCATAACAGATAATCTGAATGGCCTGGGCCACGTTTAACACGCCGTAATCGCTATTCACCGGAATGGTGACATGGTAATTGGCCAGGGCCAGTTCTTCATTGGTCAGACCACGATCTTCACGGCCAAAAATCACCGCAATTTCCTGATGCGATGCCGTGACGGCCTGCATGGCTTTTTCCGCAGCCGGGCGGACATCCAGCAGCGGCCAGGGAATGGTGCGGCTGCGCGCACTGGTACCAAACACCAGATGACAGTCCTGAATGGCCTGTTCCAGGGTGTCGACAATTTCAATCTGTTCAATCAGATCGGTGGCACCGGCCGCCAGTGCGTCAATATCCGGATGCGGATAGGTCTTCGGTGCGACCAGCACCAGTTTGGACAGGCCCATGGTTTTCATGGCGCGTAAGGCGCTGCCGATATTGGCGGGCAGAGTGGTATTGACCATGACAATACGCACATGGGAGAGATGTGCTGACAAGGCAGCATTGTCGACTTGACTCATACAAGGTCCAGAATAAAGAAAATTTTAAATTAAGAATATTGACCCATTTCGGCCTGATATAAATCGAGCGCATCATCCATGCTCATGTCCGCTGGAGGTGCCGGAACGTGGGCAGGCTTGGGCTCATGCGCAACCGCTTGGGCGGCTTTAGATTTCACCTGATATTCGATATGCAGAGCATCTTTACCAAAATAATCACGTAGCTTGATCAGCAGTTCATCCATTGGCGCGACTTTCCATTGCACGCCTAAATGCAGTTCAGCAGTGGCATAGCCATAATCTACATACAGGATCACAGGAATATGCGCGCTCATATCAATATTGGTATACGGCATCAAAATCTGCTGTACATCACGACTCAGCGTTTTACTGTCATGTTCGGCAGATAGCGTAATCTTGATACTGTTGGCCCGTTTCTGACGGATTTCATTCAGGCTAAAGGCTTTGGTCAGACGCCCCATTGGACGGTCAAAACCTTCGCGCTCATAAATTTCGCCTTCAATCACCACCACTTTTTCAACCTGGATGATGTCTTTAAAGCGCTGGAAACGCTCGTGATTGGCTGATACTTCAATTCGTGCGGTGCCATCATCTAAGGTCACCACCACCCGGTTCGGGAAGTTGGCCACATCCAGCACCAGTCCGGCAAAGACTGTGGTGACCCCACGGCGGGTCGGACTCAGTTCATTAATTCGCGCCGGAATAAAGGATTTCAGCTCAGCCCGGTATACATCAATCGGGTGGCCGGTCAGGTACAGGCCTAAAGTATCTTTTTCACCTTTTAAGCGGACTTCATCGGACCACGGTTTGACCGGTTTTGCCGGTTTGCGCTGTACTTCTTCGACTTCACCAAACAGGTCCATAATGCCGGTTTCACGGTTAGAACGGGCCTGTTCTGCGGCTTGCACTGCTTCCGGTAACTGCGCCATCAGGCTGGAACGTTCAATGCCCAAACAGTCCAGAGCACCGGCACGGATTAGGGCCTCTAAGGTCCGTTTATTGATTTTTTTCAGGTCAATCCGGTGACAGAAATCAAACAGGTCTTTATATGGCCCTTGCTGGATACGCGAATCAATCACCGATTGCATGGCCTGTTCACCCACGCCTTTAATTGCGCCTAAACCATACACAATGGTTTTGTCATCGGTGGCATGGAAATGATACAGCGACATATTCACCGACGGTGGTAATACTTCCAGACCATTGTGGCGGCAGTCATCAATCAGGAACACCACGTTATCGGTGTTCTGCATTTCCGAGGACATGACGGCAGCCAGGAACTCAGCCGGGTAATGGGCTTTGAGCCAGGCGGTCTGGTAGGCCACTAACGCATAGGCAGCCGCGTGTGATTTGTTAAAACCATAGCCGGCGAACTTTTCCATATAGTCGAAAATATGGTTGGCGGTGGCTTCATCAATATCTTTTTGGGCTGCACCTTCAATAAAGATTTTACGCTGCTTGACCATTTCTTCGGGTTTTTTCTTACCCATGGCACGGCGCAGCAAGTCTGCACCACCAAGCGTATAGCCGGCACAGTACTGTGCGGCCTGCATCACCTGCTCCTGATACACCATAATCCCGTAAGTTGGCTCCAGTACGCCTTCGAGCAGCGGATGCAGGTATTCAAATTCACCGCCATGCATACGATGAATAAAGTCCGGAATCAGGTCCATTGGACCCGGACGATACAAAGATACGAAAGCAATAATTTCTTCAAATTTACTCGGGCGTGCTTCTTTCAGCATCTTTTTCATGCCCACGGATTCAAACTGGAACACCGCGGTGGTATTGGCATTGGCAAAGACCAAATAGGCATCTTTGTCATCCAGCGGAATATGGGCAATATCCAGCGGGATCTCGGGTTTAACCCGTTTATTAATATTCTGCACCGCATCTTCAATTACAGTCAGGTTACGCAGCCCCAGGAAGTCGAACTTGACCAGACCAGCGGCTTCAACGTCATCTTTATCGTATTGGGCCACCCGGCCGGTGCCATCGGCATCGCACAGTACCGCAGAGAAGTCGGTAATTTTGGTCGGTGCAATGACCACACCACCGGCGTGTTTACCGGTATTTCGGGTAATGCCTTCGAGCTTTAATGCCATTTCCCAGATTTCAGAAGCATCGTCATAGTCCGGGTTACCCGGATTGGTGACAATATCTTTTAACTGCGGTTCAGCCGCCAGCGACTCTTCCAGACTCAGACCCAAAGGTTTGGTCGGAATCATTTTGGAAATACGGTCGGCCAGACCATAAGATTTACCCAAAACCCGGGCCACGTCACGAATCGCGCCTTTAGCGGCCATGGTACCGAAGGTGGCAATCTGCGATACCGCATCACGGCCATAGGTACGGGCCACGTAGTCAATCACGCGGTCACGGCCGGCAATACAGAAGTCGACGTCAAAGTCGGGCATCGAGACACGTTCCGGGTTCAGGAAACGTTCGAACAGCAGTTCATAGCGCAGCGGATCCAGATCGGTAATTTTTAAACTGTACGCCACCAGCGAGCCGGCACCCGAACCACGACCCGGACCGACCGGCACGCCGTTATTCTTCGACCACTGAATGAAGTCCATCACGATCAGAAAGTAACCCGGGAATCCCATCGAGTTAATAATATTAATTTCGTATTCAATCCGCTCATCATACGGTTTGCGGATTTCAGGCCAGTCTTCATCGCGCTGCGCTACCGGATAAAGATGGTTCAGGCGCTCTTCCAGACCTTCCTTGGATAAATGCGCAAAGAAGGTTTCAATGGTATGGCCTTCCGGAATCGGGTAATCCGGCAGGAAGTATTTGCCCAGTTGCAGCGTCACATTACAGCGCTTGGCAATGTGATAGGTGTTTTCAATGGCAGACGGAATGTCGGCAAACAGCTCGGTCATTTCTGCAGCGGTTTTAAAATACTGCTCCGGGCTGTAGTTTTTCGGACGGCGGCTATCACCCAAGACATAACCATCGGCAATACAGACGCGCGCTTCATGCGCTTCAAAATCTTCACGGCTGATGAAGTGCACATCATTATGTGCCACCACGCCAATATTATATTTTTTCGCCAGCTGTACCGCTTCATAAATGAAGTCTTCTTCATTCGGGCGATTGGTGCGGGTCAGGGCCAGATAAACCCGGTTTCCAAACTTGGCAATCCATTCTTCAAGTAAAGGTTCGGCTTTTTGCGGGTTCGAGGTGCAGAGCATTTTACCGACATCGGAGTGAATGCCGAGCAGGGCGATTAAATCGTCATGCTGCTCCAAGACCCAGTCTTTCTGTACGCAGGGAATATCCAGCTGCTGGCCTTCAATAAAACCGCGCGACACGATTTCGGTCAGATTACGCCAGCCATGATTGTTCATGGCCAGTAAGGTCATGCGATGTTCGGCATCATTCAGGCGGATTTCCGAACCCATGATCGGCTTGATGCCTTTGCCCAGACATTTGCCATAGAATTTGACGGCGGCATGCAGGTTGGACAGGTCGGTGATGGCCAGGGCAGGCATTTCTTCACTGGCTGCGGCTTTGACTAAATCAGGTATACGTACGATAGATTCTGTAATCGAAAATTCAGTATGAATACCAAGATGAACAAAGTGCATAAATCAGTCCCTGCAAAAACCACTGCACATTTTAGCACGGGATTTTGGCTTTCAGTTTGAAATTAAGGGGAAATGGCGAAGTTTTAGATATGTAAACCAACGTAGCGGATTGGTTTCTCATCACTTGAACAGTAATCTGCATGGGCTGAAAACCAGCGTTTTCGGGCTGCTATGAGGGTGATTAACAGCCAAAATAAAACCCTCCGTAGAGGGTGATTGATTTGAGGACGAGGAATCTATCTCGCTTTGGATAGAGAATAGAGAGGTGAACCCTTATCTGAGTTTAGCCAGCCATTCACCCAGCATCTGCACAATTTGCACCAGAATCAGCAGCACAATGACGGTCAGAATCACCACGCTGGTATCAAAACGCTGGTAACCGTAAGAAATCGCCAGATCACCAATACCACCGGCACCGACGGCACCGGCCATTGCAGTTGCACCAATCAGGCTGATGGTGGCGGTGGTCAGGTTTAGAATCAGCGAGCTACGTGCTTCCGGCAAAATAAACTTGAAAATAATATGCAGCGGTGTCGCACCCATGGCTTGTGCTGACTCAATAATCCCTTCATTCACTTCCAGCAATGAGGTTTCCACCAGACGGCCAATATATGGACCGACATAAATGGTCAGCGGGACAATGGCAGCCCAGGTGCCAATTGAGGTACCGACCAGAAACTTGGTTAAAGGAATAACGGCAATTAACAGGATAATAAACGGCAGGGAACGTAGCGCATTTACAATCGGGTTCAGGCCATGATAAATCGCGCGGTTCGGTAAAATACCGCCCGGACGGGTGGCGACCAGGGTAATCCCCTGAATAAAGCCCCAGATACAGCCAAACAGCATGGCAAAAAACACCATGTGGAAAGTTTCTTGTAAGGCTGTGACAAACTGGTCCATCGACAGGGCGCTTTTCCAGAACGGCGCGGTCAGGCTGGTGAGCCACTGGACAATTAAATCTCTCATCCTTGTACTCCTGCTTGTTCAACCTGAACCCCATTTTGTTCGAGGAACTGAAGTGCTTGCTGAATAATGGCCGGGTCCCCTAGCAACTGAATAAACATCTGCCCAATCACCGCGCCATTAATTTCAGTCATGTTAGCAAATAAAATATTCAGGCTTAAATCAAACTGTTTAATTACTGCCTGAATCACGGTTTCCTGCGCCGATTTCCCTAAAAATTTCAGGCAGTAAATACTGTGCTGATTCTGGTTTTCCAGATTGTTTAAAATATTCACCGGTAACTGCTGTTGCAGCACGGTTTGAATAAAATTCTTGGTGGTTGGATGCTGCGGCTGGCTAAAAATGTCCAGGGTAGAACCGGTTTCAATCACCTGGCCATGTTCCATAACGGCCACATAATCACAGACTGATTCAATTACATCCATTTCATGGGTGACCATGACAATGGTAATGCCTTGTTCACGATTAATTTTTTTTAGCAGTTCCAGCACCGATTGCGTGGTTTGCGGATCCAGCGCACTGGTGGCTTCATCACAAAGTAAGATTTTAGGATGATTGGCCAGGGCACGGGCAATCCCGACCCGCTGTTTTTGACCGCCAGACAGCTCATCTGGATAGGCATCTTTTTTATGTTTCAGATCAATAAATTCGAGCAGTTCATTCAGGCGTTTTTCACGCTCTGCCGCCGACCAGCCGAGCAGTTTCATCGGCATTTCAATATTGGCCGCTACGGTTTTGGTTTGCAGCAGGTTAAAGTGCTGGAAAATCATGCCGATATTGGCACGTTCCTGACGCAGCGCCTTGGCACTTAAAGCGGTAAAGTCAGTGTTATTGATGATTACCTGACCTTCATTCGGGCGCTCCAGCAAATTAATCAGACGAATGAGGGTACTTTTTCCTGCACCACTATAACCAATAATTCCAAAGATACTGCCATCTGGAATTTGCAGATTGACCTGATCCAGCGCGCGAATGGTCTGGCCTTTAAGCTGATAATGTTTGGAAATATTCTTAAATTCGATCATAGCGTCAAGAAACTGTACAAAAATGAAAAACAGGCAAAGTACACTTTGCCTGTTTGTTAACTCAGCATTATATGCTTAATTGGTTTCAGTTAAATAGCTGACAGGTTTATTTACCGCAACTTTTGTGCCACCGAAGTTTTGATCTACATACTGTTTCACCGCTTCAGTGTGATAAAGCTCACCGACTTTTTTCAGGATCGGGTCATCTTTACGTGCTTCTGCAACTGCCAATACGTTGACGTTCAGCTTGGTGCTCTGGTCAATTGGTTCGTAGAAGATTGAATCTTTCAGTACGTTTAAACCGCCTTCCATCGCTAGGGTATTGCCTAGCACAATGGCATCCACTTCATCTTTAACACGAACTGCAGTCGCCATTTGAATTGGCTTGATGACAATTGCTTTGGCATTTTCAGTAATGTCATTTGGAGTGCCCGTTGCAGGAGAGAAGTCTGCTTTCAGCTTGATCAGACCTGCAGATTGCAATAACAGCAGGGCACGCGCTTCATTGGCTGCATCATTCGGAATAGCAATGGTCGCGCCGTTCTGGAACTCTTCCACTTTTTTCACTTTGCTTGAGTAAATACCCATTGGCTCAAGATAGGTGGTCGAAACCGGCGCAATCTTCTGCTCATTGTTGGCATTGTAAGCCACCAGATAAGCATAAGACTGGAATGCGTTCACATCAATTTCATTGTTTGCCACAGCGGTGTTCATTGAAACGTAATCGGTGAAGTTTTTCACTTCCAGCTTGATACCCGCCGCTTCAGTTTCAGGCAAAGTCGCAATATAGCGCCAGATGTCAGCATCGGAACCGGTAGATGCCATGGTGACGGTTTGTACAGTTGCAGCATCAGTTTGTGCGGCGTCAGTTGCCGGCGTTTCCTGTTTTGCACAGCCAGCTAAACCAACAGAAAGACCTAGAACCAGGCCAAGGAACTTTTTCATGTGTCCATCCCAAATAAAGTGAAGCAGCCAGGCTGTTACTTTATTGATAATTTTAAGCGCCGGGGTTTCACTTGAGCCGAAAGAGGCGAGATTCAAGTCCGTCCAGTGCGCGAATTCGTTTAGGCTTTTAGCTATCTGCTGTATTTTTCAATTGACTTTAAAAACGCTTAAAGCCATGTAATTGAAAACTTTATTTTTAGAAGATAGCGAAAAAATGGCCTACATCATAACAATAAATTGATATACAAAATAGTGTATAGAAACTAGACCTTTAGCCGTATTCCTGCATAAGTAAAGTTCATAAAATAAGAAAAGAATAAACAAATCAATTTACTATTTTGAATTGAAAGGGCTAAATCTATGAAAAAATCTTATAGATGTTTATATAAAAAATTATCCAATCTAAATCGTAAAAATAGATATAGCACAGATGGGGTAGGATGATAGATCTTTATAATGATTATTTCCTTCAATCCTATGACAGTTTTCATCCAAACTTGAGATTTTTAATGCGCTTGCAGATAGCTTTGGCGATCAATTTGATAGAGCACATGCATGAGTAAAGGATGATCTGCCGGCACCAGCGGATGCGCAAAGGTTTTGACTTTGCTTAAGCCAATTTTTTGCATGACTTTTTCCGAGGGCGTGTTGAGCACGGTAGTAAAGGAAACTACGTTGTCCAGCTGTAGCTCACGAAAAGCATAATCCAGTACGGCTTTTGAGCCTTCGGTGGCATAACCGTTGTGCCAGTATTGCTTGGCTAGTCGCCAGCCAATTTCAATACATGGGGCAAAATCATAGTGTTCTAGATGCTGATGTAAACCAATAAACCCGATAAATTCACTGCTGCTTTTTAGTTCGACAGCAAACAGGCCCCAGCCGTGTGTGGCAATAAAATTTTGGATACGTTGCATAAAAGCCAGACTTTGCTGCTCGGTCAAGGGATTGAGGAAATAGCGCATGACTTCAGGATCGGCACACATTTGGATAAATGGGGATGCATCACTGTCTTGCCATTGGCGGAGGATCAGGCGAGGGGTTTGCAGGTGGATTTTCATGTTAAAATGATTAATAAGCTCTTGATGCATCATAAATGCATTTATCAAGAAAAGAATGATAATTTCCGTAATGAGATAAGACATGAAATCCCTTCTCTTGCGCTATATATGGCTCAGGGAGAAGGTGAGGCGGAGGGTTGGCTTCATAATGAAAAATTAAAGCACCTCTCCCTGACCCTCTCCTGAGAGGAGAGGGAAACCTTCGAAGCATAAAAAACCCCGCACTCAGCGGGGTTTTTTACTTAATCAATCTAAGAGAGAATTAAGCATTTTCACGCGCAATCGCACGGTAACCAATATCTTTACGATATTGAACGCCGTCGAAGGTTACTTTTTGGCAAAGTTCTAAAGCTTTTGCTTGTGCTTCACCAATGGTGTTGCCTAGTGCAGTTACGCAAAGTACACGACCACCAGCAGTGACAATCTCACCATTTTCATTGGCTTTTGTACCGGCATGGAACACTTTGGCATCGGTCATTTCGGTGTTTAAACCAGAAATCACATCGCCATTGCTAGACGTTTCTGGGTAGCCTTTAGATGCTAAAACAATACCGACAGTCTTACGCTCATCCCATTCAGCTTCTGCTGGCAAGTTACCTGCAATACCAGCCTCAACCAGATCAACCAAAGATGATTTTAAACGCATCATGATTGGTTGAGTTTCAGGGTCGCCGAAACGACAGTTAAACTCGATCACCTTTGGTTGACCTTGTTCATCAATCATCAAGCCAGCGTACAAGAAACCGGTGTATACGTGACCATCTGCTTTCATACCGTCAATGGTTGGGCGCATTACCTCTTTCATCACGCGCTCAAATACGTCTGCAGTCACCACAGGCGCAGGAGAGTAGGCACCCATACCGCCTGTGTTTGGACCTTGGTCGCCTTCAAAAATACGTTTATGGTCTTGAGAAGTGGCCATTGGCAAGATGTTGTCGCCATCAATCATACAAATGAATGATGCTTCTTCACCTGCAAGGAATTCTTCGATGACTACGCGAGAACCGGCATCACCAAATTTGTTGCCTGCCAGCATGTCATCAATGGCTGCAAATGCTTCTTCGTTGGTCATCGCCACGATTACGCCTTTACCTGCAGCAAGACCATCCGCCTTAATCACAATCGGCGCACCATTTTTTTCAACAAAGGCTTTGGCTGCATCAACTTCAGTGAATACGTCATAGAATGCAGTTGGAATGTTGTGGCGTTTTAAGAAATGCTTGGCAAATGCTTTAGAGCCTTCAAGCTGCGCTGCAAACTGGGTTGGACCCCAGATTTTTAAACCTGCTTCACGGCAAGCATCCACCACACCATTGACCAGCGGTGCTTCAGGACCAACCACGATTAAATCTACCGCATTGTTTTTTGCAAAGTCGATAATCGCCGCATTGTCTAAAATGCTTAAATTGATGTTTTCACATTTAGCTTCGGTTGCTGTACCTGCGTTGCCTGGTGCAACAAAAACTTTAGCAACTTTTTCATCTTGTGCGATTTTCCATGCCAATGCATGTTCACGACCGCCATTACCCAAAACTAAAATGTTCATTTAAAAAATCCCTCAAAATTGAATCCCTCCCAACCTCCCTTTAAGAAAGGGAGGGGAATCGCGAAAAACACTGTTCTCTTACGCGAAAAGTCCCCCTTTTTACAAAGGGGGATTTAGGGGGATGATTAAATACGACTTCTAATTAATTTAGTTAATTAGTGACGGAAGTGACGCATGCCAGTGAACACCATGGCAATACCAGCTTCGTCAGCTGCTGCAATGGTTTCTTCATCACGCATAGAACCACCCGGCTGGATAATGCATTTGATCCCTGCTTTCGCAGCGTTATCAATACCATCACGGAACGGGAAGAATGCGTCAGATGCCATCACTGCACCTTCAACCACGAGGCCTGCATGTTCAGCTTTAATTGCTGCAATACGCGCAGAGTTTACACGGCTCATTTGGCCTGCGCCCACACCGATGGTTTGACGGTTTTTCGCATACACAATCGCGTTAGACTTCACGTATTTCGCCACTTTCCAGGCAAAGATCATGTCGTCAATTTCTTGCTCGGTTGGAGCACGTTTGGTCACCACTTTAAGATCATCTTTGGTGATCATGCCCAAGTCTTGGTCTTGCACCAGCAAACCACCGTTGACACGTTTATAGTCCATTTGTGGCGCACGTTCGTCAATTGCTGGTAATTCGCCACAGACCAGTACACGTACGTTTTTCTTCGCGCCAGTCACGTCCAAAACACCTTCAGCAACGCTTGGTGCAATAATCACTTCAACGAATTGACGGTCAACAATGGCTTGTGCAGTTGCAACGTCTAATTCACGGTTGAATGCAATGATGCCACCGAATGCAGATTCAGGATCGGTTGCATAAGCCAAGTCGTAAGCCGCTTGAATGCCGTCTAAAGATACCGCAACACCACATGGATTCGCGTGTTTTACGATCACACAAGCAGGTTTCGCGAATGATTTCACGCATTCAAGCGCAGCATCAGTGTCGGCGATGTTGTTATAAGAAAGTTCTTTACCTTGCAGCTGTTTAGCTGTTGAAACAGATGCTTCAGTTGCCGCTGGGTCTACATAGAATGCAGCAGATTGATGCGGGTTTTCACCGTAACGTAAATCTTGTGCTTTGTTCAATTGTGTATTGAACGTACGCGCAAATTTGTCTGCTTCGCCTTGTTCTTTACCTACGCGAGCGCCTAAGTAAGATGCGATCATGCCGTCGTATTGTGCAGTATGTTCAAATGCTTTCACTGCCAGGTCAAAACGGGTTGCGTATGACAGGCTGCCTTCAGCTTTAAGCTCGGCAATAACAGTCGCATAGTCAGATGCGTTGACGACGATACCGACAGACGCATGGTTTTTCGCCGCAGCACGAACCATGGTTGGACCACCGATGTCGATGTTTTCAATCGCATCTGGCAGGGTGCAGTCAGGTTTTGCAACCGTTGCTGCAAATGGATAAAGGTTCACTACCACCAAATCGATTGCATCGATGTTGTGTTCTGCCATTACAGCTTCGTCTAGACCGCGACGAGCCAGAATGCCGCCATGAATTTTAGGATGTAAAGTTTTTACACGACCATCCATCATTTCTGGAAAACCGGTGTGCTCTGAAACTTCAACTACAGCGATATTGTTGTCTTTAAGCAACTTATATGTACCGCCTGTAGATAAAATTTCTACCCCAAGAGCCACTAGATTTTGTGCAAATTCAACAATTCCAGTTTTGTCAGAAACAGAGATTAAAGCGCGTTTAATAGTCATGATTTTCGTCACAGTTATCAAAAAACAGATTAAAACATTAGCAAAATGCGGTTAAAAAAAATGCCCACGAAAGCCGCGAGCATTTTATCATTTATTCACTCATTAAACCGTGAGCTTTTAACTTTTTACGTAAAGTACCACGGTTTAAGCCTAGAATCTCGGCAGCACGTGTCTGGTTACCACGTGTATATTCTAGAACTACAGATAAAAGAGGTTTCTCCATTTCTGCTAGCACCATGTCATACACCTGAGAAGGTTGCTCGCCTTGCAATTGAGCAAAGTAATGGCGAACTGCGCGATCAACGTGGATACGAAGAGCGACATCAGATTGTGCAGTAAAAATAGGAGATTTGCTATTCATGCGAATTAATCCGAAAAATCAGATATCACTTGGGTAAAGTGATATATAAATGTGGTCTATAAATAAATGAACCCCGTTTTAGATCCTAAAACGAGAGTTCTAAAACTGGAACATTTAGCTTGCCACAACTCACAGCGCTGGTCGAAAAATAAGCGTAACAATAGATTAATAATTGTTACAGACCAAAAATCGAAACGAAAAAACCTGCTCAATACGCGTTATTGAAAATAAGGCGCATTCTGCGAGTTTCTATTTGTTTTGAATTACTGAGGAGTATGCAGCACTAAGCTTACGTGGCGCGTATCATACCATTGTCTTAGAAAAAGTGAGCAAGAAAACTGCACTTTTTTTACATTTTTTTTTAATTTTTAAGGCTTGATAATTTCTAAATTATAGGTATCAAAGCTTTTTCGGGTCACTGGCAGCTGAATTTCAAACTTGAATGGGGTATTTTTTGGAATCCGCTCAATGCTGGCCAGACTTTTAATTAAATACTCTTTCGGTTCGAGTACATAGGACGCCACTTCTTCATTATCATCTTTTAAGGTGATTTTCAGTTTTGGCAATACCAAACTCTTGTCATGAAAATTGATCAGCTCGCCGGAGAACAAGGTATGTTCATGGTCATAGCGTTTCACCCGCACACGGTTAATTGAAATCAGGCTGTACTGCTTTTCAAAGGTTTCACAGTTAAACAGCTGGCAGACCCCGTTAAAAGCCACAGTCAGGGCAGGGCTGTTGTTCATGAATTTCGGGTTAAACCATAGAATCTGGAAAATCAGCAAACCGACCAGACTAAAATTGACAATACCCCACAGCGTGTAATAGCCCGCACCATGTTTCTTGCGTTCTTGCTGCAGTTCATTTTCAGACAGATTCATCGAGGGAATACTGGCAATCGGTTCGGTGCTGAAATAATTCAGATTGTTTAAGTAGGTCTTTAAATCAATATTGGAATGTTCAACCTTACGGTCAAAAATATCCAGCAGATGGGTTTCATGTGTGTCGTCAAAAGCCAGACCATGATCGGCCAGAACCGGCGAACTGACCTGTCCACCAGTAAAACCGTTGTATTCGAGCTGGGTTGGCGCAGGCTTTGGCTGCACCAGATGCGAGAGTGCATTAAAGGTAGAGGCACATTTGGGACAGCAAACCATGCCCTGAGCCACTGTAAGCTGTGCAACAGAAACTTTATAGGTGGTTAAACACTCGGGGCACTTGGTCTGCTTTTCACTCATAAGATCTATAGAGGTTGATTAATGCGGCTGGCGCTTCCCGGAAATTCGGCACCAGTTTTCTTCACGTTTTTCGACCTCTAATATATCAAAAAATTCAGAATAAACACTAGAAACTTCAGCAACTTGCTCTTCGATTACACCTGCAAGTGCGAACTCTCCCTCAGATTTGGTTAAAGTTGCGAATTCAGGCGCAAGCATCATTAACGGGCCAGCCAGAATGTTGGCAACCAGTACATCGGCTTTCTGATTTTTTAAGGTTTCATTAAACTCTTCAGGCAGACCGACAAACAGACGATCCAGTACGCCATTCAATTCAGCATTTTGCTGGGTGGCTAAAACCGCCTGCGGGTCAATATCAGTGGCATAGACTTTTTTCGCACCTAAAAGTAGGGCAGCAACACCTAAAATGCCAGAACCGCAACCATAGTCGATGACGATTTTATCTTTAACATCGGTTTTACCTAACCATTGCAGGCACAGGAACGTTGAGGCATGGTTACCGGTACCAAAGGCCAGACCCGGATCCAGTTTAATATTCACCGCATCTGCTTCAGGGGGCTCTAGCCATTCCGGTACAATCCAGAATTTTTCAGCAATCTGGATTGGCTCGTAATAATCCATCCATGAGCGTTCCCAGACCTGATCTTCCAGGAATTCGCTACGCATTGGTGCATCTGGCAGTTGAGTGCGAATGAAAGTTTCCAGCGCAGCCACATCAATTTCTTCGTTTTCGTCCTGTGCATAAATACCGGTCACAATCACCTTGTTCCACAGCGGTGTTTCGCCTGGAAGTGGTTCAAGCAAGTCCTGATTTTCAGCATCATCCAGCGTTACACTCACGGCGCCAAGTGAGCTGAGTAATGTTTCAGTAAAGTCGACTTGAGCTTGATCAACAGTAATATGTATTTGTAACCACTTCACAGGAATAACCTAATTTGTTTTTTCAAAAGGATATTGTAGCGGAAGGCAATCGGTTTCGCCTACCAATGTACAAAATAAAAAGGATGCCAGCGCGACATCCTTGGGTGAAAAAAGTACTTAACTGTTTGCCACCACAGGCTTGGGTTCGGCAATCGGCACAAAGCGGTTTAATAACATGCCAAAAATGGCGGCGAAGATATACATGAAAATAGAATAGACTGCCGCCGGCATGGCCACGGTTGAACTGGCCATAACGGTTAAGGCAATGGTCATGGCAAGCGTGCTGTTATGAATCCCAATTTCAAAGGCACTGGCACGGGCCTGGGCGCTATTAATCCCAAACAGGCGTGGGACGAAGTAACCAATCACCAGACTGGAAATACAGAACAGTGCGGTAGCCAGGCCAATATCACCAATATAATTCAGGATATTGTGTCGCTCCTGCACAATGGCCCCAATGATAATTAAAATCAGAAAGATCACTGCAAAAATCCGTAACGGTTTATTCAGTTTCTCGGTCAGTCGCGGGGCATAATGACGAATTAACATGCCAATAATCACCGGCACAATAATAATCCCGAATACCTGCAAGATTTTACTGAATTGCAGGCCAATGCTTTGGTCAGCCTGTAAAAAGTGGGCAATTGCGAAATTGACGATAATGGGTAAGGTCAGTGCTGCAATCACCGAGTTAATTGCGGTTAAGGTAATGTTGAGCGCCAGATCGCCCTTAAATAAATAGCTGAACAGGTTGGCGGTACTGCCACCCGGCGAAGCAGCCAGCAGCATCATGCCGACGGCCAGTAACGGCGGTAGTGCCAGAATTTTACATAATAAAAAGGCAATCCCGACCAGCAATACCAGCTGGCAAAATAGTGCGACCAGGACTGCTTTGGGGTGTTTGGTAACGCGTGCGAAATCTTTGGGCGTGAGTTCCAGCCCCAGCCCAACCATAATAATGGCCAGCGCCAAGGGCAGCATAACGGTAATAATGCCTGAATCCATATGACCTTCCTGTCAAATTTATCCTTGTGAGAAAAGACAGTTGCTTCATGCAAAATATCTTTTACTGTTTATTCAAATTACTCTATGACTTTCTGTTTTACCGAATTTAACGGCATTCGTCTAGCCAGTAAATGTCCAAAGATCAAGGCAAACATATACATGAAGATGGTGTAAATGGCGGCAGGAATGGCAATCTGGGTGCTTTGTAGTACCGACAGTGCCAGGGTTAAAGACAGCGCGGTGTTATGAATACTCATAAAGAAACCGCAGGAGCGCGCCTGCTGTTCGGAAATGTCCATCAGCTGTGGCAGCACATAACCGGCCACCAGACTGACAAAAGCATACAGGGCGGTGGCCAGTCCAACCTGTTCCATATACTGCGCCAGCTGATAGCGCTCCTGAAAGAGCGCGAAAAAGAACAGGGCAAAAATAAAATATACCGACATGCGCCGAATCGGTTTACTCAGCCGTTTGGCCAGCTCTGGAAAAGACGAGCGAATGGCCATTCCCAGACAGACTGGTACTAAAATTAGCAGGAAGGTATAGGCAATCCGTTCAATTGGCATGTTGATTTCGGTCTGATCGGCCATGAAATAGCGCATGGCAATGCTAATGATAAAAGGCAGGGTTAAAATGGCCATCACCGAATTGATGGCGACCACGACAATATTCAGGGCTACATCGCCTTTATAGACATAACTGAACAGGGCAGAGGTGGAACCACTAGGGGTAGCTGACAGCAACATTAACCCCACTGCCAGCAAAGGAGGCAGTTCTAAAAACAGGCAGAGAATAAATGCCAGTCCAACCAGCAAGACCTGCCGGGTAAACAAGGCAATAAAAATGACTTTCGGTTGCTGATTGACCCGAATAAAATCTTTAGGGCTGAGTAGCAAGCCCAAACCCATCATTAATACCGCCAAGGTTAGCGGTAGAAAGAAGGTAAAAATGCCGCTTTGCATGGCATCATCCTATTTAATTCTTATTTTCCCCAGTTTCAGTGTAATTGAGTTGAGTTTTAAATCAACCATAAAAATAATAAAAACAGCCATTTACTTGGTAATAAATGGCTGTTTTCTTGATTGAGTTCACATATTTTGGCTAGATGTGAATCGGGTTGGAGTTTACATTTGAGCAGGACGCGGCGGGGTAAATCCAAGGGCACATTTACCACGAACTTCTGCACCGGAAATGGTTGCCGTGGTTGCATTCATGTCTTGGCCACAGGTGGTATACAGTGCAGCTTCATCACCGTGAATATCGAGTTTTCTGTCTGCCGGGAAGAACTGTGGCTGGCAGGTACCGTTCCAGATAATGCCACGATAGGCAAAGCTGACCGCAGCACCTTGAGATTTGCCTTTACAGACATTCTGATAGCGCTGTGAATCGTACACTTTTTCAACTTTGTCATTTGCCTGTACAGCTGCAAATGGAGATAAACATAAACCGCAGAGGATGGATGAGAGGAGTATCTTCTTATTCATAATTCGTACCTGTGCTTGTTTGTAATGAGTACATGATTTAGGATAAAAAATAATCAAAATAAAACAACCTATATCTGGTTAATTTTTAATATGAAATGTTTTTATTTGCAGTATATCTGCAACGTTCATTTACATTGCCAGCCAATCAATCAGGTGAAAAACCACGAGAAAATCCAAATAAAATTGACTTAATCTGTCAACTTATACGCCGGCTTTTGCTATAATATTCTGTCATTTCTTTTTATCTCTCAATTTACCACTATGCATTATCCTAAAGTTTACGATGTCATTGTTATCGGCGGCGGTCACGCGGGTACGGAAGCGGCTTTGGCTGCGGCGCGTATGGGCCGACAAACCTTGCTCTTAACTCATAACATTGAGACTTTGGGGCAGATGAGCTGTAACCCGGCCATTGGTGGTATTGGTAAATCGCATCTGGTGCGTGAAATTGATGCCTTGGGCGGTGCGATGGCGCTGGCTGCCGATAAAGGCGGGATTCAATTCCGTATTCTGAACTCGCGTAAAGGTGCTGCAGTGCGTGCCACACGTGCGCAGGCTGATCGGGTTCGTTATAAAGCCGCGATTCGTGAAACGCTTGAGAACCAAGCAAACTTGGATATTTTCCAGCAAGCGGCGGATGACCTGATTGTAGAAGGCGATACCGTTAAAGGTGTGGTCACCCAAATGGGCATTCGCTTTGATGCCAAAACGGTAGTGCTGACTGCCGGGACCTTCCTGGGTGGTGTGATTCACGTCGGTCTGGAAAAATCCAGCGGTGGTCGTGCCGGTGATCCACCCTCTATTTCTCTGGCACACCGTTTACGTGAATTACAACTACCAGTGGGCCGTTTAAAAACTGGGACTCCACCGCGTATTGATGCACGTTCAGTCGATTTCTCGGTGATGACCCCGCAGCCGGGTGATTTCCCATCTCCAGTGATGTCATTTATGGGCGATGCCTCGATGCATCCTGAACAGGTCAACTGTTATATCACCCATACCAATGAAAAAACCCATGACATTATCCGTGGTGGTTTGGATCGTTCGCCAATGTATACCGGCGTGATTGAAGGGGTAGGTCCACGTTACTGTCCTTCGATTGAAGATAAAATTCACCGTTTTGCCGACAAAGATTCGCACCAAGTGTTCTTGGAGCCTGAAGGTCTAGATACACATGAGCTGTATCCAAACGGTATTTCAACTTCACTGCCTTTTGATGTGCAGTTTGAACTGGTACGCTCAATCCGTGGTATGGAAAATGCCCATATTCTGCGTCCGGGTTATGCGATTGAATATGATTACTTTAACCCACAAGCGTTGAAATTCACTTTGGAAACCAAAGCCATTAATAACCTGTATTTTGCTGGTCAAATCAACGGTACCACTGGTTATGAAGAAGCCGGTGCGCAAGGTCTGCTTGCAGGTTTGAACGCTGCACGCCGTGCCTGGGATCAGGAACAGTGGACGCCAAAACGTGATGAAGCGTATATGGGCGTACTGGTTGACGACCTGATTACCTTGGGAACCAAAGAACCGTACCGGATGTTCACCTCACGTGCCGAATACCGTTTAATGCTGCGTGAAGATAACGCAGATCAGCGTTTAACCGCGATTGGCCGTGAACTGGGTCTGGTGGATGATGCGCGCTGGAATGCTTACTGTGAAAAAATGGATGCAGTTGAGCGTGAGAAAGGCCGTTTACAGCACTTGTGGGCTGCGCCAAATAACCCGATGGGTAAAAAATTCGTTGAAATGACCGGTGCTGATCTGTCCAAAGAATGTTCTGCAATTGACCTGCTGAAACGTCCAAACATCACTTTTGCGCAAATTGCCGAACTGACTGGTTCAGAAGTGTCGCAGCAAGTCGGTGACCAGATTGAAATTGCGGTAAAATACGAAGGGTATATCAACCGTCAGCATGAAGATGTGGCGCAGATGAAACGTCTGGAAGAAACCAAAATCCCGGCTGATTTTGATTATGACGGCGTATCCGGTCTGTCGCGTGAAATCACCATGAAGCTGAAACAGGTATTGCCGGAAACTCTGGCGCAGGCCAGCCGTATTCCAGGCGTGACTCCTGCGGCAGTTCAATTGGTGATGATCACCATTCGTAAAAATGCCCAAGCCCGTAAATCTGCTTAAAAGATCCTAATTTGTGAAAAAGCCCGCGGTTGAGATCGCGGGCTTTTTTATGTGCTGAATAAATAAAGTGGAAATTGAGTTTAAGAAAAAAACAGATTTAAGCTGCAGATCTTATGATTTCACAGATGATGTTGGAAGCGTTACAGTCATCTTATCCAAACAGAGAGGAGTGCACGATGACCTTAAAAACCATTCGTTATAATACGGCTGAATTGGCATGCTAACAGTAATCGTATCCTGTTCAACTTCCCTAAAAATCAGCAGCGATAACAAAAAAATTGAAAAAAATGATAAGCAAATGTTAGGTCCCGGACTTGGGACCTTTTTTATTCATTGACTTGATGCACAGCGTCAGACACTTCTGCCGGTTCAATCTGTACCAGTTTTTTGCCAAAACTGCGCAGCCACCACACCAGTTGTGAGGTAAATGGTACATTGGAAATGACCTGATACAAGCCATTGTCCAGCTGGATAATCTGCTGGTCTTTGCTTAAACGGGTTTCTTCAAAATAATGTGCATCGGCTTCTGACATGGTCAGTTTCAACTCGATATTTTCAGTCGGCTTGCTGTAATCGACTCTAAAGCCCAGCGCGCCGGATTCAATATAGGCATCAATATCAAAATTAACCGGATGCAGGGCGCGGGAATTTAATACCTCCGCCGATTTAAAGCGATGCAGGGCAAAGGTCTGAATATCGGTTTTGTCGTGTCGGGTGCAAATCAGATAAATCACTGCACCTTTTTGTACCAGCGCCAGCGGATTCAGAATATAGGTCTTTTCTTCCGAAGCGGTGGTACGTGGATGGTAAACACATTCCAGCTGTTTATCCTGCAATAAGCCTTCATAAATAGCCTGTTGTGCGCTTTTATCGACCACTGGCGGAATCAGCGGCTGAATGGCCGGCACAATCCGCACCCGGTTAATCCACTGGCGGACATTGTTCTGGGTCGACAGGCTGCGCCGTGCCAGATCAAACCACGGAGTCATTTCCTCAATCAGGCTAGGTGGTAACAGATGTTTGAGATGTTCTTCCACCATCATAAAGGTGACTGCCTGTGAGCTGGTCATGTGCGGCAGGCTTTGTAGCGGTGCATCGGAGCGCCAGCGCCAGCCTTGCGGGACGGTGCCATTATTTTCAATCGGGAAGCGCTGCGAAATCTGGTTTAAATCGCGCTGGATGGTACGCAGGCTGATATCAATGCCTTCACGTTGCAGAATTTCCTGTAATTCACGGGTACCCATCCATTTTCCGGTAGAAAGGCGGGACAGGATTTGCCACTGGCGATAGAGGCTATTGGACGTTTCTTTTTCTTGTGTCGACATATTGGAATCAGCGCTGAGATAAATATTGGAGAGTACATGGCTATAGTCCACACAATAAGAAATGTCATGCTTTTTGGCAAGTGGCAGGCACGAGGTCTGGCCATAAATTGATACAAGATGAAGCAAAATAAGATTTGTTTTATCTGTACAGATCGGCGATAAAGAAAGAGTGAATACCAAGTCACAATTATTGGCACTGGAATTGCTTATATAAAATTAGAAAGGATAACAATGATGAGGTTTGTATGCTGAAAGAAAATCAAGATACAAATTCAATAGATACAATAACATCAGACCATCTTTTAGAGCGGGTGCAGGTCTCGGTGACCGATATTTCGCTGCCGCAGCAAAAATCATCTGTATTATTCGAACAATTGAAATCTGAATTTTTTAATGAATTGTCGGGCGAACAGAGCCTTGCCGATAGTGCCGCGCAGAAAATCGAACCATGGCTGACCCAGCACAGTTTAGAAGAACTGACAGCACTGAATGATGCCGCCAAAGCACATTTTCTGTATCAGGGAATTACCTTTACCGTGTATGGCGATCAGGAAGGCACCGAGCGCACCATTCCTTTTGATATTATTCCGCGGGTTATGGCCCGGCAGCAATGGAATACAGTGGCCTTGGGCTGTGCCCAGCGTACCCGGGCGCTAAATCTGTTTTTACATGATATTTATCATCAACAGGATATTCTAAAAGCTGGCATTGTACCGGAACTGCAGGTGCTGACCCACGAAGCCTATCAGCCACATATGCTTGGTCATGGTCTGAAGGGTAAGGTCTATAGTCAGATTAGTGGCATTGACATTATTCGTGATCAGCACGGTGAATTTTTTGTGCTGGAAGACAATTTAAGAACGCCATCGGGTGTGTCTTATATGCTGGAAAGCCGTAAGATTAGCCAGAAACTGATTCCCCAGCTGTATCAGCAGAATAATATTCAGGGCATCGAGCATTATCCGCAGCTTTTAAAAGAAATTCTGGCCGAAAATGCCTATGTCGATCAGCCTTTTATTGTGGTGCTGACCCCGGGGCGCTATAACAATGCCTATTATGAACATGCATTTTTAGCCCGTGAGATGGGTGTACCTTTGGTAACATCGAGTGACCTGTTTGTATTAAATGACAAGGTTTATGTGAAAACGGTGCGGGGCAAACAGCAGGTTGATGTAATTTATCGCAGGGTAGATGATGCATTTTTAGACCCGCTCTGTTTCAGACCGGACAGCACCCTGGGTGTGCCGGGCCTGATGTCGGCCTATTTACAGCATCACGTCGTCATCGCCAATGCGCCGGGTACCGGGGTGGCCGATGACAAATCCATTTATCCTTATGTCGATAAAATGATTCATTTCTATTTGGGTGAACAACCAATCTTAAATAATGTCCCGACCTATCAGTGCCGCGAAGCAGATGATCTGGCCTATGTGCTGGAACATCTGGAACAGTTGGTAGTGAAAGAAGCACAAGGTTCAGGCGGATATGGCATGCTGATTGGTCCTCAAGCCTCCGAGGAGCAACTGGCCGAGTTTAAAATGAAAATTCTGGCCGCACCGCAAGCCTACATTGCCCAGCCGACCCTGAATCTGTCGGTGAGTCCGACCTTAACCGAACAGGGCATTGCCGAACGGCATATTGATTTACGTCCTTTTGTGCTCAGCTCGCCTTATCGTACTGAAATTGTTCCCGGTGGCTTAACCCGTGTGGCCATGCAGGCCGGTTCGCTGGTGGTCAATTCATCTCAAGGTGGTGGCATTAAAGATACCTGGGTGGTTGATCCCTTACATTCATAACAACTCCCAAGGAGAATCATGTGATTTTACTGAGTCGTAATGCACAGCAGATTTTCTGGTTGGGTCGTTATTTGACCCGCATCCAGTATTTATGCAGTCAGTTTCCATTTAAATATAATGATGATGCCTTGCAGTATGCACACGCCTTCTGTTTGCCAGCCTTTGATGCGGCATCTTTAAATGAGCTGATTCTAAATCCGGAACAGCCCGCCTCTTTTCATCAGCAGTTTCAGTATGCCAAAGATAATATTCAGGATTTACGCGGGGTCTTGTCGGCACATGCCTATGCCGAATTAAACCAGTACATTAAAAATGCCAAAGAAAATCCAGCCTATATCTGTGATGTAGTTGGAGATTGTCATGAAGTCTTAGAGGCTGAAGCATCTGATATTTTCCTGTTCTTTAAACTGGGGCAGCATCTCGAGCAACTGGACCGGCAATTGCGCTTAAAGCAGGATATTCAGGGCACGGTCTATTATATTGAAGTGGTGGTAGGGTTATTGACCCAAGCCGGCTGGGATTCTTTACCCGAAATCTGGATGAAGCTGAAGCAGCAGCCCGACAGCATGCATTTTTACCAGTTTAGTGACCATATCCAGCAACTGTTCGAGGCCGATGCATGAGGCTCATGATTAATCACCAGACCCATTATCATTATTCGGCACCGGCCTGTAACAGTATTCAATATATTAAAATGACCCCGCCGAACAATGCCCATCAACAGGTTCATCATTGGGCGATTAGTGTGCCAGGGGAATCCGAGATTAAACAGGATGCTTTTCAGAATATCTGGATGACCAGCACCCAGCGCTTTAGCTATCAAAGTCTGAGTATTATGGCGCAGGGTATTGTCGAGTTGCGTCCGCAGACGCGATGGGGCCTGCAAGATCAGCTGAATCCCTATCTATTTTTACAACCAACAGCCAGCACGCTGTGCAGCCCTGAAATGCAGTGTTTTGCACGGCAGTATGTGTTGCAGGTGAATCGTGACAACCTGATCCGTTTGTCAGAAGCGATTTTAAGCCATATGCCATACCGTCCGGCCCAAACTTCGGTGCAGACCACCGCCATTGAAGCCTTTCAGGCCAAACAGGGCGTCTGTCAGGACCATGCCCATGTGCTGATTGCCATGTGTAAATCTTTAGGCATCCCGGCACGTTATGTTTCCGGTTATTTATATAGCAGCAACAGTTCACATCTTGCCAGTCATGCCTGGGTAGAGGTATTTTTAGAACAGCACTGGTACTGTTTTGATGTCAGCAATCTGGCCTTTCAGCCAGACTCGCATGTCTATCTGGCCGTCGGGCGGGATTATTGGGATGTGGCGCCGGTCCGGGGCGTAAGAGAAAAAGGCGGCATCGAGCATATGCAGACCATGGTGCAGGTTCTGGCCTGCTAAGTAATGGATGACAATTAAAAGGATAATGCTATGACGTATTGCTGTGCGCTGCGTTTAAAAGATGGTCTGGTGTTTATTAGTGATTCGCGTACCAATGCCGGGGTCGATCACATTTCGGTATTTCGCAAGCTGTATACCTTTGGCGTGGAAGGCGAGCGCCTGATTACCATTCAGACCTCGGGTAACCTGGCGACCACACAGGCAGTCATCGGTCATTTAAAAAATCATCTGACTTTAAACCAGGAACCGCATTTATATAGTGTCAAAACCATGTTTGAAGTGGCAGAATTGGTGGGCTGCTTGCTGAAAAAAGTCATTCAGGATGTCACTGACGATAAAGACGAGCAGCATAATTATTATTGCAATTTGCTGGTGGGCGGGCAGATTAAAGGCGAGCCGATGCAGCTGTATCATATTTATCCACAAGGCAATTTTATTTGCGCCACGCGTGATACGCCGTTTTTCCAGATTGGAGAAAGCAAATATGGCAAACCAATTCTTGACCGGGCCTTGCGTTACGATATGTCATTAGAAGATGCCTTGCGCTGCGGCCTGATTTCTTTTGATTCCACTTTACGTTCCAATGTGTCCGTGGGGATGCCGCTGGACTGTATGGTCTATCATAAAGACAGCCTGCATATTCCTTTGGGCAAACGCATTTACGAAGAAGACCCGTACTTTGAAAATATCAGCAAGCAGTGGTCCGATACCTTAAGACGCGGGTTGCAGGAATTGCCGGTGCCAACCGAAGATTATTTGACTTAAAAGCTCAGTCCCTTTATTTTAATCAAGTTTTCCTTGAATGATAAATCCTTAAGAAAATCAAAAAATATTCGTACAGATCATGATAAGGACTTGAATATGTTTCAGCTTTGCTATGCCAGCCAGAGTACCTCGACGGCTGAAAATTTACTGCAAGATTTACGCAATATTCTGATCGAAGCGCGCAATGCTAATACCCAGCATCAGGTATCGGGTGTGCTGTGCTATGCAGAGGGTTATTTTTTTCAATGTCTGCAAGGTGATGAACAGGCCGTTCAGGAAATTTTTGCCGGGATTGTTGGTGATCCGCGTCATCAGAATATCCAAATTTTTACCGAGAATCATGTTGCCCAGCAGCGTTTTCAGGATTGGGCCATGAAATATGTGATGCGTAATAGCGAGATCAAAGCCTATTTTCAGCAACTCGGTCATGCGCAATTTTTACCGCATCAATTAAATGCCACACAGGTTGATGGATTGCTTCAGGTGCTATATGAGGCGCTAAATCATTCGGTGGTAGATGAGGTGGCTTAAATCTGCTGCCTGCGTTATAAAAAGAATAAAAAAAGAACCTCCATTGAGATTCTCTTTTATTGAAAAGATTAAATAACTTTACGGTCCGGACGCTGGGTTAAGCGGCACAACAGCTCATAACCAATGGTGCCATTGGCTGCTGCGACATCATCCACTAATCGTTGCTTGCCCCAAAGCTCGACTTCCGTGCCTAACTGAACATCCAATCCAGTTACATCAATAGCAATCATATCCATGGCAACACGACCGACTACAGCTGCTTTTTGGCCTTTAATGGCGACAAAATTCTGCGCAAAGAAGGCACGTGGATAGCCATCACCGTAGCCAATGGACACAATAGCCAGTTGCATAGCTTTATCGGCAGTAAAGGTCGAGCCATAACCAACCTGTTCACCGGCCTGAATCTCATTTAAGGCAATAATTTCTGCGCTAAAGGTCATCACCGGTTTTAAATCTAGTGCATAAATATCTCGGTCTGCAAACGGAGTTGCGCCATAAAGCATGATGCCGGGACGGACAAAATCAAAATGCAGTTCCGGATATTTATAAATAGCAGCAGAATTACAGCACGAAGCTAAAATCGGTGCGCAGTCGTTTTTTACTTCCAGAAACTGACGGATCTGTTCATCATTCAGTGGATGATCAGCATCTGCATTGGCAAAGTGCATCGCCAGAACACAGGTAAAGCCGGCCGATTTTAATTGCTGAATGACCTCTTTAATCACCTCAAGTTTAAAGCCCAGACGGTTCATGCCGCTGTTGAGCTTAACCCAGACTTTCAGATTTTTAGAGATATAGGCATCTTTGTGCGCAATGAGCCATGTAACCTGTTCAGGCTGATGCACCACAATCTCGATATTCCGTTCAATGACAATTGGCATTTCATCTTTAGTGAACACGCCTTCAATCAGGGTGATGGGTTGCTGGAACCCCAGTTCACGAATTTCCAGTGCTTCTTGTAAACAGGCGACACCAAAGGCATCGCTGTCTTGTAAGGCTGCTAAGCAGTCTTTAACGCCATGTCCATAAGCATTGGCTTTGACCATACTGACAATTTTGGCAGTTGGGGCAAGTTGTCTGACACGGTTTAAATTATATTGAAGCGCAGCGCGATCAATATAAACTGTAGCTTGGCGCACCCTTATTTACTCCTACAGGGTCATGGAAAGGCAATGATGGCTGAATTATTCATCATCATCGTACTGAGCATAAAACTCAGGGGAAAGGTTACTAAAGCGGGTGTATTGGCCTTCAAACGCCAGACGCACGGTACCAATCGGGCCGTTACGCTGTTTACCAATAATAATTTCGGCAGTACCGGCTTCTTTAGATTCCTTGTTATAGACCTCATCACGGTAAATGAACATGATCAAGTCGGCATCCTGCTCAATCGCACCCGATTCACGTAAGTCGGACATTACTGGGCGTTTGTTGGGACGGTTTTCCAGCGAGCGGTTGAGCTGGGAGAGGGCAATGACCGGACATTGCATTTCTTTGGCCAGGGCTTTCAAGCTACGCGAAATTTCTGAAATCTCGCCGACACGGTTATCGCCCATGCCCGGTACTTTCATCAGCTGCAAATAGTCGACCATGATACAGCCGAGTTTGCCGCCGTGCTGTTTGGCAATTCGGCGTGCACGCGAACGTACTTCGGTTGGAGGCAGTGCTGATGAGTCATCAATATATAAATGTTTTTCTTGTAGCTGTAAAATGGTGCCGGTGACTTTGGACCATTCATCGCCGCTGAGTTTGCCGGAACGTAAATTCCCCTGATGCACTTTGCCATACGAGGAAATCAGACGCATGGCAATTGAATCGGCTGGCATTTCCATGGAGTAAACCAGCGCCGGCAGGTCGTTATTGAACAGTACACTTTCAACCAGGTTCATGGCAAAGGTGGTTTTACCCATTGACGGACGGGCCGCAACAATAATCAGGTCGCCAGCTTGCATCCCCGAAGTTTTATTGTCCAGCTCGACAAAGCCGGTGGTCAGACCGGTAATGTTGCCATCCATTTGCGACAGTTCATTTAACTTGTCGAAGACATCGGCCACGACGGTATTAATGGCTTTCGGACCGGCATTTTTCTTGTTGTTATTGTGCTGCTCGGCAATCTGGAAAATATTGGTTTCAGCGAGGTCTAGAATTTCACTGACAGTGCGGCCTTTGGTGTCATAGGCATTTTGCAGAATTTCCGAGCTGACTTTAATCATGTTTCTTAAGGTCGAAAACTCTTTAATTTTAGCCGCATAAGTTTCCAGGTTATAGAAACTCGATGGTGAATCGGCCATCAGCTGCATGAGATATTCTTCACCACCAATGGCATCAAGCAGATTGTGCTTGATCAGCCAGTCATTGACCAGAACGGCATCATAAGGGGAGTTTTCTTTGGCCAGGGTATCAATGGCACGGTAAATATATTTGTGTCGCGTGGCGTAGAAATCGGATTCCTGTAATACATCTCCGACCTGTTCCAGTGATTCGGCCACGGTCATGAGGGCAGCCAGAACGGCCTGCTCAATGGCCAGGTTATGCGGCGGGGTGCGAAACTCTTTGAGCGCACCGGAATCGTTGCTGGAACTCTCTGTTTTGACTGGAGTTGGTTTGGTGTTGGCCAGCGCCTGTGACATATAATTCCCTGATTTTAATACGATGAATACCAAATAAAACCGGTGGTCTTATAGCATGAATTCAATAAACGGTGTAACCACAAATCATACGCGCTCTGGCAAAAAAAGCGAGCAGATTTTAAGAACGGATAGCTTACAAAAAGGTGAGGAGATTTTTACAGAAATAAAAAAAGAGCATGCCAAGGCATGCCCTTTTTTCTTGCGAGAAATTACTCAGATACGATAGTAACGAGAACTTCAGCAACAACATCATGGTGCAATTGGATTGCGATGTTGAATTCACCAGTGTGACGAAGCGCACCGTTTGGTAAACGAACTTCTGAACGGTCTACTTCTAAACCAGCGTTCGTTAACGCGTCAGCGATGTCACGAGTACCGATTGAACCGAATAATTTACCTTCGTCACCCGCTTTCGCAGTGATTACGATATTTACTTCGTTCAGTTGGTCAGCACGTGCTTGAGCAGCAGCCAATACTTCAGCTTCTTGCTTCTCAAGTTCAGCACGACGAGCTTCAAAAGCAGCAGTGTTTGCTTCAGTCGCAGCAACTGCTTTACCTTGAGGGATAAGGAAGTTACGGCCGTAACCAGCTTTAACTGATACTTTATCGCCTAATTTACCAAGGTTTTTAATGCGTTGTAATAAGATAATATCCACAGCTCAACCTCACTTATGATTGTCAGTGTAAGGGATCAACGCTAAGTAGCGAGCTTGTTTGATCGCAAGCGCTAATTGACGTTGGTAACGAGCTTTAGTACCTGTAATACGGCTAGGAACGATCTTGCCGTTTTCAGTGATGTACTGTTTTAAAGTATCGATATCTTTGTAGTCGATGTACGTAACGTTCTCAGCTGTAAAGCGGCAGAACTTGCGACGACGGTAAAAACGTGCCATTGATGTTCTCCTTATGCTTCAGCAGAGTCTTGGTTAACTTGTTGTGCTTCTTCACGTTGAGCTTTACGCGCACGTTTTTCTTCAGCACTCTTAGCCAGTAAAGACTCTTCAGTGATAGCGTTTTCACGACGGATGATTAAGCTACGAAGGATCGCGTCGTTATAACGGAACAATTCTTCAAGTTCATCAAGAGTCGTTTGACCACATTCAACGTTCATTAAAATGTAGTGCGCTTTGTGAATTTTGTTAATTGGGTAAGCCAATTGACGACGGCCCCAATCTTCTAAACGGTGAATTTGACCTTCAGCTTCTTTGATGTGAGTCAGGTAACGTTCTACCATACCCACAACTTGATCGCTTTGGTCTGGGTGTACCAAAAGTACGATTTCGTAGTGACGCATTGTCAGCTCCTTACGGTTTATGCAGCCCCTGACCAAATAGCCAGAAGCAAGGAGTCACAACCAGGGTTGTGTCGCAAAATTGCGAAGCGTGAATTTTAGTGCTTTTGCTAACGAAATACAAGCCATTGAACAAAGAGCTTGATCACTTATTTCAACAAAAGAGTGAGGTGGGGGAATTATGGTAATAAGCTTACTAATAGAGAGTAAGTAGCTATAAATCAGAAAAAGAGATCGAAGAAAAGAAAACCGGAAGCAGAAAGGGGAGTCCCATCTTAAAAGATAGAGAGGGCTCTATCTTTTAAAAGAGGATGATTGAATTTGCAGGAGCTTGCGCAGTAATGCTGAAGCTTAAACTGATCACGGTAATTAAAATTACAGAGAACAGGAAGAAGCGTTTTGCCCACAGCTGATCATTTTCTGCTTTAAAGCCGAGGATGGCAATGTACAGCCAGTAAATACACAGGGCATTTAAAATCAGCAGATATAACCAGTTGGCATATCCAAATACAAATAAGGCATTCATGACCACTGTAAACAGAATCACATAAATTAGCGACTCTACTTTGGTGCGATACACAGAACGCGCCACAGGTAAAATTGGAATACCTGCATTTTTGTAGTCATCGAAGCGGTAAATGGCAATCGCCCAGGAATGCGGCATTTGCCACAGTGCATAGCCCAGAAAAATAAGCAGGGCAGCCAGGTCAAACTGGTTTGCAACCGCAGTATAACCAATGACTGGTGGACTTGCGCCCGAAATACTACCAATAATGGTCTGATGAATGGTGGTGCGTTTGGTCCATAAGCTATAAAAGCCGACATAAACCACAAAACCAATCACGGCAAAAAGGAAAGCGTACGCATTTACCCCAAACCATAAAATACTAAAACCCAGTACACCCAGTACCAAAGCAAACGCTAAAGCAACCGGAACTGAAATGGTTTTTTTTACCATCGCACGATTTTGTGTACGTTTCATTTTTTGGTCGATGTCTTGGTCAATTACGTTATTAACCACACATCCAGATGCCACTACCAGGGTAGTGCCCAGAAGGGTAAGAAGCAGGAGAAGGAAATCTACAGAACCTTGAGTGGCTACAAAGTAGCCACCCAAAGTGGTAACGAAGTTACCGAAGAGAATTCCTGGCTTAGTCAGGAATAAATACTTTTTCAGCATGACAACCAGTTTAGATCATCATGTTGTAGTGAAGGTAGTTCATAATCCATACTGAACCGACTAACAGAATAGCGATACAGAGGATTGTATAAATAAACGCAATCACGTTCCAGCGTTGTTCTGAAGACGAGTTCATGTGCAGGAAGTAAACTAACTGTACAAGAACCTGAGCAACCGCAGTAATCGCAATAACTGTGACCAGCAGACTGCGGCTAAAACCACCTGCCATAACCATACCAAAAGGAATAACGGTTAAAATAACAGACAGGATAAAGCCAACAGAGTACTGCTTGAAGTTACCGTGTGATGCGCCAGCAGCGTTGTGATCGTGACCCATTATAGAACTCCCATCAAGTAAACGACGCTGAATACACAGATCCATACGATGTCAAGGAAGTGCCAGAACAAGCTTAGGCAAGCAAGACGACGCATGTTAGGTAGAGTCAAACCATATTTCTTGATTTGAATCATTAACACGATCATCCATACCAGACCAGAAGTAACGTGAATACCGTGCGTACCAACTAAAGTAAAGAACGCAGATAAGAACGCACTAACGCTTGGGCCATGACCAGCGTGAACTAAATGATTGAACTCATATAGTTCCATGCCAATAAAGATCGCACCGAAGATCCATGTGATGCCTAACCAAGTTAAAACTTTAGCAACATCTTTTTTGTATGCAGCCAGAACTGCAAAACCAAAGGTTACTGAAGAGATCAGCAGGGCGAAGGTTTCAGTTAAAACGAAACCTAAAGACTCGCCAAAAAGATCTTTTGCACTTGGAGTACCAACTGGAACGTGGCTGCTTAATACAGCGAATGCAATGAAGAGTGTACCGAAAATGATCAAGTCACTCATCAAGTAAGTCCAGAAACCAAAGACAGTGATGTCAGTATCATCGTGATGATGATGCTCATCGTGTCCGTGGTTGTCGTGATGAAGTACCTCAGCCATTGTCTTAGTCCTTCTTCAAGTGTTTTTCAAGTAAGGCATAACGTTCGTTTTCAATGCGTTCTACTTCTGCTGCAGGAACATAGTAGTCCACTTTCTTCGTGAACGAGCTCACGATGAACGAAATGATAGACGCGATAAACGTTACAACTACTAACCACCAGATGTGCCAGATAAGTGCAAAGCCCATTACTGTGATAAACATAGCAATCACAAAGCCCGCAGCACGGTTGGTTGGCATGTGGATGTCTTCGTACTTCGCTGGTTTCGCGTAAGCTACGCCATTCTCTTTGTCAGTCCAGAAAGTATCAATACCATTGATCTTTGGAAGATGCGCAAAGTTATAGAACGGAGCAGGAGATGAAGTCGCCCATTCAAGGGTACGGCCATCCCAAGGGTCGCCAGTGTGGTCAAGACGCTGGTTACGTTGCAAGAAGCCAACAATGATTTGCATTAAGAAGCATGCAATACCAATGGCAATCATTACCGAACCCACCATCGCGATCATGACATATGGGTCCCAATCTGGGTTGTCATATGTGTTCAGACGACGCGTCATACCCATGAAACCAAGGATATACAGCGGCATGAACGCAAAGTAGAAACCTAAGAACCAGAACCAGAATGCAGCTTTACCCCAAGTTTCATTCAGTCTCCAACCAAACATTTTTGGCCAGTAGAAAATGATACCTGCGAACATCGCGAATACTACACCACCAATAATTACGTTATGGAAGTGAGCGATCAGGAATAAAGAGTTGTGTACCAGGAAGTCCGCTGGTGGAACTGCCATTAATACACCTGTTAAACCACCGATACCGAAAGTCACTAGGAAGCCAAGTGTCCACAGCATTGGAGTTGTGTAGGTGATGCGGCCCTTGTACATGGTGAATAACCAAGAGAAGATTTTCACACCCGTCGGGATCGCAATAATCATGGTCATGATACCGAAGAACGCGTTAACGTTGGCACCTGCACCCATGGTAAAGAAGTGGTGAACCCATACAACGAAAGACAATACAGTAATTGCTACAGTTGCATACACCATTGATTTGTAGCCGAACAACGTTTTACGAGAGAACGTCGCAACAACTTCTGAGTAAATACCAAATGCTGGTAATACCAAGATATAAACTTCAGGGTGACCCCAAGTCCAGATCAGGTTTACATACAACATTGGGCTACCACCCATGTCGTTTGTAAAGAAGTGGAAACCGAAGTAACGGTCAAGCGTTAACATTGCAATTGTTGCAGTTAACACTGGGAATGAAGCAATGATCAGTACCGCTGTACATAAAGATGTCCAGGTAAAGATCGGCATGTCCATTAATTTCATGCCAGGCGCACGCATCTTGATGATGGTAACGAAGAAGTTAACACCCGTTAGAAGCGTACCTAAACCGGAGATCTGTAATGCCCAGATGTAGTAGTCCATACCTACGCCTGGAGAGTATTCAATACCTGACAGTGGAGGATAAGCCATCCAGCCTGTTGCAGCGAACTCACCAATTGCAAGTGAAACCATGATTAGACCCGCAGCACCAGCGAACAGCCAGAAGCTTAAAGAGTTTAATAATGGGAAGGCAACGTCACGAGCACCAATCTGTAAAGGTACAGAGATGTTCATCAAGCCTACTACAAGACCCATTGCCACGAAGAAGATCATGATCACACCGTGTGCGGTGAAGATCTGGTCGTAGTGCTCAGGGTGTAAATAACCTTCGCCACCACCTCGTGCAAGGAATTGCTGAAGACGCATCATGATCGCATCGGCGAAACCACGCAGCAGCATGACCACAGACACGATGATATACATGATACCAATTTTTTTATGGTCTACAGATGTGAACCATTCATTCCACAGGTAACCCCATTTCTTGAAGTAGGTAATACCCGCAACAAGAACGAGACCGCCCAGGATCATCATTACAACTGTAGCCTGTACGATTGGATCGTACGGAATTGCATCTAGTCCTAACTTACCAAACATGTCTTATTCCTCTACAGAAGCAGTCGCATGTTCAACGTTTACATGAGCTTCTGAAGCAGGCGCTTCAAGCGCAGTTTCAGCTTGAGCTGAATGGTCTGCACCATGATAGTTACTCATGTATTTATTGATCACAGATTCAAACAAGCCTTGCTCTACAGAAGAGTAATAAGTCACAGGATGTGGCTGAGTCTTATAAGGACCTTCTGCTTCAGCAGTTGCAGCAAGTTTTTTCTCTAGTTCTGTTTTCGCGTTACGAACCATTGCATCAATTTGTTTCTGTGAACGGTTACCGTCACGTAAAGATGCAAATTCAGCTTGATCTAGAACTGTTTTTTGAACAGCTTCAGGATTGATCGTTGTGCCTTGTCCGGCTTTAACCGCAGTTACCCATTGATCAAAATCAGCTTCAGTTACAGAGTGAGCAAGGAAGCGCATTTGAGAGAAACCGTAACCTGAGTAGTTAGATGAGAAGCCGCGGTATTGACCAGTGCTGTTCGCTAATATATTCAGGTGAGTCTGCATACCCGCCATTGCATAAATCTGACCAGACAATGCAGGGATAAAGAACGAGTTCATTGTAAAGTTAGATGTTAAACGAAGGCTTACCGGCGTTTGCTCTGGGAAGCGGATTTCGTTAACAGTCGCAATGTTCTGTTCTGGGTAGATGAAGATCCATTTGAATTGTTCGGCAATAACCTGAACAGTTAATGGAGCCTTATCTGACTCGATTGGACGGTATGGGTCATACTTGTGGGAACCCCACCAAGTTAACCAAGCTAAAATACCAATAATAATAACCGGGATACCCCAAACCACGATTTCAATCGCAGTAGAGTGTGCCCATGTTGGTTTATAGTCTGCATCTTTATTTGATGCGCGATATTTCCAACCAAACCATAATGCCATGATGATTGAAGGAATCACCACTAATAGCATCAAGTAGATCGCAGTCATCATCAAGTTCGATTGACCTTCAGCAACTGGACCTTGCGAGTTTAGAAGTACCATATCACCACCACACCCGGTTAAGAGTGCAGCCATCGTAGATAAAGACAATACAGCTAAAATCGTTTGTCTCATTTTACAACCTCGGTGAAGAGTCCCATTCCCTAATTTAATTATGGGATAGCGATTATAGTGTCGCATGATTGATAAGTATTTTTTTGACGCAAAAATCCTTGTCAATCATGATACACCGCTACGTTGTAGGGCATTATGCCTGATATCGACAAACTAAGCTACTCAAAAAGCGGCTTTAAATGACTGTAATAAAAACCGATTCTGTCACTCGGAATTAACTTTTTTACGAAATATTTTTATTTGTATATCAATGTAATGAATAAAAAAGGGATGAAATTTCATCCCTTTTTTGATCTTTTATTTTTCTTGCTTTACGACTTTGGTTTTGGCCAGTTTGTCATGCAAGGTCTGACGTTTTTCACCCAAAGCGAAGATATAATCGGCAATTGTAATAAACGGCATGAATAACAGATTCAAAATAATGAAAACCAGGGTACGCAGGGCAAATACGCGGGTCAGGCCTACTTTGCTGTGGTCTTCAGCATCGACAATCTTGATTTTGGTTAAACGTTTACCAATACTCTGTCCACTTTTGGCCAGCAGAAACGCCTGAATCCCGAGCATAATCAGCAGGTAAATAGCCATCATTTGCCAGGCATCGGCAGGAATCAGGCGAAACAGTTCTGACTGTAATTGCACGGCCTGATCAGAGCTGGTGGCTGACTGCATTTTCTGTTGCAGTTCAGACAGTTGACCAAACTGGTCCTGCGTTAAAAAGAAAGATGGAATGGCGGCAGCCGGTAACCACAGCAAGAGGTCAATAATTTTCGCCAGTGCACGGGTGCCGATAGAGGCCAGTTCGGTTTGAGTGGCTTTTGCTTGCGGCTGGTTCAGGCTTGAATTGTTATAGCTGGCAGTATTCTGCGGCTGCTGAAACGGTGATGCTTCCGGTGCGGCCGGCGCAGGCTCGTAGCCTTCAGGTTGATATACAAGTTTACCTTGGGTGAGCTCACCTAAAGCTTTCCATTCTGTCATCCCTTGATGCCATGCAAGATCTGTCAGTAACACTTGCTGGCTGGCAAGCATCTGGTTTACTTGCTCCAGGGTATATGGACCGGCTTGTTGATTATTTCGTGCCAAGTAAATCTGCATAAAGTTTAAATCTCAAATCTATAAATAAAAAAGACCCAATGAATGGGTCTTTTTTAACATGTTTTATTAAGCTTGTTGAGCTTTTTCTTCAGCAAGGAAGAACCAGGTGTCTAATACTGAGTCTGGGTTCAGCGATACAGATTCAATCCCTTGTTCCATCAGCCATTTTGCCAGGTCAGGGTGGTCAGATGGACCTTGACCACAGATGCCGACATATTTACCGGCTTTACGGCAAGCATGAATCGCCATCGACAGCAGGGCTTTTACCGCTGCATCACGTTCATCAAACAGGTGAGAAACAATACCTGAGTCACGGTCTAAACCAAGGGTTAACTGGGTCAAGTCGTTTGAACCGATTGAGAAACCGTCGAAGTGTTCAAGGAATTGCTCAGCCAACAGGGCGTTGGTTGGTAATTCACACATCATGATCACTTTCAGACCATTTTCACCACGTTTCAGGCCATTTTGTGCCAGCAGTTCCATCACACGTTTCGCTTCAGCCACAGTACGTACAAATGGAATCATGATTTGTACGTTGGTTAAGCCCATTTCATCACGGACTTTTTTCAGTGCGCGACATTCAAGCTCGAAGCAGTCACGGAAGTTGTCTGATACATAACGGCTTGCACCACGGAAGCCTAGCATCGGGTTTTCTTCTTCCGGCTCGTATAACTTACCGCCAATCAGGTTGGCATATTCGTTTGATTTGAAGTCAGACATACGCACGATGACTGGCTTGTCTGCAAACGCGGCTGCCAGCGTTGAAATACCTTCCACCAGTTTTTCCACATAGAATTCAACTGGAGAAGTATAACCCGCAGTACGTGCCATTACGGCTGCACGTGTTTCACGTGGCAAGCTGTCAATATTCAGTAGTGCTTTTGGATGCACACCAATCATACGGTTAATGATGAACTCAAGACGTGCCAGGCCAATGCCTTCGTTTGGAATTTGCGCGAAGTCAAATGCACGGTCCGGGTTACCCACGTTCATCATGATCTTGAACGGCAGCGCAGGCATCGACTCGATTGAGTTACGTTGTACTTCAAAATCTAAAGCACCTTCGTAAATGAAACCGGTATCACCTTCAGCACAAGATACTGTCACTTCCTGACCGTCAGTCAAGACTTCAGTGGCATTACCACAACCCACAATTGCAGGAACACCTAATTCACGCGCAATAATCGCAGCGTGACAGGTACGACCACCACGGTTCGTGACAATGGCAGCGGCACGTTTCATCACTGGTTCCCAATCCGGGTCGGTCATGTCAGAAACCAGTACATCACCGTCTTGGACTTTGTCCATTTCTTTAATCGAGGTTACGATGCGAACTTTACCAGAACCGATACGCTGACCAATTGAACGGCCTTCACACAACACAGTGCCGCGTTGTTTCAGCAGGTAGCGTTCCATGGTGCCCACGTTTTGACGGCTTTTCACTGTTTCCGGACGCGCCTGAACAATGTAAATTAAACCGTCATCACCATCTTTGGCCCATTCGATGTCCATTGGTGCACCATAGTGCTCTTCAATGATTAACGCCTGTTTTGCCAGTTCTTGCAGTTCGTGATCGTTTAAGGCGAACTGTTGACGGTCGGCTTTTTCAACATCAACCACAACCACAGATTTACCAGCCGCACCTTCTTCACCATAAATCATTTTCTGGTGTTTAGAACCGAGGTTACGACGTAGAACTGCGTGTTTACCTGCTCTTAACAGTGGCTTAGAGATATAGAATTCGTCCGGGTTGACCGCACCTTGTACCACCATTTCACCCAGACCGTAAGAAGCCGTAATAAAGACTGCATCACGGAAACCAGATTCTGTATCCAGGGTGAACATTACACCTGCGGCACCTGTTTCTGAGCGCACCATGCGTTGTACGCCAGCAGACAGGGCAACAACATCATGGTCAAAGTTTTGGTGTACACGGTAAGAAATTGCGCGGTCGTTGTACAAAGAGGCAAATACTTCTTTAATGGCAATCAGGACGTTGTCGATGCCACGGATGTTCAGGAAAGTTTCCTGTTGACCCGCGAAAGAAGCATCTGGCAAATCTTCTGCGGTAGCAGATGAACGAACGGCAACCGCGATGTCAGGGTTGCCGTTAGAAAGTTCTGCGAAAGCATCGCGGATTTCTTTTTCAAGTTCTGCCGTAAGCGGAGTGTCGACAATCCATTGACGGATTTTTGCGCCTGTCTCAGCAAGAGCATTGACGTCATCTACATTTAACGTTTTAAGCTCGGCTTGAATTTTAGCGTTTAGGCCACTTTGCTCGAGAAATTCACGATAAGCTTGAGCCGTTGTCGCAAAGCCACCTGGTACAGAGACGCCAGCATTAGACAAATGGCTGATCATTTCGCCCAGAGATGAGTTTTTCCCACCTACGAGCTCAACGTCGTGTTTCCCTAATTTTTCTAGACCAATTACGCGCGCTTCCAAAGTTATTACTCCACTTTTGCAGTATTAATCACTATCTTGGCATGAAATTATATTGAATATGCTTAGCTTTTTGATTTAACTAAGCGACAGTCATGTAAGATCAGTTTACTATAAAGATTATATAGCACTAAGACAAATGTTTAAGGAGAATTTTAATGTCCGAAGGTAAACAAATTAAGCGGAGTGTGTTCTTTATTTCCGATGGAACCGCAATTACAGCCGAAACCTTGGGACACTCCCTTTTAGCGCAGTTTCCAAATGTAGACTTTGATATTCACATTCATCCTTATATTACGTCTGAAGAAGCGGCAATGAATGTGGTGACTGAGATTAATGCGCGTGCACAGCAAGATGGTCAACTGCCTTTGGTTTTTGACACGCTAGTAGATCAATATGTGCGTGACATTATTAACACTGCAAAAGCGATTAACCTAGATGTGTTCGAAGGCTTAATTAGCAAGCTTTCAGAGGAATTGGGTACACCACCAACCACCTTGGTTGGACAAACTCACGCAGTGACAGATTCTGAGTCATATAAGGCACGTATTGATGCGGTGCATTTTGCTTTGGACAATGATGATGGCGCACGTACCCGTCACTATGACAAAGCTGATCTGATTCTCATTGGCGTATCCCGTTCTGGTAAAACCCCAACCTCGATTTATTTGTCATTACAGTTTGGTATACGTGTGGCCAACTATCCACTGACCGAAGAAGATCTGGATGATAACCGTTTGCCAGCTGTGCTGCGTCCACACAAACATAAATTATTCGGTTTGATGATTGATGCCGAGCGTCTGGTGGCAATTCGTACCGAACGTAAAGCCAATAGCCGTTATGCCAGCTTTAACCAGTGCCAGATGGAATTACGTGCCATTGAAGGCATTTATATTTCTGAAGGTATTAAATACCTGAATGTGTCTGAAATGTCGATTGAAGAAATTTCCACCCGTGTCCTGCAAATGACCGGTCTAAAACGTCGTATTGGTTAAGTAATTGTTATTAAAACTGGAATACTGCAGGCTGCAGTATTCCAGTGGATATTAGACTGAAAATAAATTAAAAAACTAAAAAAACGGTCTAAAATCCTGTTTCATCCATTGCTCTCATCGGCTTGAAAATTAATAACACTTTTCTCTTAATTTACCGCTCTTTTAATTTACTTGTACCTGTATTTACTTTTCCGGATTACGGTGAGTCGTAATAATCACATCGACCTTATATTCACTGCCATCAATGGTATAAATACTGTGTTCTGCAATTCGGGCAATGGGCCAGGTAATTAACTGACAGTTGTCACGTTGCAGCGCAGCATAATAACTGTCCGATTTAAAATAGGCGTGCTGGGTATCGGCAATATTCGGGGTCAGCTGACGTTTTAGCCAGGTATCTACCACCTGCGCATCTAAAAAGCGCAAGGCCAGAATATTCTTGACCCGGTTGTTAAACAGCCGGCGGTTTTTAAATACCAGCGGATGGCTGATTAAACGATGGATACCGCGTTCGGTACTCGGTAATACAAAATGCGGTTCAATCTGAAAGACTTTAACCTGACTGGCGACCTGGGCAATTTTGTCCAGCTGCGAGACACTGTCCTGATTGGCACCAATAATCGCCACGCTGCGTTGACTGAAGTCATGCTGTTTGCTGTCTTTGGCACTGATGCAAAGCCCCTGAAAGGCATGAAAGTCTGCTGCACAATTTTCAAAAACGCTTTTGCCGGTATCCTGCTGTTTAACGACCATGAGGGCATCCTTTCATTCTTGGTTTTATCAATTTAGATGTTTTACTCTATTTTTAGTCAGCTCTTGCTGGAAGGTAAAGCGCTTTAACTATCTGGCCAGTCATTTCGGTCACGGTGACGAAAATATCAGTGCAGGATGGGGCGAGAATAGATTCACCGTCACAATAAAAAAAGCCTGTAAATCCACACGGTTTACAGGCTCCATTACAGCTCGATGAAACTTATTTGAGCTGCATCAGGTAGTCAAAGTTTTGCAGACGTTTTTCAGTGTCATAGACATCACAGGTAAAGATAAACTCATCGACCTCATAACGGCTCAACAACTGTTCTAAGCCGGCTTTAACAGTCGAAGGTGAGCCAATTTGACCCATGGCATAGAAGTTATCCACCGACATTTTTTCAGCCGGTGACCATAAACCGTCCATGCTGGCGACTGGCGCTTTCAGTTTCAGGCTCTGACCACGCATTAAACCTAAAACCCGCTGATAGGCACTGGTGGCCAAAAACTGCGCTTCTTCATCGGTGGCCGCCACGACCGTTGGCACGCCCATCGATACATAAGGCCGATCTAGATATTCAGACGGCTGGAAGTTATCCCGATACAGCTGAATGGCCTGACCGAGCATCCGCGGCGCAAAGTGTGAGGCAAACGAGTAGGGCAGACCCAATCGGGCTGCCAGCTGGGCACTAAACAGGCTGGAACCGAGTAACCAGACCGGAACATGGGTGCCTTGTCCCGGCGTCGCTACAATGCGTTGCTGCGGTTCAGGTTCTTTGAAATAGTGCAGAATTTCCAGCACATCTTGCGGGAACTGGTCTTCAGTTTCCTGACGGCCACGGCGCAAGGCACGCATGGTGGTCTGATCAGTGCCGGGCGCACGACCAAGACCCAGCTCAATCCGGTCCGGATAGAGTGTAGCCAGTGTACCGAACTGTTCTGCCACCACTAAAGGGGCGTGGTTGGGCAACATAATCCCGCCAGAGCCGACTTTTAAGGTTTGGGTGTTGGCCAGAATGTAGCCGAGCAGCACCGCTGTGGCCGAGCTGGCAATGCCGTCCATATTATGATGTTCAGCCAGCCAGAAGCGGGCATAGCCCAGTTTTTCTGCCCGTTGCGCCAGCTCTAGCGCATGATGCAGGGAAAATTGAATGGTTTTATCGTCACGAACCGGTGCCAGTTCCAGAATGGAAAATTGTGTGTCTTTTAAACTGCGCATTGGCGTTCTCTATTCACATATCTATGGCTCACAGCATACGTTGTGTCGCGATGTTTGTATATCGTTTTTTTTCGATATAAGGTTTCATCGTGTAAAACAACACAAGCACCCGAAGGTGCTTGTGATAGGTTCAGATTTTGAACTTTGAAATTAACGGCGTTTCCCGTTTTTATAATGACCCAGATGCAGGCCATTATCACCGCGGTAACGGTCATTATAACGATAGTCGTTGTAACGGTAGCCACGGCTGTCGTAGCGACGGTCATAACGGTCATCATAACGGCGATCTTCGCTGACTTTGGTGCCTAATACTGCACCGGCACCACCACCTAAGGCTGCGCCAATATAACCACCATTGCTGCCGGCCATGTTTTTACCGACACTATAACCACCAGCGCTACCTAAAGCGGCACCAATGGCTGCACCATTGCGGTCACGTTTATCGGCAGAGACTGCTGCACCACCGGCACCACCCAAGGCAGAACCAATTAACGCACCGGTTGAGCCGCCCATTTGCTGGCCAATGGCTGCACCGACCACACCACCTAAAGCGGAACCTACTGCGACACGGGTGTTGTTGTCGGCGTGTGCTGTACCCATCATAAGCGCTGAGCTGGCCAGTACTGTACTCAATAAAATTTTGTTGATCTTCATGGTTACACTCCAAAGAGCACATTCAATTTGTCTTGACTTTAATGTAGAAAAACTTTGAGAAAAGATCGTGGAGGGCACAGGTGTCAAAATGCTAATTTTGGTCAACGCTGTGTAATTTTTCTGTCGAATCTCTTCATAATTGCCTCTTCATCCATCTACTGAAAAAATGAAATCCCAGGCGTAAAAAAAGCATCCTGAAGATCATTGCTGTCCCACAATTTTTCACAAGAGGAAGCTCATTTGAGCTTCCTCTTGTTTTATGGGTATTTTATCGGGTGAAAATAAAGCTTTTAAAGTTCTTCTTTCAAACAAATTCACTTGAATTATTC
>NZ_VPCK01000010.1:0-89371 GCF_013418255.1 Acinetobacter sp. YH12155
ATCCCTTCCCGAACTCAGAAGTGAAACCTCTTAGCGCTGATGGTAGTGTGGGGTTACCCATGTGAGAGTAAGTCATCGCCAGCTCATTATTCAAAATCCCCCAAGCAAAAGCTAGGGGGATTTTTTTATGGGCGTAATTTCTAGTTTCTACATCTACGACTTAGATAGTGCTTTTTAGGTTTTATGACACAATTTTTACATTTATTTGCAAATTTGTGTGGTAGAAGTTGTCATTTAAGCCTGTCTTAAAAATTGCAATGATGAAGCTTTTATTTCACTGTTTTGTAATATAAAAATTTTAAAAAATAGAATAAGTTTCCACTAATTGTAAGATTTATAACTAAATTTTCTGCTCTGAAATTGAGCTTTATTGCTAAATCAAATCTGATTTTTAAGAAAAATTTATCATTTAGACCTTTTATCCATAGACAAAAAATGAATAATCATTCATTTTATAGACAAAAGTGAATGATTGTTCATTTTTTCATATTAAGAATAAAATCTCACAATTGGAGGTGAGGATTAATGACAGCAACAACAATGAATGTGAATGCTGTAGTGGACAAGGCGAAGTTCAAACCTTTTCATTTAAACGTCGTACTCTGGTGTTTATTTGTAGTCATCTTTGACGGTTATGACCTGGCGATTAATGGCGTAGCCCTACCACTACTGATGCAAGAATGGAATATGACTGCTGTGCAAGCAGGCATGTTGGCCAGTACTGCCCTGGCCGGAATGATGTTCGGTGCCATGTTTTTTGGCATGCTGGCTGATAAGATTGGCCGTAAAAATGTCATTTTAATTTGTGTGACCTTATTTAGCGGTTTTACCTTCTGGGGCGGTTTCGCATCTAACCCGACTGAATTCGGAATTTTGCGCTTTATTGCCGGTTTAGGAATTGGCGGAGTATTACCGAATCTGGTGGCCTTAACCTCTGAATATGCACCACAGAAACTGCGCAGTACCTTGGTGACCACCATGTTTAGTGGGTATGCGGTCGGCGGTATTATGGCTGCGTTACTGGGTGCCTGGTTAACTCCAAGTTTTGGCTGGGAAATCATGTTCTATATCGCGGGTATTCCACTGTTACTGTTACCGATCTTGTGGAAGTTTTTACCTGAATCATTGACCTTTTTAGTGAAAAAACAGCAGGATGAAAAAGCGCGCCAGATTATCCAGAAAATCACGCCAGAAGAAAAAGTCAGTGCGCAGACTCAACTGGTCTTAAATGAAGTACAGGTGCCGGATGCCTCTATTGCCGTCTTATTTAAGCAAAACCGTGGCATGAGTACCTTATTGTTCTGGTGCTGCTTCTTTATGTGTTTATTGATGGTCTATGCACTGGGCAGCTGGTTACCAAAACTAATGATGGCCGCTGGTTACTCGCTGGGTAGCAGCCTGATGTTCCTGATGTCGATGAATATTGGCGCAGTAATTGGCACCATTGGCGGCGGGATTCTGGCAGACCGTTTCCATTTAAAACCGGTGATTATTGGCATGTTCCTGATGGGGGCTGTGGCGCTGGTTGGATTAGGCTTTAACTCGCCACAACCGGTGATTTACCTACTGGTGGCGCTGGCTGGGGCTTCCGCAATTGGCAGTAGTATTCTGCTATACAGCTTTGTGGCGCAGTATTATCCACTAGCGGTGCGCTCAACCGGGATTGGTTGTGCCTCTGCGGTCGGCCGTGTAGGTGCAATTGTCGGCCCGATTATTATCGGGGTGCTATTGGGTATGGAATTACCGCATAAACTGAATTTCTTGGCGGTGGCGATTCCAGCGGTGATTGGTGCAATTGCAGTTGCCCTGATTCGCATCCAGAAAGCCTCAGAGCCGGTTACTGAAACACCACCGGTGGTGTCTAAGGCCAGTCGCTCTTATAGCTAAACTGATGTAATTCATCTAAACCAACAAAAAGCCTCAGTAGAGGCTTTTTGTTTAAAGGGAAAAAGATGTTTTGTTGTTTTAGAAATGTGCTTCCAGCCCGAGATAAGGACCTTTAAAATCCAGCTGGAGATTACGTTCATCACCTTCGTTTAGCTCCACATCTAGAATGCGGTAACCGGCTTTCAGGCCGACATCGATCAGTAAATTATCAATAAAATTATATTTCAGTTCTGCCTGCGCATCGCTAATGACAGTATCATCAAACTTGGCATAGCTGGCTTCGGCTTTGGCACTTAAACCGGTAAAAGGTAGTTTCACCCCGGCTTCGGCATACAGCATTGGCAAGGTTTCACTGACCTGTTCCACTTCGGTTAAATTCTGCTGCACGGTACCGTCCAGCACCTTGGCACCCACACCAATATCGGCACTGACAATATTGTCCAGAATTTCGTAATAGACAATGAAGTCGGAATAATCGAGGTCGATCCGCTCCATCTTTTCATTCAGAACTTCACGTTCTGATTCTGCCTCAAGTGTGCTGTGCTTGATTTTGACATTCGGCAATAACGGTACTGGATGTTCAACCGCCAAGGCAAAAGACAAACTGGAGTCATCTTTCATCTCGGGCTGGCCCAAGGCGCTCGATAAGTCACTGTCATAATGCCAGTAATCGACGCTACCTTTAACACCAATAATATCGGCCTGCGCGGCGCTAAAACAGCCAAGACCGAGGATGAAACACAATGCTGGACGTGTACGCATAAAAATCCCTGTAGAGCTTGTATATTCTCAGAATAAATTTATTGTGGAGGATGGAACCGGGAAACATCTCGGCGCATCATATCGGGAATTGGTATAAATTGTATTGACGTATCATGCAAAAAATAGAGGACCTGCACATGGCTACGCACACTGATCATCCGCACGATTATCCTTTATATCTGGCTGGACAGCCGCATGTGACCGGCCAGTGGCTAGAGGTCGAAGATAAGTATCTGCAGCGCTGTTATGCACGTGTGGCGCTGGCCGATGCAGAGACGCTGGAGCAGGCGATTCAGGCCGCAGTCCAGGCGGAAGCGGCGATGGCGGCATTAAAACCGTTTCAGAAACAGAAAATCCTGCTGCATTGTGTGCAGCGTTTTCAGGAATGCCGGGCCGAGCTCACCGAACTGCTGATTATTGAAGGCGGTAAACCGAAAAGGGCTGCCGCTGCTGAAGTAGAGCGCTTAATCAATACCTTTCAACTGGCTGCGGATGCAGTAACCCAGATGGATCAGGGCCGGATGATGCCATTGGCAGTAACTGCCGCGGCTTGCAGTTATCAGGGCATCAGTAAACAGGTACCGATTGGCGCGGTATCGCTGATCAGTCCATTTAATTTTCCTCTGAATTTAACTGCCCATAAAATTGCACCCGCGATTGCTGCCGGCTGTCCCTTTGTTTTAAAACCGGCCAGTCTAACCCCGATTTCTGCCTTAAAAATTGCCGAGATTCTGGCGGAAACCGATTTGCCGGCTGGGGCCTTTTCGGTATTGCCCTGTCCGCGTGAGCAGGCCGATGTGCTGGTCACCGATGACCGCTTTAAACTGCTGAGCTTTACCGGTTCTGATGTGGTGGGCTGGGATATGAAAGCGCGTGCCGGACGTAAAAAGGTCACGCTGGAGCTGGGCGGCAATGCTGCCGTGATGATTGAGGCCGATACCGAGGTCAATGATGCGCTGGTTGACCGGTTAATTGGCGGTGCCTATAACCATGCCGGACAGGTGTGTATTAGTGTGCAGCGTATTCTGGTGCATCGCGCGATTTACACACAGCTTAAAGATAAACTGGTCAGCCGTTTGCAGTCATTACGGGCGGCTGATCCGCGTCTGGACAGCGCTTTGGTTGGGCCGATGATTAAAGAGAACGAAGCCGTGCGCCTGAAAAAATGGCTGGATCAGGCCGTAGCAGAAGGCGCGACGGTATTGGTGGGCGGCGAACAGCAGGGGGTGATGTTCGAGCCGACATTGCTGGAGCAGGTTTCGCCAACATCGGAAATTTACCAGAATGAAGCTTTTGGTCCGGTGGCTATTCTGGAGCCGTATGAACAGTTTGAGCAGGGCATTGAACGGATTAACCAGAGCCGCTTTGGTTTGCAGGCCGGGGTCTATACTCAGAATCTGCAGCAGATGCTGTATGCCTGGGACCAGCTGCATGTTGGCGGGGTGATTATTAACGATATTCCATCATTCCGGGTCGATAACATGCCGTATGGCGGGGTCAAGGATTCGGGTCTGGGCCGCGAGGGAATTCAATCGGCAATTCGTGATATGCAGGAAGAACGTTTGCTGGTGATCCATCAACCGGGTTGATCGCTGGGAGATGCATCAAGGGCAATATTGAACTTGATGCATCCTTATCTATAGATCACGGCAATCTATTGATGAAATACAGTATCCGAAGAAAGCAGTGCGGGTAGGTGATAGGCATTTTATATCATCGGGTATAAATGACCGTTTAAAGGATAGCAATTGAGTTTTCAGTTTTACTTCATAATTTATTCCAAAAAGTTTGGTAATTCATAACCAAAATTGTACAATAAATAAGCTGATTAATTGAGCGGTTGAATCAGGATAGATTATAAAAACCCAAGATTTGGAGCAGAAATTACAGAATAATTTTTTAAAAGTGAGTATTGTTGAACCATATAAAAGGGAGTCTTCACGATGCACTTTAAGCAAGTTTTCGTCATCCACTCCCTGTTTGTCATTTAGAAACCAGTACCCAAAAGGTCAAGGCTAAATCAAACACTCAAGATTAATATTGCATGGTGCTTTTTTGCTTGCGAGAAAACCACATAAAAAGCAGTGAAAAAAGCATCTAGGTTTAGGTGTTTTATGTCAGGAAATCGTGAAAACTGGTCCGCGCGATCAGGCTTTATTATTGCAGCGATTGGTTCAGCTGTAGGCTTGGGGAATATTTGGCGTTTTCCCTATGTGGCTTACGAAAATGGTGGTGGTGCCTTCCTGGTGCCGTATCTGGTGGCAATTTTTGCTGCCGGTTTGCCGTTATTATATTTAGATTACGCGGTCGGGCATAAGTTCCGTAAAGCGCCGCCACTGGCGTATAAAAAGCTCATGAACAGCGAGTCCTTGGGCTGGTGGCAGGTGATGGTGACCTTGGTCATCGGGATTTACTATGCCAGCGTTCTGTCCTGGGCCGGTAGTTATATGTACTACGCAATTGGCCAGAAATGGGGGGCAGACACCCAGGCCTTCTTCTTTAATTCCTATTTGCAAAATGGCGAAGGGCTGGCCTTGGGCTTTGTACCGACCTTATTCTTCGGTCTGGTGATTGTCTGGGCGGTGGTGATGTTCATTCTCTACGGTGGTGTACGTCGTGGTGTGGAACTGGCCAATAAAATCTTTATGCCGTTACTGGTGGTACTGTTCACGATTCTGGTGATTCAGGCGATCCGTTTACCGGGTGCAACCGCAGGTTTAAATGCCTTCTTTACCCCGAACTGGGAAGCGATGGGCAACTATAAAGTCTGGCTGGCCGCATTTGGTCATATCTTCTTCTCGCTGTCTGTTGGCTTCGGGATCATGCTGACCTATGCCTCGTATTTAAAGCGTAAAACCAATATGACTGGTTCCGGTGCGGTGGTTGCGCTGGCCAACTCATCTTTTGAAATTCTGGCCGGTATCGGGGTATTTGCGGCTTTGGGCTTTATGGCGTTCAGCTCAGGCTCAACCGTGGAAGAAGTGGTATCTGGCGGTATTGGTCTGGCTTTTATTGCCTTCCCGAAAATTATTTCCAGCATGGGCGCAGGCGGCGACTTATTTGGCTTCCTGTTCTTTGCCTCGTTGACCGTTGCCGGGATTACTTCCATGGTCAGTATTCTAGAAGTGCCGATTTCAGCTTTCCAGGACAAGTTAGGCTGGTCACGTAAAAAATCGGTCAGCATTATTGCCGGTGGTTCTGCCATTGTTTCGACCCTGATTTTCTCGACCCATAGTGCGATTACCTTTGTCGACATCATTGACTACTTTGCCAATAATATTGGTATTGTTGGCGGTGGTTTACTGTCGATTATTCTGGTGTCGTGGTTCCGTCGTCCGTTATTGTCGCAGTTACAGGCGCATATCAACCAGTACTCTAGTATTAAACTGGGTGCCGGCTGGAACTTCCTGTTAACCGTGATTACTCCATTATCATTACTGGTGGCTTTAGGCTTAACTATCAAGTCGATTGTTGCAGAAGGTTATGGCGGTTATCCGGCTGAAATCTTATGGCTGGTGGGTGGCGGTACGCTGGCCCTGTTTATTGTGGGTGCCATTGTACTGAGCTGTCTGAAAGACAAAGTCCCGGAAGAGGAGAACTAAGATGAATACTGAAGCAATTATCATGATGATCATCTCGACTGTCCTGCTCTGGGGCGGTTTAATCTTGGCCATGATTCATCTGAGCAAACATCCAGATGAACCAGAGGATTAAGTCTGTGGTACATGCATGTGCAGACTAAGCTGCTGTAGAATAAAAAAAGGAACCACCTGAGGGTTCCTTTTTTTATCGTCTAGATTTTTTCGATCCGGCAATAATAGAAGCCATCGCCGCGTCCGGCTTCCGGTAACAGCTGGCGGCCATACTGCTGTTCGACACCATAGTCTGTGACAATTTTAATTTCTTTGGCATCGGCATGCTGGGCAAAGAACTGCTGCATCTGCTGTTCATTTTCTGCTTTTAAAATGGAACAGGTGATATACAGCAAGGTGCCGCCGACTTTTAGCTGGGACCACATCTGTTCCAGAATCTGCTGCTGCAGCTCGACAGTTTGCTGAATGTCAGCGGACTGGCGTAACAGGCGAATATCCGGATGACGGCGCATCACCCCAATGGCAGAGCAGGGTGCATCCAGCACAATACAATCGACCGGTTCGGTTGCGGTCCAGCGCGTAGCATCTGCCGCCAGAATTTCGACCTGCTGCGTATCGGTCAGTTGCAGGCGCTCCAGATTTTCCGTGACCCGTAGCAGGCGTTTCGGGTCCTGATCCAGTGCCACCAAAGTGGCCGGACTAAATTTTTCCAGAATATGTGCGGTTTTTCCGCCCGGGGCTGCACAGGCATCAATCACCACTTTGCCATTTAAATCTGGCAGTAACTGCGCACAAAGCTGGGCATGTTCATCCTGTACCGAGAACCAGCCGGCATCAAAGCCCGGCAGCTCCGGAATCTGCACCGCCTGTTCCAGAATAATCGCCACATCGGAACGCTCGCCCGGACGTGCCTGAATACCGGCGCCCAGCAGTTTATTCAGATAGGCTTCACGGCTAATCTTGCGCTGATTGACCCTTAAAGTCAGTGGTGCTGTCTGTTTCAGGTCCTGGGTCAGTTGCTCCAGCTGTTCCGGCCAGTCTTTTTTCAGACGTTTAAACAGCCAGCTGGGTAAACCATGCGCCGCTTGCAGCGTCTGCTCAAAGACCGATGTTTCACGTGAAACACGACGCAGGATGGCATTGACCACACCACTGAGCGCCTGAAAGCCTAACTGCTTGGTGGCAGTCACGGTTTCTGAAATAGCCGCATGGTCGGCAATACGGGTACATAAAATCTGATACAGCCCGACATAGAGACAGGTTTCGACGGTTTCATTGTTCAGCGGTTTGACCAGCAAAGGCAGGGTAATGCTTTTCAGGCCATACCATTGACGTAAGGTGCCCAAGACCAGTTCGTGATACAGCGCCCGGTCACGCTCGGCGACCTTGGTCAGATGCAGCGGTAAAATACTGGCCAGAGATTGGCCCTGCTGGACGGCCAATAAAGTACGAATCACTTGGGCGCGTAAGTTCAGATGTGACTGACCGGATGGATGTTGATTCATGCCAGCACCTGCCCAATACTTAATTTCTGGGTTTGTGCAATCTGGACCGGATTCAGCGCTTTACCACCCGGCCATTGCAGGCTGGTCAGACAGATGGCTTTGCCATCGCCACAGGCCACATGCACGCCCTGTTTATCTAGTGCCAGAATGGTCCCCGCCGACTGGCCATTGACCGCTTCATTCGACAGCACAGATCCCCAGACCCGTAAATTACTTTGCTCATCCAGCGGAATAAACGCCACCGGCCACGGGTTAAAGGCGCGAATATTGCGGTCAATTGTTACAGCATCCTGAGACCAGTCAATTTTCGCTTCGGCTTTAGACAGCTTGTGGGCATATACCGTTAAAGCTTCATCCTGTACTTCGCGCTGTTCCAGATACTGTTGTAAAGTCTGCTCCGAAGCCAGTACCGCCACAATCGCCTCCGCACCCTGAATGGCCAGTTTGTCATGCAGGCTGGCAGAGGTATCTTCAGCTGTAATCGGGCACAGGGTTTTATACATCATATCGCCGGTATCCAGCCCGGCCGCCATCTTCATAATGGTCACGCCGGTTTCAGCATCACCGGTGGCAATGGCGCGTTGAATGGGCGCCGCTCCTCGCCAGCGTGGCAGCAGCGAACCATGAATATTCAGGCAGCCATATTTGGGTGTATCCAGCACCACTTGTGGCAAAATCAGGCCATAGGCCGCCACCACCATTACATCGGCATTCAGGGCTTTTAGTTCTGCCTGCGCAGCCAGACCTTCTTCCGTGGATGATTTAAAATGTAACGGTTGATATACCGGAAGATCATGTGCCAGCGCCAGTTGTTTCACGGCAGAGGCCGTAAGTTTTTGTCCGCGGCCTGCTTTGCGGTCAGGTTGAGTATAGACCGCCACAATTTCATGCTCGGTTTTTAATAAGGCATCGAGCGCTACAGCTGCAAATTCTGGTGTTCCCGCAAAGATAATTTTCACACATGAGATTCCATATAAACTTGCCCCACATTATATGCGAAAAGCCTTTTTAAGCCTAAATTGTCATGTAAATAGAGATTGCATCTTCATGAGTTCGGCTGGGTGTTGTTCTTTGCAAACAAAATTTTATTTAAAAAATTAATATCAATAAATTTTGTTTATATAAAAGGTAAAAATTATTCATGAAAATGCTGGAGCTAATGCTTTATGATCAAATCATATCGGCTCCGTAGGCGAGTCTCCCCAGTTTTCATCAGTTGAAAGATCGCAGAATAAAAGGTTCAAAAGACCCGATCACCCAGCACGCTGACAGATTGAGCTGTAGTATGATGTGACGAAATTTCAACTGATAACCTGAAGATCAGTACATTTTAGCCAGAGATGGGGATTCACCCTCTCAAGCACAACTCGTTGGAAATACACATGCCTGACTATCGTTCAAAAACATCGACACACGGAAGAAATATGGCGGGCGCACGTGGCTTATGGCGTGCGACCGGGATGAAAGATGAAGATTTTGGCAAGCCGATTATTGCGGTGGTCAACTCTTTTACCCAGTTTGTACCGGGTCACGTGCATCTAAAAGACCTTGGTCAGCTGGTGGCACGTCAAATTGAAGCGTCAGGTGGTGTAGCCAAAGAATTCAATACCATTGCAGTCGATGACGGCATCGCCATGGGTCATGACGGTATGCTGTATTCCTTGCCATCACGTGACCTGATTGCTGACTCGGTGGAATATATGGTCAGCGCGCACTGTGCCGATGCCATGGTGTGTATCTCCAACTGTGACAAAATCACCCCGGGCATGTTAATGGCCGCAATGCGTCTGAATATTCCGGTGGTGTTCGTGTCCGGCGGTCCAATGGAAGCAGGTAAAGTCAAAATCCGTGGTAATGAAAAAGCCATCGACCTGATTGATGCCATGATTGTCGCCGCAGATGACAACTTCACCGATGAAGAAGTGGCGGAATATGAACGTTCAGCCTGTCCAACCTGTGGTTCATGTTCAGGCATGTTCACTGCCAACTCAATGAACTGCTTGACCGAAGCGCTCGGTTTATCTCTTCCAGGTAACGGTTCTACACTGGCGACGCACGCCAACCGTAAAAAACTGTTCGAACGTGCCGGTTCTTTAATTGTGGAACTGGCCAAACGTCACTATGAACAGGACGACTACAGCGTTCTGCCACGTTCAATTGCCACCAAAGCCTCGTATGAAAATGCCATGACGCTGGACATTGCCATGGGCGGTTCAACCAATACTGTATTGCACCTGTTGGCTGCGGCCAATGAAGCCGGTGTTGATTTCACCATGGATGACATCGACCGTTTATCGCGTAAAGTGCCGGTCCTGTGTAAAGTGGCTCCGGCGAAAAATGATGTACATATGGAAGATGTCCACCGTGCCGGCGGGATCATGGGTATTCTAGGCGAGCTGGATCGTGCCGGTTTGCTGGATACTTCTGTACCGACCGTACATGAAGCAACTTTAAAAGATGCCTTAGATAAATGGGACATCATCCGTACTGAAAACGAAGAGGTGTACACTTTCTTCAAATCGGCGCCAGGTGGCGTTCCGACCCAGACTGCATTCTCACAAGACCGTTATTATTCACGCCTTGATGGCGACCGTGAAAATGGTGTGATCCGTAATGCTGAACATGCCTTCTCTAAAGATGGTGGTCTGGCCGTGCTGTACGGCAACATCGCGCTGGATGGCTGTATCGTAAAAACTGCGGGTGTAGATGAATCCATCCTGAAATTTAATGGTACAGCTCGCGTATTTGAAAGCCAGGATGCCGCGGTGGAGGCGATTCTGGGCGGTAAAATCAGCGCCGGTGATGTGGTGGTGATTCGTTATGAAGGTCCACGTGGTGGTCCGGGTATGCAGGAAATGCTGTACCCAACCAGCTACCTGAAATCTAAAGGTTTGGGTAAAGACTGTGCCTTGCTAACCGATGGCCGTTTCTCGGGTGGTTCATCTGGCCTGTCGATTGGTCACGTCTCTCCGGAAGCGGCTGAAGGTGGTGCGATTGGTCTGGTCGAAGATGGCGACCGCATTGAAATTGATATTCCAAACCGTAGCATTCACCTGGCGGTTGATGATGCAACCATGGCAGCGCGCCGTGAAGCACAGGAAGCCAAAGGCTGGCAGCCGGCTGAGGAACGTCCACGCAAGATTTCTAAAGCATTGAAAGCTTATGCGATGCACACTACAAGTGCTGCAAAAGGTGCGGTACGTGAAATCTAAGCTGTAAATTTTTATAGCGCGAAAAAGCACTCCAGATGGGAGTGCTTTTTTATTCCTTAGCGATTTAAACTTAAGTAAAACACCTAAACTTTCAATAAAATCAATGGAGAGAGGGCTTTAGATACTTAAAACCGATAAAGTATTAAAAAAAGTATGTGTATACTAAAGCGACAGTATCAATGCAAAAGTGATTACACGCATGTCCATGAAATTTATTAGCCGCTTTGTGGCAATTTTAGCGCTCATTATGATTTTAGCTGCACTGAGCATTCAATTTTTCTTTGATCCACATTATACCGTCGTCTTTTGGATCTTAGCTGTTCCTGTGATTTTGGCGGCTCCGATTCTGGCATCTGTGGTGTTGGCTTCCAATGAAGAACTTGGTCTGCATCAGGTGAATTAAGTACGCCTACACTAAAAATTTATAAGTAATTGATTTTAAATAGTGTAAAGATGAATCTAATCAGAAATCATCCCATGACTGATTTACAGTCTCAGTAAAAGGCCCGGCTTGAAAAGACCGGGTCTTTTATTATGTATGGCAACTTCGTACTTCAAATACTCATCTAAGAAAATAAAAAATAACTGAGTCAGATACACAGAGTCTTACTTTTATGTCGAGATTGCTTTCTATACAATCGGATAAAACCTAGCCAATATTTAGGCTTCTCAAAAATTACACTCAGGACGAATAAAATGAGTAAAGACAATATCCGAGAACATTCCGCGCCTGTTTATGAAGGCATTGAAAATGCACCGGCACGTTCCATGATGCGCGCCACCGGCTTTCAGGATGAGGATTTTACGCGTCCTTTTATCGGGATTGCCTCAACCTGGGCCAATGTCACGCCGTGTAATATGCATATTGATGGGCTGGCGCGTGAAGCCGAAGCCGGGGTCAATGCCGCTGGTGGTAAGGGGATTATCTTTAACACCATCACCATTTCTGACGGGATTTCAAACGGCACCGAGGGCATGAAATATTCGCTGCTAACCCGCGAAATTATTGCCGATTCGATTGAAGCCGTGGTCGGCTGTCAGGCCTATGATGGGGTGATTGCCATTGGCGGCTGCGATAAAAATATGCCGGGCTGTATTATGGGGCTGGCGCGCCTCAACCGTCCGGGGCTGTTTGTTTATGGTGGCACCATCAAGCCGGGCGCCGGCCATACCGACATGATTTCGGTATTTGAGGCGGTCGGGCAGCATGCCAAAGGCGAAATTAACGAAATTCAGGTCAAACAGATTGAAGAAGTGGCCTTGCCTGGACCGGGTTCCTGTGGCGGCATGTACACCGCTAACTCGATGGCCTCGGCGATTGAAGCCTTGGGCATGAGTTTGCCGGGTTCATCGGCACAGGAAGCGGTGTCTGAGGACAAGAAAATTGACTGTCAGCGTGCCGGTGAAGCGGTAATGAACCTGCTGCGTCTGGACATTAAACCGCGCGACATTATGACCAAAGCCGCGTTTGAAAATGCCATTAAAGTGCTGATTGCTCTGGGCGGTTCGACCAATGGTGTGCTGCATTTACTGGCGATGGCGCATACGGCCGGGGTCGAGCTGAGTCTGGATGATTTTGTCCGCATTGGACAGGATATTCCGGTGGTGGCCGATGTACGTCCATCCGGTCAATACCTGATGTCTGAACTGATTGCGATTGGCGGGATTCAGCCGCTGATGAAACGGATGCTGGATGCCGGCATGCTCGATGGTTCCTGTCTGACCGTGACCGGTAAAACACTGGCCGAAAATCTGGCGGATGTTGAAGATTATCCGGAAGGCCAGCAGATTATCCTGCCATTTGATGCACCGGTGAAAAAAGATTCACATCTGGTGATTTTAAAAGGCAACCTGTCGCCAACCGGTGCGGTGGCAAAAATTACCGGTAAAGAAGGGCTGTATTTTGAAGGTCCGGCACGGGTGTTTGAAGGTGAAATAGGTGCCATGCGCGGTATTCTCGACGGTCAGGTGCAGCCGGGCGAAGTGGTGGTAATTCGCGGTGTTGGTCCAAAAGGCGGACCGGGCATGCCTGAAATGCTAAAACCGACCTCAGCGATTATTGGTAAAGGCCTGGGCGATGCTGTGGCCCTGATTACCGATGGCCGTTTCTCTGGCGGCAGTCATGGCTTTGTGATTGGCCATGTGACCCCGGAAGCCTATGAAGGTGGGCCAATTGGTTTGGTGAAAAATGGCGATAAAATCTCCATCAATGCCGAAACCCGTGAAATGACCTGGCATGTGTCTGAACAGGAAATTGCCGCGCGTCAGGCGGCCTGGGTCAAGCCAAAACCAAATTATACGCATGGTGCACTGGCCAAATTTGCCCGACTGACCTCAGGGGCAGAGACTGGCGCCGTGACCGATTTAAATTTGGATGTGTAATTGATCATTTAAGATCAAATTGTTATAAACCGGTGTAGTATCTTTTATTCCGCCGTTTAATCCTTTAGAGGCTCAGCTCATGTCACTGTTACGCCGTTGGTTTGATCCAATCCGATCGAGTTGGTTTTATCAAAAACCGTCTCGTCAAGCGGTGTTACCGATTGAGCAGGGCCTCAGTATTCATCTGCGTTTAGATGATGTGTATAGCTATCTGGCAGTGCAGGAACTGCCACAGCTTGAAGAAATTCTCTCCGATGCCTTAAAGCCGTTAAAGGTAATTATTTCCAGTGGCAGTGCAGAGCCGCCGAACCAGATGTCGGCGCTGGAATGGCAGAACTATTGCCTGAATGATGCACAGATCCTGTCCAAGCAGCACCGTTTCAGTTTTCATGACACGCCTGAGCAACCAACCCCGGAAGCCTTGGCACAAGCTGAGACCATCTTGCGGCATACGCCTTTGCGTGGTCAGGATTTTCTGTATTTGCTCGAAGATGTATTCCATATGCTCTGGCAAAAACAGTATGGCAAATTGCGCACCCTGTATGCCATGGCCAGCCGCCATCATCAGGAACAGCATTTTCCGGAACGGATCTTTAATCAGGACGCCATTCTTGCCAGCTATTTCGAGTTTGGTGGCCGTCAGTATCATGCGGTAGATGATTTGTTACGCCTGACCCGGCGCCTAAAACAGCAGAAGCTGCTGACCGGTAATCCGATTTTCTTGATCAATCATATTGAATGGCGCGAGCATTTAATTAATGATGCCGAAGCCTTAAATGAAATTCAGCGTATGGACCCGGAGCTGGATTTATATATTGCGCTGGAAGATCCGATTTCCTGGCTGCTGCTGGCCTATATTCAGGAAGAGCTGGCCAATTATTATAATATTCATTTGAATGTCTATCCGCTCAGTTATCAGGGCCGTGACCTGTTTGACTGGAGTCTGGCGACCCGTTTATCCAAACGCACCGAAGTCGCGTTTACCCCGTTTTGCCGGCCGACCCAGGATGCCACCTATCAGATGGCGCGACTGTTTTATAGCGTGCCGGAAGAGCAGCGCATGCAGGCCATTCACCGAATTTTGCAGGCGGTGTGGACCCAGGGCAAAGACCTGTCTTTTAAAGCCCATTTCGAGCAGTTACGCCGTGAGCTGAACATTGTTGAACTGAGCAGTGCCGATATTGAACAGTATCTTAAAGACAATGACATGCTCTGTGAAATGAAGTCTCAGCCGAATTTACCGGTGCTGGAGCTGCGGATTGACGGGCAAAGTTATGTGTTTAATAGCCTTTATCGCGTCTGGATGATTGAAAGTATTTTCAGTAATGTGTTAGAAGAAAAGTACAAAAGTGAAAACGAAGCTGAAAATGACATCTTACAACATGAAAAAAGAGAAAGTTGAGTCGCTGGAACAGGCTCGCGCACAGATTGATGTGATTGATAGTGCTTTGGTGGAGCTGATTGCAGCGCGTCAATATTATGTTGATCAGACCACCCGTTTTAAAAAATCAGAAACCGATATGCAGACCCCGGAACGCCAGGCCCAGATTCTGGAGCGTTTGCGTAGCCAGGCCACCAGCTTGGGGCTCGATGCTCAGCTAATTGAACAGCTGTACCAGACCATGTTCCAGCACTTTATTCAGCGTGAACTGAAACAGTTTAGACCTTAAAACCGATAACAATTAAAAACGCGCTGGCACTCTGTTTTTATCACAGTAGGCCGGAATGATCTTCCTGGTGTGGCCAGCGCTTTATTTACTTGTCTTTAATCGTCAGCCAGAACCATAGAAATCCGCACTCGGCAGGTGAGATGAATCTGAGCTGCTGTTTCGCTTCAAGATTGAGATTGGTTGAAAAACAAACGAATCATCTAGCTTTAATTTAAAAATAAACCGATGGCGGCGTTCTGCGCAAAGCTAGAGCCCGGCAGGCTTTGCGCGCGTCTATAGTTTCTTGGTAAACTAAATATATTGATTTTATTACATATTTTAACACGATAAATTTGACTTAATTGAAAATGTATATATATTGTATATACATCTTTTTGTTAAAGCGTCTTTATTTTGGAGTGAAGCAATGAGCGAGCAAATCAAAAAAATAAAGACAGGCAAAAAAGATGGACAACTTTTAATTCGTATTAATAGTGCTGAACGCGATGAATTTATTCATCTGTGTGAAGAACTGGATACTAGTGCTGCTCGTGAATTAAGAAAATTTATTCGTAGCTTTGTGAAACAGCACAAGCGCGAATAGCCTTACTAGGGAGTAATACCATGGCGAAGCAAGTTAAATCGTTAAAGCAAAAAATCAAAGCACGTTTGAAAAAGATTTCAAAACATCAGGGCAAATTGAAACAGCTGCAAAAAGCCCTGAAAAAGCAAAAATAATTTAATTTTGCCTTGAAACCTGACTGCTAGCGTTTAGGTTTCAGATAAAAAAACCGAAGCCGGTACTGATCATACCGGCTTCGGTTTTTTTGTATATTAGTCAGGGCAGTTATGCTTTTTCTGATTTTTCGCCCAAGCTAAAGAACAGGTTCAGTAACAGTGCGGCAAAGGTTGCCGTACCAATACCACCTAGGTTAAAGCTGCCGAATTGCAGGGCAAAGTCACCGGTACCTAAAATAATGGTCACTGCCGCCACCATCAGGTTTTTGTTTTTTGAGAAGTCGACTTTGTTTTCAATCCAGATTTTGGCTCCAGCAATGGTAATCAGACCAAACACCACAATTGAGGCACCGGTTAAAATCGCGCTTGGAATGGTATGAATAATGGCACCAAACTTAGGCGATAAACCAAGGAAAATGGCAAACACACCGGCAACTGCAAAAATAATGGTCGAGTAGACACGCGTCACTGCCATCACGCCGATATTTTCACCATAGGTGGTCATGCCCGGCGCACCGACACCACCGGCTAAAGTGGTGGCTACACCATCGGCGACAAAGGCTTTACCAATGTGCGGGTCCAAGTTTTCACCGGTCATGGCACTCACGGCTTTAATATGACCGAGGTTTTCTGCCACCAGAATCAGCGCTACCGGGGCAATGATCAGCATGGCATTGACTTCAAATTCCGGACCATGGAAGGTTGGCAGGCCAAACCATGCCGCCTGCTGGATTGGGGCAAAGTTAATTGGCGTGCCATAACCCATGACATTACTGACAATAAAGTAAACCAGATAGGCCAGCAGCAGACCAACCAGGAGCAACAGGCGCTGTAACAGTCCTTTGGTAAATACCGCAATCGAACCCATACATAGAACTGTAACCAGCGCCATCCACATATTAAATGGATTACCAGCTACGCCTTTGACCGTGACCGGCGCCAGGTTCAGACCAATGATCATCACCACTGCACCGGTAACTACAGGCGGCATTAATTTTTCAATCCAGCGTGTGCCGGTGGCCATGACCAGAAAGCCGAGCAGGGCATATAAAATACCGCAGGCAATAATCCCGCCGGCTGCCACCGCAATATTCGGGTTGGGTCCGCCCGTGCCGGATGCGGCATAACCGGTCGCAGCAATTACCACCCCAATAAAGGCAAAGCTGGAACCTAAATAACTAGGAACGCGACCACCGGTCATAATAAAGAACAGGATGGTACAGATCCCGGACATCAGAATGGCCAGGTTCGGGTCAAAGCCCATCAGGAAAGGCGCAAGTACCGTCGCACCAAACATGGCAAACGCGTGCTGAACCCCCAGAACCACAGTTTGCACAGGTGGAAGATACTCATTGGTACCTACAGGACGTGCATCGATACTGCCTTGATACGGGCGCCATTTGGGAAACCAATTGGACATATTTTGAGCACTCTAAAGACAAATTGTGCCAATCATACTCCTGTTTTTTAAAAGATTTAATCGGAGATACAAAATTTTTGTTCAAATTAATTCTATGACTTTGCTTTGTTTTTTACCGCAGGGTAAAAATTTTTTAATATAAAAATAGTATGAAATCAGTAGATTAATTCATCGACTTTGGCTGGATGGAATGTATAAATAATAATTATTTTATTCATAAAAAAAGAAATGGCAGCTTTATGACTGCTTAAAAATACAGCACATGCAGAACATGTGCTGTATGTTTTTGCCAATTTGACTTAGCCGGTGTTGCGTAATCCGGCGGCAATACCGGCAATGGTGACCATTAAGGCATGATCTACCGGACTATGCTCGGCCTGCTGGCTGTTGAGATACTGGCGACGACGTTTCATCAGTTCGGCCTGCAGCAGATGCAGCGGCAGTAAATACGGTTTACGTACTTTCATCGACTGATCCAGTACATCATTGCTGCTGAGGAGCTGCGACTCACCTTTCAGTGCCAGCAAGGTCTGGACTGCATCTTTCAGGCGTTGACGCAGCTCGGCACCTAGGGCTTTCAGTTCTTCATCTTCAGTCAGATGCGCTTCATAGTAGAGCGCAATATGCCCATCGGCCTTGGACAGAACCATCTCCAGCATATCCACCAGGGTCTGGAAATAGGGCCATTCGCGCAGCATTTCTTCCAGCAGCCCCTGCTGGTCCTGGGCAATCACCTGGTTAATGGCCGCACCGGTGCCCAGCCAGGCCGGTAGCATCAGACGGATCTGGGTCCAGGCAAACACCCAGGGAATGGCACGTAGCGATTCAATGCCGCCGCTGACTTTACGCTTGGCCGGACGTGAACCAAGCGGCAGCATTTGCAGCTCTAGTTCCGGGGTCACGGTACGCAGGTATTTCACAAAATGCGGATTTTCCCGTACAGTCTGGCGATAGACCTGCACCGACAGGTCAGTCATGCTGTGCATTAACTGGCGCCATTCCTGTTTTGGTACCGGCGGTGGCAGCAAGGTCGCTTCCAGCGTCGCGGCGGTATAGATTTCCAGATTCTGTAAGGCAATTTCTTCCAGACCAAACTTGAAGCGGATCATTTCGCCCTGTTCGGTGACGCGAATCGCGCCGGAAATGGAACCTGGTGGTTGCGAGAACAGGGCCTGCTGGGTCGGTGCCCCGCCACGGCTGATAGAACCGCCACGGCCATGGAACAGGGTCAGCTGAACCCCGTGCTGCTGTGCCACAGCGGTCAGTTCTTCCTGGGCACGATACTGGGCCCAGTTGGCCGACATAAAGCCAGCATCTTTGGCCGAGTCGGAGTAGCCAATCATCACTTCATGTTTGCCCTGAATATGCTGCTTGTACCAGTGCATACTAAACAGGGTGTGCATGGTATTGGCTGCGCCGTCCAGATCTTTCAGGGTTTCAAACAGTGGCACCACGCGTAGCGGCGTTTGAATACCGGCTTCTTTTTGCAGCAATAACACCGCTAGCACATCACTTGGATATTCGGCCATGGAAATAATATAGGCACCCAGCGATTCTGATGGCTGTTCGGCCAGAGTCCGCATGGTGGCAAATACTTCCTGCACATCCGGATGTTCAATCAGGCTCTGTTTCGGTTCCTGCAGGTATTTAGGCAACAGCGGACGTTTGCTTTGCAGTTCCTGTAGCAGGAAATTCTGCCGCGCCTGTTCGGTCCAGGTTTCAAAATTGCCCAGTCCAAGATACTCGGTAATTGCCGAAATGGCCTGACGATGGCGACCAGATTCCTGACGGATATCCAGCTTGAGCAGTTCAATCCCGAAACAGTTGACCCGGCGAATGAAATCCAGCAGCTTGCCATTGGCAATTTCTGGCATGTTGCAGGCCATTAACGAGCGGTGACATAACAATAACGGGGTCAGCAGTTCCTGTTTGCTTTTAATCACCTGGCTGTCATCAGCATCCAGTCCTTGCAGCTTTTGCGCCAGCCAGTCACGGGTGGCGGTTAAACGCTGGCGGGTTTCGCGTAAATATTCACGATACGGTTCAGGATGCGGCGTACCAATCGCGGCCAGCAGCTCCGGACTGCATTGCTGGATCGACAGTTCCCAGCGCAAATCTTCAATATCGCGCAGGTACAAATCGGCAGCTTTCCAGCGCGAGAGCCACAGCACTTCCTGAGTCACCTGATGGGTCACATTCGGGTTGCCATCGCGGTCACCGCCCATCCAGGAAGCAAAGCGCAGCGGTGCAATTTCCAGCGGCAGCTGCTGGCCACACTGGGCCTGCACCATACTGTCCAGTTCCCGGATAAATTTAGGCACAGCATTCCACAGCGTCTGTTCAATGGTGGTAAAGCCCCATTTGGCTTCATCAATCGGGGTTGGACGATGCTGACGAATTTCATCGGTCTGCCAGGCCGAGCTGATCAGCTGTTTCAGCTCTTCCAGCACCGCCTGACGTTCACGCGGTGTCAGTTTCTGCTGGTCAAAAGCCGACAGGCAGGCATTGATGCCATCATATTTCTGAATGAGGGTGCGGCGGCTGACTTCGGTCGGATGCGCGGTTAAGACCAGTTCAATATTCAGCTCGCAGATCTGCTGGAACAAGGTCTCGGCAGAAATATCGTGCTGCTGGAATTTCTGAAACAGATGATCGAGTGGATTCGGGGAGGGTGCGCTGTCATCAAATTCGCTCTGGCGGCGGCTACGCACCACATGATACTGCTCGGCAATATTGGCAAAATTTAAAAAGTGGGTAAAGGCACGGGTCAGCGGCAGAATTTCTTCATCTTCCAGACTGGACAGCAGTTGTTCGAGTTGTTTTTCTGCTTCAATCTGGCCATCACGGGCGCCTTTGGCCAGCGCACGAATCTGTTCGACCTGATTAAACAAATCTTGTCCGGCGTGCTGTTTCAGGGTATCACCCAGTAAATTTCCCAGCAGACGCACATCTTCGCGTAATGGAGCAGCAATTTGTTGAATCATTTTTTTCCCTCTCCAGAGTTCCTGTTTTGACTATACCCGGAATTCGTGACAATCCAAGCCAAGATAAGGCGAAAGTCGGATAATTTTTATCCGGAAGCGCTGCAAAAAAGCCGGTTTTGTTCAAGGCTTAGGCAGCCGGTCACTCGGAGATGGCCTGCAGGAGCAGCTGGATACTGGACTGGATCAGCTGCTGCTGTTCCTCGGTGGCCGGAATCGGGCGGATGCCGAGCAAAATTTCATGATGGCGCTGACCGAGCAACAACGACAGCATCAACTGGATTAACTGTTCTAGCGGTCTGTTGGGGATGAACTCTAAATCAATGGCCTGCTGGAAAAAGTGCTGCCAGACCTGGTTCAGCTTTTGATGCGAGGCCTGATAAAACTGCTGTAACAGCGGACTTTGCTGTGAGGCCAAATCGAGCAGCAGATATTCCAGCTTGATGGCTTCGGGTAAATAGACAATTTCTAGGGACAGCGCACACAGCTGCGCCAGCGCCTGCTGGAAATTGCTGTCGGCACTGAGCTGCGGCGGACGCGCCATAATCAGGGCTTCACAGGTATCTTCAATGGCACAGGTAAACAAGGTGGCCTTGTCCTGAAAATGATTATAGACCGTCAGTTTGGTCACGCCGGCATCGCGGGCAATTTCATTCATGCTCGAACCATGATAGCCCTGCTTTAAAAACAAGGATTTAGCCGATTCCAGAATGCGCTGGCGTTTTTCGAGATCTTTGGGACGTCCGACGTTCATTTGCTGAAAATATCCTAAATAAAATAAAAACAGTCATTGTGTTTTGCTGTTTCTTGCAATTAATGTACTCATCGGTATATTAATTAAAAATTGATCATTTTTAATATATTGCTATTTTGCCTGAAAAACATCTGACAAATAAGAGTCAACCGCATGAGCACGATTAACACGGTAGTTCTCAGCCTGATCCTGGTGTGTAGCACCCTGGTCGGTTGTAGCAAGGACAGCGCCAGCACTGAACAGAATATTCCCTATGTGATGGTGGCCCAGCCCACCTCCAGTCATCAGGCACAAAAAAGCTATGCCGGTGAGGTGCAGGCGCGTCAGCAGACCGCGTTGGCTTTTCGGGTGGGCGGTCAGGTGGTGGAACGCTATGTCGATGTTGGCGATCAGGTCAAGGTCGGGCAGGTGCTGGCACGTTTAGATGTTAAAGATGCCCAGTTACAGCTGAATGCAGCGCGCGCCCAGCTCGACAGTGCCCAGTCGGCCGCCAAAATTGCCCAAGATGAACTGCAACGTTTTCAGCAGTTGTTGCCAATGAACGCCGTCAGCCGCTCGCAATACGATGCCATCGACAATCAGTACAAATCTGCTGTGGCAGCACTGAAACAGGCGCAGTCCAATTATGCGGTGGCGCAGAACCAGACCGTATATAACCGGCTGGTGGCCAATAAAAACGGGGTGATTACCGCACGCAATATTGAAGTGGGGCAGGTGGTGGCAGCCGGTCAGGCGGCGTATCAGCTGGCAATTTCCGGTGAACGTGAAGTGGTGATTGGCGTGCCGGAGCAGGCCATGAGCCAGATTAAAGTCGGTCAGCCGGCCACAGTCACCTTATGGTCACAGCCGGATCAGCGCTTTGAAGCCTATGTGCGGGAGATTTCACCGGCGGCCGATCAGTCACGTACTTTTAGTGTCAAGGTGGCGCTACGTGCTGCCAATCCGGCCATCCAGCTGGGACAAAGTGCGCGGGTGTTTTTAAATGGCAATGCACAGCAGCAGTTGACCGTGCCACTGTCCAGCATCTCGGCCAATGGCCAGCAGGCCTATGTCCTGGTGGTAGGCGCCAATCATCAGCTACGTAAAGTAGATGTGCAGCTGGGCGCCTATGGCCGTGACAGCGTACCGGTGCTGAGTGGTCTAAAGCCAACGGACTATGTGGTGGTGGGTGGGGTGCATCTGCTGCGCGATCAGCAAAAAATTCATCCGATTGACCGGGAAAACCGTGCCGTCAAGATTCAGGCAGGGGGTTAAGCATGAGTGCACCGCTAAACTTTAACCTGTCGGAATGGGCCTTAAAAAACAAGGGCCTGATTCTGTATTTCATGCTGCTGCTTGGCATTATTGGCATGTATTCCTATTCCAAATTGTCGCAGAGTGAAGACCCGCCGTTTACCTTTAAGGTGATGGTGGTGCAGACCTACTGGCCGGGCGCAACCGCCAAGGAAGTGTCCTTGCAGGTCACCGACCGGATTGAAAAAGAGCTGATGACCACCGGGCAGTATGAGCGGATTCTGGCCTATTCGCGTCCGGGGGAATCAATGGTGACCTTTATTGCCAAAGATTCGCTGCGTTCCGGGCAAATTCCGGATATCTGGTATACGGTACGCAAGAAAATCAATGATATCCGGCATGAACTGCCCCAAGGCGTGCAGGGACCGTTTTTTAACGATGAATTTGGCGATACCTTCGGCAATATTTATGTGCTGACTGGTGAAGATTTTGACTATGCCACCTTAAAAGAATATGCCGACCGCCTGCAGCTACAATTGCAGCGGGTCAAGGATGTTAGCAAGGTCGAACTGATTGGCCTGCAAGACCAGAAAATCTGGATTGAACTGTCCAATACCAAAGCGGCCCAGCTCGGTATTCCAGTTACCGCCATTCAGCAGGCGTTGCAGCAGCAGAACAGCATGGCCAGTGCCGGCTTTTTTGAAACCGAAACCGACCGGATTCAGGTCCGGGTCAGTGGCCAGCTAAACAGTGTTGAAGCCTTGCAGCAGATGCCGCTACTGGTCAATGGCACCACCATTCAACTAGGCGATGTCGCGGAGATTTACCGCGGTTTTAGCGATCCGGCCCAGCCACGAATGCGTTTTATGGGCGAAAACGGGATTGGTATTGCCGTGTCTATGCGTAAAGGCGGCGATATTCTGGCGCTGGGGGAGAATCTGGCCACTGAATTCCAGCGGCTACAGCAGACCTTGCCGCTGGGCATGCAGCTGCAAAAAGTCTCGGATCAGCCGGTGGCGGTCAAGCACAGTGTTAATGAATTTATGAAGGTACTGGCCGAGGCGGTGATTATTGTGCTGCTGGTCAGCTTTTTCTCGCTCGGGTTTCGTACCGGTCTGGTGGTGGCTTTTTCGATTCCGCTGGTGCTGGCGATGACCTTTGCCGGCATGAACCTGTTTGATGTTGGCCTGCACAAGATTTCCCTCGGTGCCCTGATTCTGGCACTGGGTCTGCTGGTGGATGATGCCATTATTGCAGTAGAGATGATGGCCATTAAAATGGAGCAGGGCTATAGCCGGCTTCAGGCGGCCGGTTTTACCTGGAAAACCACGGCTTTTCCAATGCTGACCGGTACCCTGATTACCGCGGCCGGCTTTTTACCGATTGCCACGGCCGCGTCTAGTACCGGTGAATATACCCGCTCCATCTTCCAGGTGGTGACGATTGCCTTGGTGGTGTCCTGGTTTGCCGCGGTGCTGTTTGTGCCGTATCTGGGTGATAAACTGCTGCCCGATTTCAATCAGCAGCCACAACAGGCCAGCTGGTATCAGCGCCTTTGGGCACGTCTGCGCAAGCAGCCCGCTCCAGCGCCTGTGGTACATCATGCCGGTGAGCAGCATGATCCGTATCAGACCCGTTTTTATCAGGGCTTTCGCCGCTGGGTCGATACCTGTGTGACTTATCGTAAAACCGTGATTGCCGCTACGGCAGGCATTTTTGTGCTGTCGATTTTGATGTTCAAGCTGGTGCCGCAGCAGTTTTTCCCACCCTCAAACCGGGCCGAAATTCTGGTCGATCTGAAACTCGAAGAAGGCGCTTCTTTAACAGCCACCGAAGCCGCAGTACAAAAGGTCGAGCAGTTCCTGGCCAAGCAGGAGGGGATTGATAACTATGTGGCCTATGTGGGCACTGGCTCGCCGCGTTTTTATTTACCGCTGGATCAGCAGTTGCCGCAAACCAGTTTTGCCCAGTTTGTGGTGCTGGCTTCATCGCTAGAAGACCGGGATGAAATTCGCCGTTCGCTGGATGAGCAGATTCGTAAGTTATTGCCGGAAGCGCGTACCCGGGTATCGCTGCTGGAAAATGGCCCGCCGGTTGGCTATCCACTGCAGTTCAGGGTTTCCGGTGAAGATCTGGCTCAGGTACGGCAATGGGCGCAGCAGGTCGCAGCTCAGGTCGATGACAATCCAAACACCACCAATGTGCATCTGGACTGGGGTGAGCCAAGCAAGGTGATTCATCTGCAGATTGATCAGGACCGGGCACGGCAAATGGGCGTCAGCAGTGTTGATCTAGCTAATTTCCTCAACAGTTCCATTCTTGGCAGCGCGATTGACCAGTACCGGGAAAAACGTGAACTGATTGAAATCCGCCTGCGCGGTGATGCAGCCGAGCGGGTCGATGTTGGTTCGCTCAGCAGCCTGGCAGTGCCAACCGCACAGGGCAGTAGTGTACCGCTGGCCCAGATTGCCCAGATTGAATACCGCTTTGAAGAAGGCTTGATCTGGCATCGTAACCGTTTACCAACCATTACCGTGCGTGCTGACATCAGCAGTGGTTTACAACCGGCCACGGTGGTGGGGGAGTTAAGCGAACCCTTACAGCAGATTCGCAGCCAGTTGCCAAATGGCTATCTGCTGGAAGTCGGCGGGACGGTGGAAGAATCGGCGCGTGGACAAAGCTCGGTCAATGCCGGTATGCCGCTGTTTTTGGCGGTGGTGTTTACCCTGTTGATGCTGCAGCTAAAAAGCATGTCACGGGCCTGTATCGTATTTTTAACTGCGCCGCTTGGCATTATTGGGGTGGTGCTGTTCCTGCTACTGTTCAATAAGCCTTTTGGCTTTGTGGCCATGCTCGGCACCATTGCGCTGTCGGGGATGATCATGCGTAACTCGCTGATTCTGATTGACCAGATCGAGCAGGATATTCAGGCCGGTGAAGCGCCATGGGATGCGATTATCAATGCCACGGTGCGCCGCTGCCGTCCAATTGTGCTGACTGCACTGGCCGCCGTGCTGGCCATGATTCCGCTGTCGCGCAGTATTTTCTTTGGTCCGATGGCGGTGGCGATCATGGGCGGATTGATTATTGCGACGCTGCTCACTTTATTCTTTTTGCCGGCCCTGTATGCGCAGTGGTTTAAAGTGAAAAAAAATCAGAATATGGCCTGATTTTGTGTCAATATAAGGTGCGAAAGCTTGAAAATTTCAATATAGTAGCACCTTCATTTTTACAATTTTCAATAGGTAAATTTACTGCATATTATAAAACCAAACATGCAGTAAATGGGGTTGAAGCACACATGCAGCAAGATAGCTTAGCCAAGTTACGTCGTTCGATTGCTCTTTCTTACGTCTTCATGTTTTTCGCCCTGTTTACCTTAATTAGCGCCATTTTTGCCTACTGGCTGGCCCGTAAAGTGGTGATGGTCGATCAGACCGAAGTCTGGTTACAGGCCCAGGCACTCTGGGTCATGCGCAATGTCATGATCTACTCCATTTTGGCGGTATTTGCTGCCCTGTGGTTTATTCCGTTATTTTTCTATGCCTGGAATGATGCCACCTGGGTCACTGCGACCACCATTGCCGGTGTGGTGTTTAGCGCCATTGCCTTCTTATATTTACTCAATGCCTGGATCAAAGGCTTAAGTAAATTCATGAAAAACAAGGCGGTGTTTTAAGCAGCCTAAATTTTTTTCGCTGCCTGCCCTTGTAAATCTGGGATAAACCCCAATTTCAGACCTCAGTTGAGTCTTAAATAAAATTCCGTGAGGAGCATCGCCAGACATGGCTAAACGTGATTATTATGAGGTTTTGGGTGTTGCTAAAACCGCTAGTGATGATGAAATTAAAAAAGCCTACCGTAAGTTGGCGATGAAATATCATCCGGACCGTAACCCAGATAACCCGGAAGCTGAAGAAAAATTTAAAGAAGCTTCAGAAGCCTATGAGGTGCTGTCGGACAGCGAAAAACGCAGCATGTACGACCGTATGGGCCATCAGGCTTTTGAAGGCGGCATGGGCGGTGGTGGCTTCGGCGGCGGCTTTAGTGCCGAAGATATCTTTAGCCAGTTCGGCGATATTTTTGGGGGTGCCTTTGGGGGCGGTGGCCGTCAGCAACGTGCGCGCCGTGGTTCGGACCTGCGCTATGTGATGGAACTGACCCTGGAAGAAGCGGTTAAAGGGGTGAAAAAAACCATCAGCTTTACCGCACCTGCACCGTGTGATGCCTGTGATGGTAAAGGTTCGCAAAATCCGAATGATGTCGAAACCTGTAAAACCTGTCATGGTGCCGGTCAGGTACGTATGCAGCAAGGTTTCTTCTCGGTGCAGCAGACCTGTAGCACCTGTCGTGGCCAGGGCAAAATCATCAAGAACCCATGTAACAAATGTCATGGTTCAGGGGTATCTGACCGTCAGCAAACCCTGGAAGTTACCATTCCAGCCGGTGTCGATAATGGCGACCGGGTACGTTTAACCGGTAAAGGTGAAGCGATCCGTGATGGTCAGGCCGGTGACCTGTACGTAGAAGTGGTGGTGCGCGAGCATGAAATCTTCCAGCGTGATGGTGCCGATCTGTATATGGATGTGCCGGTTTCGATTGCTGATGCCGCCTTGGGTAAAGAAATTGAAATTCCGACCCTGGATGGCCGGGTGAGCCTGAAAATTCCGGAAGGTACCCAAACCGGTAAACTGTTCCGCCTGCGCGGTAAAGGCGTGAAACCGGTACGTACCAGTATGGTCGGTGATCTATTGTGCCGTATTGTGGTAGAAACCCCGGTGAACCTGACGTCGCGTCAGCGTGAATTACTGAAAGAACTGCAAGCGACGCTGGATGGCGATAACAACAATTCGTCACCAAAGAAAAAATCATTCTTTGACCGCCTGTTTGACTAATTCAGTTTAACTAAGCCAGTTTAAACAGCGCGCTCAAACACAAAGGGAGATGAACATCATCTCCCTTTTTTATGGCGAATAAAAATTAAACCCCTTCCACCGGGTCAATTTCTGCCACCAGCGCATCGTCCTGAGATACAGCCATCTCGGTGCTCTGTTCGCTTTGTTCTTCTTCAATTGCATCAATTAACGCCACTTGTGCTGCTTCTTCTGCCGATACTGCTGGCTGTAAAGTGGTGGTAATGCGGACCTGAGACAGGCTTTCCAAGGTATCACCCGGTTGTAATGGTGGTTCTGCCCAAGCCGAGCTCATCAGTAGCCCCATACACACTGCCATCCCCAGTTGTTTCGAATGCATGCTTGATCTCCTTATAATCTCTATTCTATTCATTCGTGACGGCTAGTCTGCTGCAGCAATTTTGCACTTTTGTGAAAAAACGCGAGAAATCAGAACTTTCTTTTCAATTTCTATTTTTAAATTACCGGGTGTGCGGGCTACGGTTGAGCCATCTTAGTTTTTTTCGGCTTTTTTAGACTGCCGGCTTAGTCTGGGCAGGGAGTTTTGATATAGTAAGGACAATTTCGAATCAACATCAGGAATATGTTATGTCAGCAACTCCACGCATTGGTGTATTAGGTGCCGGTGGCCGTATGGGACGCATCCTTATTCAAGCCGTTGAGCAGGCCGGTTATCAACTTGCAGCTGCGGTGGAACGTCCGGAAAGTAGCTTAATCGGTGCAGATGCAGGCGAGCTTGCGGGCATTGGCAGCCTGGGTGTGAAGGTGGTTGGCAGTCTGGAAGAGGTGGTAAAGCAGTGTGACGTGGTCATCGACTTTACTGCACCGGCAGCCACTGTAAACCATCTGAAAATCTGTCGTGAAGCAGGTGTGGCAATTGTGATTGGCACTACCGGCATGAATGATGAACAGAAAGCCTATCTGGATGAATCGGCAACGCAAACTCCGGTGGTCTATGCAGCCAACTATTCAGTGGGTGTGAATGTTTCAATTAAGCTTTTAGAACTTGCTTCTAAAGTGTTTGGCGATACGGTAGATATTGAAGTGATTGAAGCGCACCATCGTCATAAAGTCGATGCGCCATCAGGTACTGCACTCATGATGGGTGAAGCAATTGCAGAAACCCTGGGCCGTGACCTGAAAAAAGATGCGGTCTATCATCGTGAAGGGCATACCGGTCCGCGTGAGCGTCAAAGCATTGGTTTCCAGACCATTCGTGGCGGCGATATTGTCGGTGAACACACCGCCATGTTTATTGGTGAAGGCGAGCGCGTAGAAATTACCCACAAAGCCACCAACCGGATGAACTTTGCTGCCGGTGCCGTGCGTGCTGCTGCCTGGGTGGTCGGTCGTGATGCGCGTAAATATGACATGAAAGATGTCTTGGGTTTTAACGATATTCAAGTTTAAAACCGCTGTAAAATCCGTTATAACAACACTAAAACTAAAATAAGATGAACAATGGAATGAAAAAATGGATTGTATTGGCCGGTGCGCTCGCCATGGCGGCGAGTGTACCCGCCCAGAATTTGCAGAATGCCAAACTCAATATTCATAAAAATAATATTAAGGTCTGGACCTATCAGCATCCGCAAAACCCGGTATTTCTGTACAAGGCAGAAACCACTTTTCCGGTCTCGATTGAAAAAGCCGCTGGCCTGATTCTGGATGTGGAGCATGCCATCAGCTGGGTGCCGTATATGGGCAGCGTTAAGGTACTGTCGCGTGATGACCAGAAAGGCGAGTTCCTGCTGTATATGGTGCTGGACTTTCCTTTTCCGCTAAAAGACCGCGATCTGGTGGTCAAAGGCAGAATATTTAAAGATGCCCAAGGTGTGATTCATATTCAGAACAAGGCGGTCAGTCAGGGTTATCCCTTAAACCCGAGCTATGTGCGTTTAACCCATTATGAAGGCGACTGGACCTTTCAAAAACTGGGCGCTAACCGGGTTAAGGTCTCCACCTATGGCTATGCCGATCCGGCCGGTTCGATTCCAACCAGTTTTGTGAATATGTTTGTGCAGCAGCAGCCTTATCAGATGCTACAAAAAATGAAACTGGAACTGAGTCTGCCGGGGCGCGAGCGGCCCTTGCCGGCGATTTTAAGATAAAAAATACCCGTCTGGTGCTAGACGGGTCATGCATCAGCGGACTCAGACAGCGTATTGAAATACCGTTGATCTGAGTCTTTAAAACGAGATTTAACTGCCTTAGTAGCTAAATAGTCCTTTTTCCAGCGGGAATTCAATCCCGATTGAGGCACCGCCATCTTTACCATGCAGGTCTGAATCCCCTAGCCAGCCATTCAGTCTAAGTGGAATATCCGGACGTAGGTAATGCGTCCAGGTGATATCTAAAGCTGTTAGCTCATCTTGCTCAGGAAAAGCATAGTTTGTTTGACGGCTACCTGGTCGATTGGCAGCTTGATCAAATTTAGCAAACAGCACCCGGCCATGCAGACGGTTTAAAGGATCAAAACGGATATCACCACCCACTGAGATCATCTGGCCATCGCCGCCCATTGCATGCGCCAATGGGTAACCATGCTGATAGAAACCATCGGTATAAACACTATGATTATAGGAAATCCCTTGTGCCTTGCCATTGGTACGGGTATCGGCCCATTCGGTATACAGCTGGTAGGGCATATTCTGGTAACTGGATGAATAATCCACCCCGGCCAGATACATTTTTTTCGCGGGCAGGCCGCCGGCTTCATCTTCACCGACATACTGGGCATAGACCCCTAGCGGCATTTGCACTAAAGGCTGCAGGTTTAAACGGGCATCAAAACCGGCAATCTGATTCGATGGATCCGGTTCACCTGTGCCACCATTGTCTTTGTTGCCAACAAACGCATCCCAGAGTGAGCTCAAGCTTTCCGGACGTCCTTCACCGCCCCACTGAATGGCACGTGAAGCACCCAGTTCCAGATAGGGAAGCGGCTGAGCAGTGACACGCAGGCCAATCAGTTTGGCATCCGGGACTGCATCATAATTGTCCAGCTGACCGGCAAAGGCTTGATATTGCCATGGCCCAATCCAGGACAGCCATTTGCTGCTAAAAGCAGTCTGTTCTGCCCGCTGCGCCGTAATACCATAGACTGGGCGGCTGGCATCGCCACGAATCAGGCTCCCTTCATGACCTGGTCCCCAATAGGTCGGAATCTGGCCGGCAATCAGCCATTGATTCCAGAGTTTCCCGGCAATATAAGAGCCTTCAACATTCACATCCTGATCATGATCAATCTGCGGGTCTTTTTCAGCATTGACCCGTAATCGGGCATCCCATTGGCTACCGCCAGCATTCAGTTCCAGACCAGCCTGATATTGTGATTTTTCCTGATCACCAAAGGCTTGAGGCAGATACTTATGATCAGTTTCTGCAAACAGCGCAGCTTTCAGAAGCTGATTATCGGCATTTAAATGAGTGAGGACTGCATCCACTACTTTTTGCTGGACAGGGGTGCTGATTTTCGCCTGAGACAGGGCACGCTGAATTTCATCGCCACTCATGGGCCAGGTGGAGGTGCTAATCTGAATGACCCCTTGCTGATTCAGCCAATTCAGGTCGGTACGCAGGTTCTGGTCATTCAGAACAATCCCTTGGGCAAAGGTCAGGGATGAGCTGAGGGCAAGGGTTGCAAGCAATATTTTTGATAGACGCATTTTTGATTCTCAGGAGTTTTTTGCTCTCCACACCATAGGCGGACGAGTTTATTTTTTCAATGCAAACTGTTGAGTAGAGTTGTAATCTGGAAAGATTAAAAATCCCGCCGTAGCGAGATTTTTAAAGCAATCGGTCACTGCAAAATTAGTCATTATCCTTATTGGCTTTATAGGCATAGGAATAGTTATAGCCATAACCATAGCCTGCACTGGAGCGCTGAATATCATTCAGGATAATACCATTGACTTTCACACCCACCTGTTCAAAACGGTTGATGGTCAATTCAAGCTCTTTCATTTGTGTCTTGGCATAGCGTGCAATCACCAGATTCACCCCGGCATGCTGGGAAATAATAATCCCGTCTGTGACGGCCAGAATTGGTGGGGTATCAATCAAGATATGATCATACTGTTCTGATAGCTGATTCAGCATGGCACTAAATTGTGTGGTACTCAGCAGTTCAGACGGGTTGGCTGGACTCTTGCCACGGGCAATTACATCCAGACCGGATACTTCCGTAGCTTTAATGACCTGGCTTAAATCGGTTTGGCCATTTAAGTATTCTGCCAGACCAAGTTGGGCTTGCTGATTAAAGTATTTATGCAAATAACCGCGGCGCAAGTCCGCATCAATAATCAGTACCCGTTTCTGGCTTTGCGCCAGAATGGTGGCCAGGTTGGTTGAAATAAAGGATTTACCGACTTCCGGTGCAGGACCAGAAACCATAATAATATTGTTCTTGGCGCTGCTTAAGGCAAAATGAATGGCAGTACGCATACTGCGTAGGCTTTCAATGGCAATATCATCACTATTTTTAACCGCAAGAATAGGAATATTCTTTTTCTTCTTCAGCAGTTTAATCCGGCTTTCCTGTACAGGAGAGCGCGGCACAGTGGCATACACCGGTAAGTCCAGCTCATTTTCAATTTGGGTAGAATCCTTAACGCCACTACGCAGCATATTACGTAATAAGGCCAGCAGTGTGCCGAGGAAACCACCCAGGAAAATTGATAAAATGAGAATCTGTAATTTTTTTGGAGCAATAGGGGCAATTGGCTCAACTGCGGTATCGACAATACGCACATTGCCAATTTCACCGGCTTTGGCAATACGCAACTGCTGATAAGAATTAAGCAGGCCGGTATATAGCTGCTGTTTCACTTCCACTTCACGGAACAGTTGCAGGTACTGGCGTTGTAATTCTGGCAAGCGTTTGAGCGTGCCGTCTAACTCTGCAATGCGTTTGTTAATTGCCCCCAGTTGCGCATTCATTTGCTGCATGATCGGGTGTTCAGCCGTATATTTAGCTGAGGCTTCAGCTACTTTTTGTTCCAGCTCGGCTTTTTGGGTTTCCAAGGTCACGCTTTGGGTCAGATATAGCTCTGATTCCTTAGTGACATCGACTGTATTGTACTGCTGGCGGAAACGGTTAAATTCACGTTCAGCCACATCCAGTTGTTGCTTCAGCTCCGGCAGCTGATCTTCCAGGAATTTTAAGGTTTGTGCGGTTTCAGCCGAGCGACGTTCAATATTCTGTTGACTATAGGCCGCTAAAATGGCATTGAGCACCTGGGTAATATGCTGCTTGTCGGTACCCTGGTAGTTGAGACCGAGCACACCGGTCATTTTGCCTTTTTCGGCCACCGAATAGTCAGCGAGCAAGCTGCGAACCGCGGCAGGCAGGCTTTGCTTTTGGATCAGGTAAGTGCTATCAAAGCTGTCCTGACTATAAATACCGACTTTCCATAGGCCATACTCAGACTGTAACTGGCTGGTCTGGTTCAGTGGGGCAGAAAAGACCACCTGTTCTGTGGCTGAATCCGTTAAACTAAATTTACCTTGCGAGAAACGAAGCAGCAGATTTTTATCGCGGTAGTAATCTGGAATCTCAAAGCTGCGTACATCAAAGCTTTTCTGGTTGTCTTTAAACAGCACCGATTTGCCCGAATATTCACTGTCATACTCGTGCTTATTCAGTAAGCGGCTCCAGAAACTGTCTTCTGTACCATGAATGCGAATATTTAAATTTAGGCGATCAATCACCGTACCGAGTACCAGACGCGATTTCAGAATCTCAATTTCGGCCTGAGCCGGTGATTTCTGCTCAATCATCTCGGACAAATCGCCCAATAAGGCGGCAGATGCTCCTTTATTTTCTTCGACCTGTACCAGTGCATCGACCTGATAGGTGTCTGGTGTGGTTCTTAAATAAAGTAAGGCACAGACCAAACTTAAAATGACACAGAGAGCAATCAGTTTCCACTGGGCAATTAAGGAGAAAAACAATTCCTTCAGGTCAATGGTATCTTCTGTATTGGTATTTTGGCTCATAGTCTTTTATTCGAAAGTTAAATATATTTTTTCCAGTCTGCAATGCAGGCCTGAATCAGCTGGCAGGTTTCATCAAATACCGCCTGATCATGCTGGTAAGGATCGGCCACATTTTTACTTTGCCAGTGGCCGAGTCTAAAGGTTTTACCTTTGGCAAAGGGCCAGGTCTGTTCCACATGTTTTTGCTGATTCTGACTCATCACTAAAATCAGGTCGGCTTTCTTGACCAGCTCGGCATTCAGCTTTCGGGCCACATGCGAGCTCATATCAATCCCTAAACGCTGCATGCACAGGCTGGCTTTGTCATCGGCTGCATGACCGACCAGCCCGGAAATACCGGCAGACTCAATTTGTAAATGCGGAAATTCCTGTTTTAAAAAGTATTCCGCCATCGGGCTACGGCAAATATTGCCAATACAGACCACCAGAATATTGTTAATTTTCATTAGTTCCCCAAACGGTCTAAATTATATAAAGCATTTGAGAATGGAATAATCTGATTCACGACACGTTGCCAGCGCGCAAGGCCAGATGCATCGACATAGACAATATCATTACTACGCATTTTAAACTGATTAGCCAGACCAAAGTCGGCAATACTGGTTAAGTCCAGATGATAGACTTCGGTTTGCGCACCACTTGGCTGACTGCGTACCACATAAACTTTGCTGCGGCTGGCCGACAATGGATTTAATCCCAGACTTTCACCAAGTACATCACTCAGGCTCATGCCCTGATCACGCATGGGTAAGGACTGGTTTTTACCCGACTCACCCATGACATAGATTTTCTGGTTTTCTCGGCTGTTCACATACAGCGTGTCATTCGGTTGAATGAGCAGATTATGTAAAGAGAAACCGGCTTGTTCCAGCTCAATACTGTTTAAATGATAGGTCTGCCCCTGACGTACCAAGGTAATAGAGGCATTATTGCCTTGCTGGGCATTAACCCCACCGGCCAGACCTAAAGCGGTATAGACACTGGTCGGCTGGTCACTTAAATAGAACTGCCCACCGTTCATTACATTGCCCTGTACCGAGTAACGTTGCCCCTGATAAGACAGAACCCGTGCTACTACATCAGGCGTTTTTAAATAACGCGATAACTGACTACGCAGCTCACGGTTTACCTGACTTAAAGATTTACCGGCAGCTTTATAACGGCCAATAATCGGGAATTGAATATAACCACTTTGGTCAATTTGATAACCATTGGCCTGAATGGCTTGTTCATTACTAATGGTATTGGTAGGTGGAGTAATTTCTGGGTAGGCCCATAAATAAATGGACAGGATATCCCCTGGACTAAGGCTATAGTTACGGTGTGACTGGGTAAACAGGTGAGCATAATCTTGCTGAATATTTTGTACGGCCGGTTGCAAACCGAGTACAGTATCTTGAGTGAGCCGGACCACATTCACCGAAGTCCCTAAGTCTGTTTGATAGACACCCTCAGAAGGTAAGTCATAGGTCTGTAAGCCGGAGGTGACCGCACACCCGCTTGCTGTCACCAGAAAAGACAGTAGAATTATAGATTTAAATTGTCTCACACGTATTCCCGTTCTCGATTTTTCTAAAATGATAAAAAATAAAAAATAGTTTACCGAAGTTATTTTAAGGGTATATAACAAATTGTAAGTAGATTGCGAAAGTATACGCAAGCACAGGCATAAAAATGAGGTAAAAAGTATCTAAATTGTGAGGGACTGCAAAATTATAGAAAGATGATTTGCAAAAAACAGACACAAAAGGAAGCATTTTAGATTTTTTGGCTAAAAATCATAACAGAACATTCATGATTTTCTGCTAATATTCCTGCCGAAAGATTTGCTCTTCATAAGTATAGTATATAAATAAGGCGTTAAAATGCTAAAGCTCTCTGACCTGAAAATTGCCGTAATTGGTTTAGGCTATGTTGGTTTGCCACTTGCCGTGGAATTTGGAAAAAAGGTTCCAGTAATTGGTTTCGATATTCATCAAAAACGGATTGAAGAATTACAAAATGGCCAAGACCACACTCTAGAAGTATCACCAGAAGAACTTCGACAGGCGACTCAGCTCTCTTATTCAGCCAATTTAGATGATTTAAAAAGTTGCAACTTTTTTATTGTGACGGTTCCTACGCCAATTGATGACTATAAACAACCCGATTTAACCCCGCTCATTAAGGCTTCGACCAGTATTGGGCAGGTGTTAAAAAAAGGCGATGTAGTGGTGTATGAGTCTACTGTATACCCAGGCGCAACTGAAGAAGACTGTATTCCGGTATTAGAAAAGGTTTCGGGTTTAAAATTTAATCAGGACTTCTTTGCCGGTTATAGCCCGGAACGAATTAATCCGGGGGACAAGTTGCACCGTGTTACCAATATTTTAAAAATTACCTCAGGATCTACCCCAGAAGTTGCAGACTTTGTTGATCAGGTCTATAACCTAATTATTGAAGCCGGCACCCATAAAGCAACCAGTATTAAAGTCGCTGAAGCAGCAAAAGTCATTGAAAATACCCAACGTGATGTCAACATTGCCCTGATTAATGAACTGGCCGTGATCTTTAATAAAATGGGAATTGATACGGAAGCAGTTTTACAGGCTGCCGGTACCAAATGGAATTTCTTGCCATTCCGTCCAGGACTGGTAGGTGGGCATTGTATTGGTGTCGATCCGTATTATTTAACCCATAAAGCGCAGTCGATTGGTTACCATCCTGAAATCATTCTGGCAGGTCGCCGTTTAAATGATGGTATGGGGGCTTATGTAGTCACCCAGCTGGTAAAAGCAATGATCAAGAAAAAGATTCAGGTGGAAGGAGCTAAGGTTTTAGTGTTGGGCTTGAGTTTTAAAGAAAATTGCCCAGATATTCGCAATACCAAGATTATTGATATTGTGAATGAGCTACAAGAATATAATATTCAGGCAGATGTTTATGACCCTTGGGTCGATACACAAGAAGCACAACATGAATACGGTATTACCCCAATTGCAAGCCTAGAACAAGGCCAGTATGATGCCGTCATTTTAGCAGTTGCACATGAGCAGTTTAAAGCAATGGGGGCTACAGATATACGCGCTTTAGCCAAACCAGTACATATTTTATATGACTTAAAATATGTATTAGAGCAATCTGAATCTGACATCCGTTTATAATTTTTAGGGACCCGTATAAGAATGAGCCAATATCAAACAGTATGTGAGCAATTAAAGCAGCACCCAAAAACCTGGTTGGTAACGGGTGTAGCAGGTTTTATTGGCTCTAACCTTTTAGAAACCTTGTTAAAGTTAGATCAGACTGTGGTGGGGCTAGATAACTTTGCTACAGGTCATCAACATAATTTGGATGAAGTGCAAAGTCTGGTCAAGCCTGAACAGTGGGCAAACTTCAAGTTTTATGAAGGTGATATTCGTAATTTAGAAGACTGTCAAAAAGCCTGTACTGGTGTGGACTATGTATTGCACCAAGCGGCTTTAGGCTCTGTGCCACGTTCTATTGCAGACCCGATTACCACCAATGCAGCCAATATTACAGGCTTTTTAAATATGTTGGTGGCAGCCCGTGATGCTAAAGTATCTAGCTTTACTTATGCTGCCAGTAGTTCTACCTATGGTGATCACCCTGCTTTACCAAAAGTCGAAGAAAATATTGGTAACCCGCTTTCGCCTTATGCAGTCACCAAATATGTAAATGAATTATATGCAGATGTTTTTGCACGGACTTATGGGTTTAAAACTATCGGGTTACGTTACTTTAATGTCTTTGGCAAGCGCCAAGACCCAAATGGTGCCTATGCAGCGGTGATTCCGAAATGGACAGCAGCTATGATTGCGGGCGATGATGTATTTATTAATGGCGATGGTGAAACCAGTCGTGATTTCTGTTTTATTGAAAATACGGTGCAGGCCAATATTCTGGCAGCAACTACACAAAATGATGAGGCTAAAAATCAGGTTTATAATGTAGCAGTGGGAGACCGTACCACACTAAATGATTTATTCAATGCGATTAAAGCTGCGTTAAATGAAAATGGTGTGACTTATACGAAAGAGCCTGTATATCAGGAGTTCCGTGCTGGGGATGTACGACATTCACAGGCAAGTGTGGAAAAAATTGAAAAAATGTTAGGTTATGATCCTAAGTTTAAAGTCTATAATAGTATTCAAGTTACAGTAAAATGTTATTTAAAAAATTAATTTTTTGGGGAATCTATGAAAGTTGTTTATGTGCATGATCATAAATTCTATAAATATGATGAAAAATATTATAGCGTAGGTAATTTTTCGGAAAAAATTCTTAACAGATATATTAAGAGTTTTAAGGAAATTGACTTTGTGTGTCGTGTACAAAATTGTGAAGAAATTCATACTCAGAATCTAAGTGCTGCATCTGTAAATGGGATAAACTATTACCCTATAACAGATATACGAAATCCTAAAAATATATTTTTTTATAAGTCGACTTATAATAATGTAAAAAAATTAATTATGAATGCGGATATTGTTATAGCTAGACTTCCTAGTAGTAATGGAATTTTATGCAGTTATTTAGCAAGTAAATACAATAAGAAACTTATAATTGAGGTCGTAGGTTGTGCCTGGGAGGCCAATTTTAATCATGGCAGCATAATAGGTAAAGTAATAGCTCCTATTGAATTCCTTTTTATGAAAAGATTTATTAAAAATGCAGATGCTGTTATTTATATAACTAGAAGTTATTTGCAGAAAAAATATCCAAACTATAAAGGTAAAATTGAAGTATGTCCAAATGTTTTAATCCCCTCATTAGATAGCGATACTTTACAAAGCAGAATAAATAAAATTAAATCTACAAAAAAAAATTTCCGAATAGGTCTAATAGGTTCATTAGATGTAAATTATAAGGGGCATGAAGCTTTATTAAAAGCAGTTAAAATTTTGGAAAATAACAATTTGAATATTGAGGTGGATTTTTTAGGTAAGGGTGACCCCGAAAGATGGATTAAATTGGTTAAACAATTAAAATTAAAATCTAAAATCAAATTTTCGGGTACTCTTTCTCAAGGAGAAGAGGTTAATAGTTGGTTAGATAATCTAGATTTACAGGTCCAGCCAAGCTTAGTTGAAGCGCAAGGGAGGTCTATTATAGAAGGCATGGCTAGAGCATGCCCTATCGTAGCTACAAAAACTGGTGGTATTATAGAATTAATAGATCATTTTTGGTTAGTAGAGCATGATGATATACTAGGTCTTGCTAATAAAATCAGAGACTTACTTTCTTCTAAAGAAACAATGGTAAGGGTTGCAGAAAGAAATTTTTATGAAGCCAAGAATTATTTGGAATCAGATATTAATTTAAGAAGAGATAATATCTTTAATGAGATTATTAATGAATTGTGACTTATGATGAGAAAATTATTTAATTTTTTATATTACATTTTATTGATGCAATTTATAATTGGTTTGTGTAATATTTTTCCTAATTTAAAATTTTTTAATAAAATTCGCGGTTTATTGTTAAGTGGTTTTTTTAAGAAATGTGGGAAAAATTTCCAGATAGCTAAAGGTTGTATTATTAATATGCCTAGAAATATGGAAATAGGTAATAATGTATATATTGCTCATAATGTTTGGATAAATGCAACTGGGGGATTAGTTATAGGCGATGATGTGATTATATCTCCCAAAGTAGTTATAGCAACTACAAAACATTCTTATGAGAACGGTAAAAGTTCTTTAGAAAAGTCTGAAAATAAACCTATTTATATAAAAAATGGAGTTTGGGTGGCCAGTAATTCTGTTGTTACATTAGGTATTACAATAGGAGAGGGTTCAATCGTAGGCGCATGTTCTTCTGTAACGAAAGATGTTGAGGCCTATACCTTCGTTGGTGGCGTTCCGGCCAAAAAAATTAAAACATTGGAAATTTATTTAAATGAATAGCTTTCTATTGATAAGAGTTTTGCCATGTTTTATCGCTTTATGTGTTTCTTGTTTTGTTTTATTTCTAAATAATAATGAAGGATATTCATGGTATTTTTTACACCCATTATTTTTTGTGCCTTGCTATTTTTTAGTTCTTTATAAAGGTTTCTATTTTAATCCATTTAGACCTTTTCTTTTTGTATTTTCTATAATATCTACATTAAGATATGTTGTTCTTCCATTATGTATAACCTTGTTAGATTATTATGGGGGGAGATCTCCTGTTGAGCCTTTAATCGAAAGTTATGAGAAAGCTATATTTATTATGTTATGGGAAATATTAGTGTGCAGCGCATTAATATTTTTTATTGAGAGAAAAGTAAAATATACTAAAAATAAAAGTGAATTTAAATTAAGAAAAAGTAATTTCATATATTATATTTTTATAATTTTTGCATTTGCAATGGTTTTAATTAACCCTAAGTCATTGCTGTATATAAACTTTATTGTACCAAGTCTTTTGGATGAATCTGTTAATACTGATTTTTTAACTAATTTCACAGTTTATATTTTTTTGATTGCTAAGGCTTTAATATTTATTATTATACTTAATAAATGTGCTTTAAGTAACAAGAGTCATTATTACCTCCTATCAATGATTTTTCTTTTGTTGAATATTGTAATATATTGGGGAACTAATAAATCGGACATATTAATCGCTGGGATTGCAAGCTTACTTGTATTTTATAAAGTTTATGGAATAAAAACTCTAAAATACTTAGCTCCTGTTTGTATTGGTTTATTTTTGATATTAGGTACAGTGAATTCTTTCCGAGAAACGCAGTCTATATCTGCAGGGCAGAGTAAATTTCTTGATAGAACAGATGCTATTCAAGCATATACTGGTGGCGTTTATAATGTAGCTATAGCTCTAGAGGTAGAAAAATTTTATCCAGAGGCTTCAGAATTTAAAGTCTTATTATATGATATATTTAGACCAATGATAGGACCTAATCTACTATTAAAAGATAAAGAGCAAATATATTCTAATATTTATTTTAATAATAGGATTTGGACCAATGTAGATAGGCGCTCTCAAATCATCCCTATGGTTGGGCAAGCTAATCTATTTTTAGGTTTTATATTTTCACCGCTTTTTTCAATGATATTTATAGGTGTTGCTTATATTTTTGAAAAAATATATTTTTCTACAAGATATATAGAAGTGTATTATTTTTCCGCTTTAGCAATATTACGCTTAGGTTTTATGCTTGGTCAGAATACTATGAATATGATTAATGATCTCAGTATGAATTTGTTTTTGTTTTTTATAATATATTCTGCTCATAAATTATTTAATTTAGCCTTAAAGGGAAAATAAATAGTGGGTTTTTTTAAAATATTTTTTTCCTTAATAGGTTTAACTCTATTATCTAAAGTCTTAGGGTTTTTAAGGGAGATATTATTATCCTATTATTATGGTGTGTCTAATATAATAGATGCTTATTTGGTTGCATTAACTATTCCTGGTGTTTTGTTTTCTTTTTTTAGTGTAGCTATATCTGTGAGTTTTATTCCAGTATTTTCAAAAGTTTATGAAAATACTGAGGAGAGAAATAATTTTGTAAATAATATATTGAATATATTTATTTTAGTAAGTTCATTTATTGTAGTATTAACTTTTATTTTTGCGGAATACTTTGTTTATATATGTGCTCCTGGTTTTGATGAGGAAACTAAAAGCTTAGCTATTAAGTTCACAAGAATTTTCGTTGTTGGGGTGTATTTTTCTTGTTGGATTTCTATATTTTCTGCTTTTTTAAATTTTTTTAAAAAATTTACTTTAGTCGCTCTTGCTGGTATACCATTTAATTTAACTATTTTATTATCAATTATTCTAAGCTTTTATTATGGGGTTTATTGGTTAATTTTGGGAGCTGTATTTGGTAAATTGTTTGAAATTATATTCCTGTATCCATATATAAGAAAAATGAATTATAGTTATAAATTTTATATAAACTTAAAAGATGAAAATGCCAGAAAAATAGCATTTCTTTCTATGCCATTAATTTTTAGTGTTGCTGTAAACCAAATTAATATAATTGTTGATAAATCTATAGCCTCTACACTACAAGTTGGTGCAATTTCTGCAATAAATTATTCACATTATTTAATTGAGTTGGTAATAGGTATTTTTGTATTAACAACTGTAACTATTTTTTTTCCAGATCTAGCAAAATCTTTTAATAATAAAGATAAAGATGCTATGAAAGCTATATCTGAAAAATCATTTAGTATTATAAATCTATTTGTTATTCCTTGTTGTATATTTTTTATTTTTCAAACTAAAAAAATAATTTCCTTTGTTTATGAAAGAGGGGGGTTTGATACTTTAGCTGTTAATTTAACCTCAGATGCATTCTTTTTCTTTTCAATTGGATTGTTAGGTTTGGCATATCGCGAAATACTATTAAGGATTTATTATGCAATGCATAATACTATAGTTCCAGTTTTTAATTCCATTATTGGTGTATTATTAAATATAATTTTAGCTTTACTTTTATCAAAGTATTATGGGATTTCTGGTTTGGCTTTGGCTACAAGTATCTCTGCATTTTTAACTGCATTTTTACTTTTTTTAAATCTGAGAAAACTTAACATTAACCTTAACTCTATTAGCATTTTAAAGTGTTCTATCAAAAAACTTTCTGCTGCTATATTCTCGATATTATTTTTATTTTTTGTGTCAGAAACTATATTTTTACCATTAAATTTAATTATATATTTCTTATCATATATATTTTTTTTATTTTTGCTGAAAGATAGATCTGTTTTGATTTTATTCAATAAGTTAAAGGGGAAAATGGAAGAATGAAGTTTTTGATTATATGTAGTTATCTCCCTTCAGTCTTAAACTTCCGTGGAAAGTTACTCGAAGCAATTCATCGGCAGGGTTATGAAATCCACATTATTGCCCCTGATTTGATTTCATTTGCTGCCGAGCATGAAAAACTCTTAGAACTTGGTTATTTTGTACATGAAGTTTCCATGCAGCGTACAGGTACCAACCCAGTAGCAGACTTAAAAACATTAGGAAGCATGTATACGCTCATAAAAAAAATCAAACCTGACTATGTCCTATCTTATACGATCAAGCCGGTGATCTATGGAACACTCGCCGCGTGGCTCGCAAAAGTACCGAATCGGTATGCCTTAATTACAGGTTTAGGCTATGCATTTCAAAATGTAGAAACTCAGGGTAAGCGTAGTGTTTTTCAGAAATTGGTTCATGGTTTATATCAGCAAGCACTATCGCATAGTCATAAAGTCTTTTTTCAAAATCCAGACGATTTAAAGCTTTTTCAAGATTTAAAAATTTTGCAACCTAATTTGCCTACAGTGGTGGTCAATGGCTCAGGGGTCAATGTTACAGATTTTAACGTATTGCCTTTTCCTGTTAATACACAAAATAAGCCTAAGCTTTCATTCTTACTTATTGCGCGGTTATTGGGTGACAAAGGCGTAAGAGAGTATGCAGAAGCAGCAAAGCTGATTAAACAGCAGCATCCAGATGTTGAATTCCATTTGGTTGGTTGGATTGATGAAAACCCTGCAGCCATTCAACAATCAGAGCTAGATACGTGGATTGCTGATTCAAGACTTAAATATTGGGGTAAGCTTTCAGATGTGCGCCCCGCTATTGCAGAAAGTTCAGTGTATGTTTTACCTTCGTATAGAGAAGGAACACCGCGCACAGTTTTGGAAGCTATGGCAATGGGAAGAGCAATTATTACTACAGATGCCCCAGGTTGTCGTGAAACTGTAATTCAGGGCGAAAATGGCTTTTTAGTTGAAGTAAAATCTGTAAGTAGTCTGGTTAATGTCATGCAAGAGTTTATAAATAATCCTGCACTTATTGAGCAAATGGGGCAACGATCCAGAGAAATTGCTTTAAATAAATATGATGTGCATCAAGTGAACCGGCATATGATGCAAGAAATGGGTTTAATATAAATGCTAAAACGCCTCCTTGATATTATTATTGCTTCCATTGCCCTCATTTTACTGTCACCGCTGTATTTTTATGTGGCACATAAAGTGAAAAAAAATCTAGGTTCGCCTGTTTTATTTCGTCAGGTACGCCCCGGTTTATATGGCAAACCGTTTGAAATGATCAAATTTCGCAGTATGAAAGACGCAGTAGATGCACAAGGTAACCTCTTACCAGACAGTGAGCGATTAACCCCGTTTGGCAAAATGCTGCGTTCCAGTAGTCTAGATGAAATGCCGGAACTGTGGAACGTGATTAAAGGCGATATGAGCATTGTCGGGCCGCGTCCATTGCTTATGGAATATTTACCCCTTTATAACGAAGAACAAGCCAAGCGTCATCTGGTACGTCCGGGTATGACTGGTCATGCCCAAGTGAATGGACGTAATGCCATAAGCTGGGAAGAAAAATTTAAACTTGATACCTGGTATGTCGAAAATCAATCGGTCTGGTTAGATTTTAAAATTATGCTAAAAACGGTAAAAAAAGTACTTGCCAAAGATGATATTAATGAAGCAGGTGAAGCCACAATGACCAAATTTACGGGTAGCAAAGTAGACCATCATCATGACTGATCTCTATGCTGTTTATGGGGCATCGGGCTGCGGTCGTAGTCTAATGCCGGTTGCCAGAGCACAATTAAAACGCGCTGGTATAAAGGCTGAAATTGTCTTTATTGATGATGGCTTAAGTGTAGAGGCTATAATTAATTCACACCGCGCCATGAACTATGAAGCATTCAAAAAGATAACAGCCGCAAAAAAATATGTGCTCATTGCCATTGCCAATAGTCAGGTTCGTGAAAAAATTGCCCTAAGACTTGAACAGGATTCAATCGCGTTATGGACGGTTCAGGCAGATAATGTGGTGCTAATGGACAATATTGAGCTGGCCGCCGGCGCAGCGCTGAGCCCATTTGTCAGTATTACCTCAAACGTCAGAATTGGTAAATGCTTTCATGCCAACTTATATAGCTATGTCGAACATGACTGTGTGATTGGTGACTATGTCACATTTGCCCCCGGTGTAAAGTGTAATGGCAATATTCATATTGAAGACCATGCCTATATTGGAAGTGGTGCTGTCATTAAGCAGGGTACCCCAGGCCAACCGCTTGTTATTGGTAAAGGAGCTGTTGTGGGTATGGGAGCCGTTGTCACAAAAAGCGTACCACCCGGTGTAACCGTTATTGGCAACCCGGCGCGTATACTTGAAAAGAAGTAGTTTTTTAATATTTGAAGAATCAGATTATTCCAGGATAAACCATGCTAAATACTGCCTTTGAACCATGGCCAAGCTTTACTCAACAGGAAGCAGATGCCGTATCTCAAGTATTGCTCTCGAACAAAGTAAACTACTGGACCGGGCAGGAATGTCGCGAATTTGAAAAAGAATTTGCCCGCTTTGCAGGAACTCAATATGCAGTGGCGCTGGCCAATGGTACAGTTGCACTGGATGTGGCCTTAAAAGCCCTGAATATTGGTGCAGGTGATGACGTGATTGTCACCTCGCGGACCTTTTTGGCATCTGCCAGCTCGATTGTGACTGCTGGGGCCAATCCGGTGTTTGCCGATGTAGAACTCGACTCACAAAATATTTCTGCCCGTACCATAGAAGCAGCACTAACTCCAAATACCAAAGCGATTATTTGCGTGCATTTGGCGGGCTGGATGTGTGATATGGACCCGATTATGCAACTGGCGCAGGACAAAGGCCTGTATGTCATTGAAGACTGTGCACAGGCACATGGTGCCATGTACAAAGGCAAGCCTGCCGGATCAATTGGCCATATTGGTGCCTGGTCATTCTGTCAGGACAAAATTATGACCACCGGTGGCGAAGGCGGTATGGTCACCACCAATGATGAACAGCTCTGGAAAAAAATGTGGTCGTATAAAGACCATGGTAAAAATTACGACAGTATTTATCACAAACAGCATCCACCAGGGTTTCGCTGGTTACACGACTCTTTTGGCACCAACTGGCGCATGATGGAAATGCAAGCTGTGATTGGTCGACTGCAGTTACAGCGGATGCCAGAATGGACGCAAAAACGCACCGAGTATGCCCAACGTATTTTAAAGGTATTTCAGGACAGTCCGTATTTTAGCGTGCATTATCCGAACAGTGATTATGTCCATGCCAACTATAAGTGCTATGTACAGGTCAATACAGCGCAGTTGCCTGAAGGCTGGTCACGTGACCGGATTATGGCCGAAATCAATGCACTGGGCGTGCCTTGCTTTAGCGGTTCCTGCTCAGAAGTGTATTTAGAACATGCATTCGATGGTACGCCATGGCGACCAGCCCAGCGTCTAGCCAATGCCCAGCAGCTGGGTGAAAGCAGCCTGATGTTTCTGGTGCATCCAACCTTATCGGAAGATAATATTCGCACAACTGAACAGGCGATTGCCCAGGTGATTCAGCGTATATAATTTAATATGCGCTACAATAATGTCATATAAAAAATGCATCAACTGATGCATTTTACAAACTGAGTTTAATTTGCAGTTTAATCATTCCAATATTAATAATTGAACTGAGCTGTACTATTCCTATTGAGAAGACACATCAAGTGAAATCCGTCATCCTACCTCTCGTCGAATCCCCTCGTGCTGCCAAATTGGCTTTTCTGGTCATTCTGGATTTCTGTGTATTTCCAGTCCTAATCTGGCTGTGTTATGCCATTCGTCAGTTTGACCTTGGTGCAGAGGTGGTGCCGAATATTCCGTTTGGTTCACTGTGGGTCAGTGCAATTGCGGTTATCCTGCTGTTTGTGTTCGGGGTGTATCGCTTTATTGTACGTACCTACAATGAAGTATTTATGGTCAAACTGGGCCTGGCGACTTTCCTGGCAGTGGTGGGACTCTATGCCTTGGCCTATTTAACAGATGCTTTTATTCCAACTTCTATTCCACTGATGTTCGGCTTTATGATGTTCGCCTGGGTATGGTTTAGCCGTGGGTTCATCCGTTTTATTGTCCGTTCTTATGTACAGGCCGGCGTACCGAAAAAACGTATCGCGATTTATGGAGCAGGCAATGCTGGTCAGCAGGTTGCTGCGACTTTAACCCGTTCCAATGAACATTTACCCATTTTATTTATTGATGATAATCCTTCTTTAAGTGGACAGAATATTGGCGGAATTGATGTCCATCTGCCGGAAACAGCGCTTAAATGTTTTGCTAAATTGCGGATTGATGAAATTTTAATTGCCTTACCCTCTGTGGGGCGTAGCCGCAAAAGTGAAATTGTCAAATTTCTGGAACCGGCACATTTAAAAATTACTGAAATTCCGGGCCTGACCAAACTGGTGGATGGTGAAATTCGCGTCTCCGATATTCAGGAAGTCGATATTATTGACTTGCTGGGTCGTGATCCGGTGCCGCCTGTGGCAGAGCTGCTGGAAAAAAATATCAAAGATAAAGTGGTAATGGTCACAGGTGCCGGTGGTTCAATTGGTTCCGAGCTATGCCGACAGATTATTAAAAACCAGCCGCAGAAACTGGTCATTTATGAGCTGACCGAATTTGCCCTGTACAGCATTGATAAAGAACTGCGACTGGCGTCCAATGTCGAAATTATTCCGATTCTGGGTACGGTCCTGGATCAGGCCAAACTGGAACGGATTATTGAACAATATGCGGTGCAGACGGTCTATCATGCGGCGGCGTATAAGCATGTACCGCTGGTAGAATGTAACCCGATTGCTGGCTTGAAAAATAATGCAATTGGTACCGCTTTTAGTTTAAATGCAGCCGTCAAAAATGGCGTTGAAACCTTTGTGCTGATTTCGACCGACAAAGCGGTGCGTCCGACCAATGTCATGGGTGCATCAAAACGTATGGCCGAGCTGTACTGTCAGGCCATGGCAGAAGCGCAGGACCAGACCCAGATCAGTATTGTGCGTTTTGGTAACGTGCTCGGTTCATCCGGTTCTGTGGTGCCGCTATTTAAACAGCAGATTGCCAAGGGTGGCCCGATTACCGTGACCCATCCGGATGTGACCCGTTTCTTTATGACCATTCCTGAAGCCTCACAGCTGGTGATTCAGGCTGGTGCCTTGGGTCATGGTGGCGATGTGTTCCTGCTGGATATGGGCGAGCCGGTACGGATTCAGGATCTGGCCCGTCAGATGATTGCGCTCAGTGGCCTGAAAGTGCGTGAAGCCGACAGTCAGGACGGCGATATTGAAATCCAGTACTCCGGTTTACGTCCCGGTGAAAAACTTTACGAAGAATTACTGATTGATGCCGATAATACCGAAGTGACGCAACACAGCCGGATTTTGCGTTCTTATGAAAAAATGTATCCTCTGGATGAGTTATTGCAGGTCTTTGAGCGTTTCAATGATTTAACCGCGGTGCAATCGGATATTGATTGGGCATTAAGCCAGCTGGAGCACTATGTTGATGGCTATCAGCGTGGTAAAGAAGTTAAAGTGAATTAAAATATCGAGATCAGGTTAAAATATATGATTAAGAAGGCGATTTTACCCGTTGCAGGTTTGGGTACCCGTTTTTTACCAGCCAGTAAATCTATTCCCAAAGAAATGGTGACCGTGGTCGATCGTCCAGCGATTGAATATGTGGTGCGTGAAGCGGTTGCTGCCGGTATTGAACAGATTATTCTGGTCACGCATTCTTCCAAAGCATCAATTGAAAACTACTTTGACCGTAATTTTGAACTGGAAACCACATTAGAGCAGAAGAAAAAGTGGGATTTGCTAAAAGAAATTACCGAAATTTTACCGCCACAAGTCAGCGTGGTCAGTGTGCGTCAGCCACAGCCACTGGGCCTGGGTCATGCGGTGCTGTGTGCCAAAGATATTGTCGGCGATGACGCTTTTGCCGTGTTACTGCCAGATGTGCTGGTCAAAGATCAGGCAGAAAAAAACGATCTGTCCTTGATGATTGAACGTTTTAATGCCACACAGGCGGCGCAGATTATGGTTGAGGCCGTGCCGGAGCATCTGGTTGATCAATATGGCATTGTGGATGTTGCCGCTGCACCCGCAGAAGGCCAGAGTGCGGCAATGCAGGGGATTGTCGAGAAACCAGCGGTCGGTACTGCACCGTCTAATCTTTCCGTGATCGGGCGTTATGTATTGCCAGCCAAAATTATGCAGCTGTTGGCCACCACACCGAAAGGGGCCGGGAATGAAATCCAGCTGACTGATGCCATTGCCGCATTACAGCAGCTGGAAACCGTCGAAGCCTATCGCATGAAAGGCCAGACCTTTGATTGTGGCAGCAAACTCGGCTATTTAAAGGCCGTCTTGCATTACGGGGTGGATCATCCAAGTTTAGGTGCAGCATTTAAACAGTTGATTCAAGAGCTTAAAGACTAATACAGGGCAGAGGTCAGCATGAAGGTTGCAGTTTTTGGTCGAACGCTTTATGCCGGAGTGATGGCGGCGCTATTGGCAGAATGTGGGCACAAGGTCTATTGGTGTGACATTTTCGAGCAAGATAGCCCGGAAGCGCCTGATTTTCAGGATGAGGCGGTCAATCGCCTGCTGCAGCAGCAACATGCGCAAGGCTTTCTGCATTACTGTAGCCTGAAAGAGCTGGGTCTAGAGATGGATGTCTATCTGTTTAGCCTGAACCCGGCTGAAGAGCCACTACTGATTGAATTGTTGCAGCAGCTCCAGCAGCGTCCGATCATTCATCCGAAACTGATGATCAATGCCTCGACCCTCGGTCTGCAGGGTACGGCACGTCTGAAACAGCTACTGCCTGAAGATGACTGGGTGTATTTGCCGGATATGAGCCAGGAAGGCAATGCACTGGCCAGTATCACCCAAGCGGAGCAGCTGACTGTGGGTTGTATGAACCCGCAGGTACAGAGCAAAGTGCAGGAGTTTTTACGTCCTTTATTCCCGCGTAAGCAGCAATACCTGTTTATGCCGGTGCTGGATGCGGAATTTACCAAGCTGAGCATTTCCGGCATGCTGGCAACCCGAATCAGTTACATCAATGACTTGGCTGTGGTGGCCGAAAAACTCGGCATTGATATTGAGCATGTGCGTCAGGGCATGGCTGCTGATAGCCGGATTGGCGCGTCCTATATGTATCCCGGTGCCGGTTTTGGCGGAGAAAACTTCTCGCATGATGTCCTGACCTTAGCCAATACCGTTTCAACCACCGGTGTGAAAAGCCAGCTTTTGGCCCAGGTCTGGGAAATTAACGAGCAGCAAAAAGAGCTGCTATTTCGTAAACTGTGGAACTATTATCAGGGCAATTTAAAAGGCAAAACCATTGCCATCTGGGGCGCTGCGTTTAAGGAAAATACCTCACGTGTGCACCATTCGCCGATTCACGCCATGCTCAAGGCACTCTGGGCGCAAGGGCTCACGGTTAAATTACACGATCCGCAGGCCTTGCCAGAAATTCAGGCATTGTATGGCGAACGCGATGATCTGATCTTGTGTCAGGACCAGTATGAAGCCGTTAAAGGCAGCCATGCGCTGTGTCTGTTAACCGCCTGGAAACATTACTGGAGTCCGGACTATAAAACCCTGCTCAACAGTATGCAGCATCCGTTAATTCTAGATGGCCGTAATATCTATGATCCGCAATTTGTCAAAGCGCAAGGCTTTGCCTATATGGGAGTAGGACGCTAATGAGCAGTTCAGCAGCGCTACATACGCGTGATTCACTGTTATTACAGTTACAGACTTTAAAAAATCAGTTTGAACAGCGCCATTTAACCGATTTATTTGCCCAGGATGCGCAGCGTTTCGAGCACTTCTCCGTACGTTTAAAATCGCTGGTTTTTGATTATAGCAAACAGCGGATCGATGCCGAAGTACTGGCGCAGCTGATTCGTTTTGCTGAGGCACATGACTTATCGGGCTGGATCAACACCCTGTTTTCCACTGACCCGATTAACTATACCGAACAGCGTGCAGCCATGCATTGGGCGCTGCGTTTGCCGGAACAGGACGGTACTCATCCGGAACTGGCTGAGCAGGTACAAACCCAGCTACAGCGTATGTATCAGCTGATAGAAAAAATTCATGCCGGGCAGTGCCGCGGTGCGACCGGTGAAGTAATTCAGGATGTGGTCAATATCGGCGTTGGTGGTTCAGACTTGGGACCTTTGATGGCCACTCAGGCACTGTCCGATTTTAAACATCCAAGTGCCAAGCCGCTGAGCGTACATTTTGTTTCGACCATGGATGGCAGCCAGCTTTCGGATTTACTGCACAAGCTGCGTCCGGAAACCACGCTGTTTATTATTTCCTCCAAGTCTTTTGGCACCATTGATACCTTGTCCAATGCACAAACCGTCCGTTTATGGCTGGAAAAAGCCTTGGGCAAACAGGCACGCGTATTACAGCATCATTTTGTTGGGGTATCGACCAAGCCCGATAAAATGACCGCATGGGGCATCGCGCCAGAAAACCAGTTCCTGCTGTGGGATTGGGTCGGTGGCCGTTATTCACTCTGGTCCTGTATCGGCTTGCCAATTGCGCTGATTATTGGCGTGGAAGGCTTTAAAGCCTTTCTGGCCGGGGCCTATGCGGTGGATCAGCATTTCCAGACCGCACCCTTTGCACAGAATATTCCGGTGTTGATGGGCCTGCTCGGGATCTGGAACAATAATTTTCTGGATATTCAGACCCATGCAGTTTTACCTTATGATGGCCGCTTAAAATATTTTGCCTCTTATCTGCAGCAGCTGGAAATGGAATCGAATGGTAAATCGATTCAGCGCAGTGGTGACGCAGTCGAACTGGATACCTGTCCAATTGTCTGGGGTGAAGTAGGACCGAATGCCCAGCATGCGTTTTATCAGCTGCTGCATCAGGGCACACAGGCGGTCAGCTGTGATTTTATTGCCCCAATCAAACGCTACAATGCCAACCAGTTTACCTATGCCGAAAGTGCAGAGGCGCTGGTCGAACAGCACCATCTGGCGCTGTCTAACTGTCTGGCGCAATCACGCTTACTGGCTTTTGGCAATCAGGCACTGGATCAGGCCGAGCTAGGCAGTCTGCCACCATATAAGCAATATGCTGGTAATCAGCCGAGTTCAACCTTTTTAATCCAGGAACTGAACCCGTATAGCTTGGGCATGCTGATTGCCTTGTATGAGCATAAGGTGTTTGTCCAGTCGGTGATCTGGAATATTAACCCCTTTGATCAGTGGGGCGTAGAAAAGGGCAAGGAAATTGCCAATCAGCTGTTGCCAATTTTAAATGGCCAGCAGCAGGATGTATCGGCACTGGATGCTTCGACACAGGGTTTATTACATATTTTATTAGGAAAATCAGATGGCTAATATTCTGGTCACCGGTGGCGCCGGTTATATTGGTTCGCATACCTGTCTGGAGCTGCTCAATGCCGGGCATCAGGTGGTGGTGCTGGATAATTTGTCAAACAGTTCGGCAGAATCATTACAACGGGTACAAGCACTGACCCAGAAAAGTCTCCATTTTATTGAAGGGGATATTCGGGATGGTGCCGGTCTGGATCAGCTGTTCCAGCAGCACAAGATTGATGCGGTGATTCATTTTGCCGGTCTTAAAGCGGTGGGGGAAAGTCAGCAAATTCCACTGGCTTATTTTGAGCATAATATTGCCGGGTCTATCAGTCTGGCGCAGGCGATGCAACGCGCAGGGGTGTTTAAACTGGTCTTCAGTTCCTCTGCAACGGTGTATGATGAAGCCAATATTTCTCCTTTAAATGAAGAAATGCCCACCGGGATGCCAAGCAACAATTATGGCTATACCAAACTGATTATTGAACAGTTATTGGAAAAACTGGCAATTGCTGATGAGCGCTGGTCAATTGCCTTATTGCGCTATTTTAACCCGGTCGGTGCGCATAAAAGTGGCCAGATTGGTGAAGACCCGCAAGGGATTCCAAACAACCTGATGCCTTATGTGACCCAGGTGGCTGTCGGTCGTCGTGAAAAGCTTTTAATCTTTGGCAGTGATTATGATACCGTCGATGGCACAGGCGTCCGCGATTATATCCATGTGGTGGACTTGGCCAATGCACACTTATGTGCACTGAATAACCGTTTAAATGCACAGGGCTGTCGCGCCTGGAATATTGGAACTGGAAACGGGATTTCCGTGTTACAGGTGAAAAATACCTTTGAACAGGTCAATGGGGTGGAGATTCCATTTGAACTGGCGCCGCGCCGGGCAGGCGATGTGGCGACCTCTTTTGCAGACAATCGGCGTGCTATTGCCGAGTTAGGCTGGCAACCGCAGTATGGTCTGGAAGATATGCTGGCTGATAGCTGGAACTGGCAAAAACAGAATCCAAATGGCTATCGTTAGTCACATCTTCATCTCAGTACAATAAAAAATGGAGCGTTGAGCTCCATTTTTTGTGTTAAGCCTGAATCAAACGGGTCAATTCATCGACATAATCCTGCATTGGTTTGGGTTGCTGGTCACGGCGGCTTTCAATATTCAAACGCAATAACGGTTCGGTATTGGAAGCACGTACATTAAAACGCCAGGCACCGAAATCCAGACTTACGCCATCGGTCTGGTCAATGGCCGGGTTCTGATCGGCATAGTGCTCAAAGATCTTTTGAATGGTGGCCTGGGTATCTGCCACTTTAAAATTAATTTCACCTGAGCATGGGAACTTGGCAATCATCTCTTCAACCAGACTCGATAAAGATTGACCGGTTTCAGACAGTACCGCAATCGCCAGTAACCATGGAATCATGCCGCTATCACAATAGGCAAAGTCACGGAAATAGTGGTGGGCACTCATCTCCCCACCATACACTGCATTGTGCTCACGCATCACATCTTTAATAAAGGCATGCCCAGATTTGGACTGAATCGCTTCCCCCTGATACTGCTCCACCACATCAAAGGTGTTCCAGACCAGACGCGGATCATGCACAATTTTTTCACCGGACTGTTTCAACAAGAAAGCCTGTGCTAACAGACCGACGATGTAATAACCTTCAATAAACTGGCCTTTTTCATCAAACAGGAAGCAGCGGTCAAAGTCGCCATCCCAGGCAATGCCCAGATCTGCGCCATGCGCCAGTACCGCCTCGCGGGTGCTGTCGCGGTTTTCTACCAGAATCGGGTTCGGAATCCCATTCGGGAAAGTGCCATCGGCTTCATGGTGAATTTTGACAAACTCCACCGGAACATTCAGGGCCTTGAATTTATCTTCAATTGCATCAATGACATGACCTGCAGCACCATTGCCGGCATTCACCACCAGCTTCATTGGGCGAATCTTGGCCGGATCAATATAGGTCATCAGATGATCTACAAATTCCGGCAAAATATTGTAGGACTGTGTGGTTCCTTTGGCTGTAACTTCGGTAAATGTACCAGCTTCTGCTAAGGCCTGAATTTCTTTTAAGCCAGTATCGGCACTGATTGGACGGGCATTCTCGCGCACCAGTTTCATGCCGTTATAGTCCATCGGGTTGTGACTGGCAGTGATTTCAATCCCGCCTTGGACATCCAGATGGAAAGCGGCAAAATAGACTTCTTCGGTGCCAGTCATACCCAGATCAAGCACATTTACACCTGCATCATTCAGGCCTTTGATGGTCGCCTGTTTTAAGTCTTCACTGCTTAAACGGATATCGCAGCCAATCGCCACAGTTTTTGGCTGGTAAATCTGGCCATAGGCACGGCCAATTTTATAGGCAATCTCTTCATTCAGTTCGCTGCCCAGTTTGCCGCGAATATCGTAAGCTTTAAAGCAAGTCAGTTGGGTCATTATTTGTTCTCCATGCAGAAGAAAAAAGGCCGGTGAACCAGCCTTTTTCTGTTTTGCTTATTCTACCGTCACCGATTTGGCCAGGTTACGTGGCTGATCCACATCGGTACCGCGCAGTACCGCAACATGATAGGACAGCAGCTGGACCGGAATGCTGTAGACAATTGGTGCCAGCACCGCACTGATTGATGGAATATGTACCACATGCTGACGCTCTTTGGTTTTAATGCCGCTGTGCTCATCGGCAAAGACAAACAGCTCGCCACCACGGGCCTGTACTTCTTCCATATTGGATTTCAGTTTATCCAGCATGTCATCTTTTGGTGCCAGAATCACCACCGGCATTTCATTATCGACCAGGGCTAGCGGACCATGTTTCAGCTCACCGGCGGCATAACCTTCGGCATGAATATAGGAAATTTCCTTCAGCTTCAGGGCACCTTCAAGCGCAATCGGGAACTGGGTGCCACGGCCGAGGAACAGGCAGTGGTTCTTTTCCACAAACAGTTCGGATAAGTGCAGAATCGCCGGGTTATGTTGCAGGGTATCCAGAATCACTTTTGGCGTATGCCATAATTCCGCGATAATCTCGGTAACGGTCTTGTCTGCAATGCTCTGTTTGACCTGACCAATCTTCAGAATCAGCAGCATCAGCGCAGCCAGCTGCGTGGTAAAGGCTTTGGTTGATGCCACGCCAATTTCCGGACCAGCTAGGGTTAACAGGCTGTGATGGGTTTCGCGCACCATTGACGAGGTGGCTACGTTACAAATTGCCATGGTGCAAATGTTCAGCGCTTTGGCCGCAGCACGTTTTTGGGTATCGCGCAGTGCAGCCAAGGTATCGGCCGTTTCACCTGACTGGGAAATACAGATGTACAGGGTATTGTTAACAATCACCGGCGTACGATAGCGGTATTCGCTGGCAATTTCGACCTGACACGGCACATCAATCAGCTGTTCAAACCAGTACTTGGCAATCATGCCAGCATGGTAGCTGGTACCGCAGGCAATAATCTGCACTTGCTGGATGCTGGCGAAGTCCTGCTCGGCCTGGGCCAGAAAGTCTTCACGCAGCGCATTGCCATTTAAGGCCTGAGAAATGGTTTGCTGAATCGCTTCTGGCTGCTCATAAATTTCTTTGAGCATGTAGTGCTTGTATTCACCTTTTGAAGCATTGCTGACCGTCGCATCCAGCTCTTTCACCGGACGGTTCACCAGCTGACCATCAACAAAAACTTCGATGGTTTCACGGGTTAAACGGGCAATATCACCTTCTTCCAGATAAATAAAGCGATTGGTGATTGGCAACAAGGCCAGCTGATCCGAGCTGATAAAGTTCTCGCCAATCCCGACGCCAATTACCAGTGGTGAACCTTCACGAACGGTAATCAGCTCATCCGGGTGGTCGGTATGGATAATACCGAGTGCATAGGCGCCTTTGAGCTGCGGCACCACCTGTTTCACCGCTTCCAGTAAACTTGGGGTGGATTTCAGGGCATCATTGACCAGATGTGCAACCACTTCGGTATCGGTTTGCGAGGTAAATACATAGCCAAGCGCTTCCAGATCATCTTTGAGTTCCTGGAAGTTTTCAATAATCCCGTTATGCACCACTGCCACATTGCCTGAAATATGCGGATGGGCATTATTTTCAGTTGGCTTGCCATGGGTCGCCCAGCGTGTGTGTGCGATCCCTAAAGAACCGGTTAATTCGGCTTCAATAACTGCCTGTTCCAGATTGGCTACTTTCCCGACACGACGTTCACGTAATACATGACCGCCATTGATTAGCGCCAGACCGGCGGAATCATAGCCACGGTATTCCAGACGCTTTAAGCCTTCAATCAGGATATTGCTAATATTACGTTCTGCAACGCCACCGACGATACCACACATAATCTTTTCCTCTTATTTTTTCAGTTTTTGGGGACGTTGATAATTATCTTTACTCAACTGTTTTGAGCGTTCAAAGGCCAGGCTATGGTCAGCCACATCACGGGTAATTACCGAGCCGGCACCCACCGTTGCGCCGTTGCCAATGGTTACTGGTGCCACCAGCGAGCTGTTTGAGCCAATGAAAGCCGCATCGCCAATGATGGTTTTGAATTTATTGGCGCCGTCATAGTTACAGGTAATGGTGCCTGCGCCAATATTGGAACCGGCGCCGACTTCTGCATCACCTAAATAGGTAAAGTGATTGGCTTTGGAGCCGACACCAATTTGGGTGTTTTTGACTTCAACAAAGTTGCCAATATGCACCTCATTGGCCAGCACTGCACCCGGACGCAAGCGGGCAAATGGACCAATCTGTACATCTTCACCGACAACAGCATTTTCAAAGACGCTATACGGCTGAACTTTGGTACCGGCCGCAATTTTGCTGTTTTTAATCACACAGCCTGCGCCAATTTCAACGCGATCACCGAGTTCGACTTCACCTTCAATAATCACATTGATGTCGATACGTACGTCTTGACCTACTTTGAGTGAACCACGTAAGTCGAAGCGACTTGGATCAATCAGATGTACACCTTGCTGCATTAACTGTTTGGCCTGGAAGCTTTGAAATTCACGTTCCAAGGCGGCCAGTTGCATCCGGTCATTGACACCTTCGACTTCAAAGGCACGTTCCGGCTGCAGCGAAGCCACCTGCATGCCATCGGCAATGGCCATGGCCACAATATCGGTCAGGTAGTATTCGCCCTGTGCATTGTTATTGGACAGCTTTGGTAACCATTGATGCAGTTTGGCATTGCTGACGCAGTAAATGCCGGTATTGATTTCCTGAATCTGGCGCTGTGCCTCAGAAGCATCTTTGTGTTCAACAATGGCCTGAATCTGGCCATTGTCACGTACAATACGGCCGTAACCGGTCGCATCTGGTAGGGTCAGCGTGACCAGACCAATACCGGTAGCCTGACTGGCCTCGACCAGTTGCTCTAAGGTGGCCTGGCTAATGCACGGCACATCACCGGATAGAATAATTGAAACACCATCCTGACCCAGTACCGGCAGCGCCATTTGGACCGCATGTCCGGTCCCGAGCTGCTCGGCCTGTTCCACCCATTGAACCGTTTCATGGGCAAAGGCCTGTTGTACCTGTTCGCCGCCATGGCCATAAATGGTAATAATATTATCTGCTTGTAATTGTTGTGCCGTTTCAATCACGTGACCCAGAAGTGGGCGTCCTGCAAGGGGTTGAAGCACTTTCGGAAGGCTGGAGCGCATACGCGTTCCTTTCCCTGCGGCAAGAATAATCACGGTGGTAGACATGTATAATCCTAGTTATTGCTAAACCAAAATAAAATAAAGATAAATTAAAATACAGATTGCTGCCCAGAGTCCGGCAATCAGATCATCCAGCATAATGCCAAAGCCGCCATCGACCTGACGGTCAATCACCCGGATGGGCCAGGGTTTCCAGACATCAAACAGCCGGAACAGGGCAAAGCCTGCAATGACCCATAGCGTATTCATCTGGCCAAAATAGATCAGCGGTAAAAAGGTAATCGACTGTCCGGCAAATTCATCCCAGACAATACGGCCATCATCATGGACGCCCATCACCCGCGCGGTTTGCCCGCAGATATAAATCCCGACCAGTGACATCAGCAAAATCACCACAACCGAATAGGCAAAACCAAGCCACAGCCACAGCGGAATAAACAGCAGCGCAAAGGCCGAGCCGAAGGTGCCGGGGGCTTTGGGTAACAGGCCTGATCCAAACCCGACCCCACAAAAGACAACCAGGCGGTCGGGCCAGCTCATCGCTTTAAAATGAATGGCAGGTTTAGGCAAAGTGTTGGTATCCCTGGAATTGGAGCGAATGATCTACGCCATTCTGCACAAAATGAAGTTCGGGTGCTGCATGAATTTGTCCAATCTTGGTAACGCGGACATTCAGCGGTTGTTGTAAAAGTTGTTCAAAATGCTGCGGGCTGATGCTAAAGCACAGTTCATAGTCATCGCCGCCAGCCAGCGCATATTGCCAGCGCTGTGTGTCAGGTAAATGACGCAGAGTATCGCTAAGCGGTAACAGATCCAGATCTAGGGTGGCGCCAACCTTTGAGGCTTTAAGAATATGTCCCAAGTCTTGGGCCAGACCATCTGAAACATCAATCATGCTCGAGGCCAGACCTTTGAGTTGCTGGCCCAGTTCGCAGCGCGGGGTTGGATAATCCAGACGCTGCTGCAGTGCATGACCTGGATGCTTCAGGCCAAAGGCGGCATCACCGACGGTGCCGCTGACACAGATATAGTCGCCCGGCTGGGCACCGGCGCGGGTAATCGCCTGACCGGTATCTATCCAGCCCAAGGCGGTCACGGATAAGGTTAAATGCGGACTTTGGGTGGTATCTCCACCAATTAAGCGCACCCCAAATTGATCGCAGCAATCATACAGACCTTGGCTAAAGGCTTTCAGCCAGTCGTGATCAATTTGGGGTAGGCTCAAGGCCAGTAGAATACTGTGCGGCGTGGCACCCATGGCAGCAATATCGGAGAGATTGACTGCAACAGATTTCCAGCCAATGGCATGTGGATCAGTCTCTAGTGGGAAGTGTCGTCCAGCAACCAGCGTGTCGGCGCAAATCACCAGCTGTTGCTGTGGGGGAGGAGTCAGCACGGCTGAGTCATCACCAACACCTAAGTCGACAGAACTGCCGTGCTGCCGATTGAAATAGGTGTCAATAATGGAAAACTCAGCCATCGCATCAATCTGTCAATTATTTAGATTGCTGTTTTTCTGCTGCACGTAATGAGCTGGCCAAACGGTCAAGAACACCGTTAATGTATTTATGGCTGTCTGCACCGCCAAAATGTTTTGCCAGCTCAATGGCTTCGTCTAAAACCACGCGATATGGAATTTCCAGATGTTCTTTCAATTCATAGGCGCCCAGACGAAGGGTTGCGAGTTCAACGCCGTCAAGGGCATCAATTTCGCGGTCAAGCACAGGGATTAAGAGCGCATCCAATGCTTCATGATTGGCAACCACTTGAGTCAACAATTCATGATAATAGCCGAGATCCACTTTGTGCATGGCATTTTCGACACGCGTGCGTGCTTCAATCTCGTGCACCGGATTGTGGCTCATCTGCCATTCATAAATTCCTTGTACAGCAAAACGACGTGCTTTACGTTTTGCTGCATAAGTTGCTTGAAGTGTTTGCGACATAGCGTTAAATAGCCTTTAACAAGTTAACCATTTCAATTGCAGTTAAAGCAGCTTCGCTACCTTTATTACCTGCTTTTGTACCCGAGCGTTCAATCGCTTGTTCGATACTATCCGTAGTCAATACACCGTTAATGACCGGTAAGCCAGTGTCCAGGCCAACCACGCCTAAACCTTTGGCACATTCGCCTGCAACAAAGTCGAAGTGAGGCGTGCTACCACGAATCACCGCGCCTAGTGCAATAATGGCATCGAAACGATCAGATGCTGCCAGTTTTTTCGCAACAACCGGAAGTTCCCACGCCCCTGGTGCATGAACAACAGTGATATTATCCTCTGATACACCATGACGTTTCAATGTGTCGATGGCACCTTCCAGCAAATGTTCCACCACAAAGCTATTAAAACGACCAACTAAAATCGCGTAACGGCCTTCGCTCGCGAGATGTAACATACCTTCAATACGGCGAACTGCCATAGCAAACCTCAATGATTTCTTAAGTTGTTTGTTGTGCGGTGACGTATTCCACCACTTCCAAGTTAAAGCCGGACAAGGCATTGAAACGTAATGGCGAGCTGAGCAGCTTCATTTTTTCAACACCTAAATCACGTAAAATCTGTGCACCTACCCCAATGGTCTGATACTGCTGAGACAGCGCCGCATTGGATTTACTTTTCTTCGGTGCATTTAAGCTGTCCAGTGCCGGACCTAAATCCTGCAGATGACGCTGGCCAATCCAGACCAATACGCCACGATCACTATTGGCAATTTCTTTTAAGGCACGGTCCAGATTCCAGGCCGGTTCACCATCCTGCTTGTTCAGTTTTAGCAGGTCACGGGTTGGGTTAAAACCATGCACGCGAACGGTGGTCACGCCATCTTTTGGCTCACCTTTGACCAGCGCCAGATGAATATCCGGGTTACCCAGTTCACGGTAACGATACAGGTCAAAGCTGCCATATTCGGTATCAATGCTTTGCTGATCTAGACGCTCAACGGTTTGTTCATTGGTCATGCGGTAATGGATCAGGTCGGCGATGGTGCCCATTTTCAGACCGTGTTTTTCTGCAAACACTTCTAGGTCGGCACGGCGCGCCATGGTGCCATCTTCTTTAATAATTTCACAAATCACCGAAGCAGGTTCTAGACCGGCTAAACGGGACAGGTCACAGCCGGCTTCAGTATGTCCGGCGCGGTGCAGCACACCACCTGGTTGTGCCATCAGCGGGAAAATATGACCCGGCTGGACAATATCGGCCGGTTTGGCATGAGCAGCAACCGCAGTACGAATGGTATGCGCACGTTCAGCCGCGGAAATTCCGGTGGTGATGCCTTCTGCGGCTTCAATCGACAGGGTAAAGTTGGTGCCATGCTGGGCGCCGTTGGCATCGACCATGAGTGGCAGGTTTAACTGCTGGCAACGCTCACGGCTTAGGGTCAGGCAGACCAGACCGCGGGCATGGGTGATCATAAAGTTGATGTCTTCCGGGCGAACATGCGTGGCAGCCATGACTAAATCGCCTTCATTTTCACGATCTTCATCATCCATCAGGATAACCATTTTTCCTGCACGGATATCTGCTACGAGCTCTTCAACTGTATTGAGCGGCATCAACCTTCACCTTCTTTTTGTCTCAACGGACATTTTCATGACATTAATTGTGGCATAGTCTAACGCTTTTTCGTAGGTTTTGCCTATGCTTATCCGTTTCCCGGTCTGCTTCATTGTTATACACAGTGGCTGCTGGCTTGAAAAGGGCCGGTGTCTGGAAAAAGCTTGAATTGTGCAGAATATTTAAGCAATTGATCTGTAAAAAAATATAAACAGCAAGCCGCAAAAACCAGGAATTTTTTTAAAAACGCTTTTATACATTTAGACTACGATTTAAATCAGCCAGATAAAACAGGAATGGCGAACAGGCTTGGGGTGAGGTTCAAAAATTTTAGAATAGGCAATAAAAAAGCCCCAATCTTTCGATCAGGGCTTTTTGAATTTGGAGCGGGAAACGAGACTCGAACTCGCGACCCCAACCTTGGCAAGAGTTACCGACATAAAATACACTAAATAACATAATTAGTATTTTAATAAACTCTATATATAACAGTTATATAGAGTTTTTATTTTGTGTGGTGTAATTTAAGGTAGGGTGGGGTACTTTGATTTTTGGTCACTAATTTATTGTGATAGTCAACAATAATAACCAACATACACATGCTTAATCTAAAGGTGTTTTACTGACTGGTATAATTTTATAATGAGAGGGGTGTTGCCTGGGGCTACGGTTTCTGTTTTGCCTTTTGGCGTAAGACGTACAAATATAAGCTTTCTACTTTTTCACGTGCCCATGGTGTGGTACGCAAGAATCGCAATGATGATTTAACACTTGGGTCTATGCAAAAACATCTAATTTCAATTTTACGACTTAAACCTTCAAAGCCACCGTAGTAATCCAATAATTCATCCAAAATGTCAGCAAGTTTTTTGCCGTGTAAAGGGTCATTGGAGGTGTTCATAATAGATCAATCGTATTTTGGGTGGCCATTATTATAACCTGGGCTAGTTGGAAAACTAGAGAGTTGGAATGTAAGTAATGATGGACTGAATAGCCACCAAAATTCTGGAGCACACCCAGCCATCGGGTGATGCATCATATTCATGCCTTGGCAGGGTGGCTTAACGGTCGAACTTCAGAACAGGAAATCCAGTATCATCCGGCACGGATCCTGATGCAGAATTTTACCGGTGTTCCTGCAGTGGTTGATCTTGCTGCAATGCGTGCAGCAATGGCCAAAGCCGGTGGTGATCCGGAAAAAATTAATCCGTTGTCACCAGTGGATTTAGTCATCGATCACTCGGTGATGGTCGATTACTTTGCTAGCTCGCAAGCTTTTGAGTAGAATGTCGCCATTGAGATGCAACGCAATGGCGAGCGCTACCAGCTTCTACGTTGGAGGCAGGCGGCGCTCAATCAGTTTCGCGTGGTGCCGCCAAGAACCGGAATTTGCCATCAGGTCAATCTGGAATATCTGGCACAAGTGGTCTGGAGCAATGAGGTCGATGGGCAGGGCTTTGCCTTTTCTGATACCTTATTCGGTACCGATTCACAATTTATTCATCATATTCTGAAAATATTTCTTCAATTTCATCCCACTGCGGCAATTTATGCTTTTTTTTATTCACTTCGAATTGTAAACCAACACCATCAAGCACACGTTCAAATATATCAAATGAACCTGTAAAATGGCCATTTTCCATCTCTGAAATTGTTGTTTTATTGACTTGAGTTTTTTCTGCAAGGCTTTTCTGTGTATAGCCTAACCCTTTTCTTGCCAAACGTATTTCTTTACCTATTTCACCTCGTGTAGCCATTTTTTCTCCCGAAATTTGTTAGCCATATAGCAAACTTTTAACTAATTATGGTTAATATTCGCTATATAGCAAACTTTTATAATGATTCTTGAATAGCTAAATTGAACTTATAAGATTCAATTTAGCCTCAAATTAGGTTAATAGAATCCATATATGTATGGTAGTTCTCAATAATGAGGCAGTTGTATACCTCTTGAGAAGAGAAACTTCTTATACCTTGAATTTGAATTATTAGACAAAATTATGACTTTTAATTTTCTGTGTAATGAAGCTTTATATATTCTTAATATTTACCCTGAAGCCGAAGTCCTTCGACTACGTTTAATACAGTAGCTAATCCCTGAGTAGTCTGAATCTGTTTTATCGGAATGCCTTTGGTTAGCTTATTTGGTGACTTCATAAAATGCTGCATCCATTTAGCCTCTCCACCTGTTAGAGCATCTAGTGATATCGCAATACGAATTAAAATAATTGCGAGTTCTCCTTGACTTGAATCGGGATCTAACTGAAGCGAATTTAAAGTTTCCACTGAATCTAAATTGATAACGATAGCAAGCTGGTCCAGTGTTAAACCAAGTTGTTTTGCAGATGATAAAACAGCTTTAGTTAATACCTTTTTTTGTTTTGCAATTTTTTCTGACGTTTTATGCATGACTGATCTCAGTTTCAGACGTTGCTGATACCTAGAGTTTATACTATTTGATTATCGTTTCTCAGACGTATTCATCCGTGTAGATACTTTCCATCCAACAATTGCTCGTGAGAACACATCAATAATAAAGGCGGTATAGACCCAGCCTGAATGAGTTTGAATATACGTAAAGTCACTCACCCACAGTTGGTCAGGATGATCAGCATTAAAATTACGTTTCACTAAATCATGGCTTTGTTGCATAAATATGTAAGCATCTGATTTACATAAATTTAATTTTGGATCAAAAAAATCAAAATTTTTAAAATCATATAGTTATGAAATCTTTGTGCAACAAAGCCAAGTGGAGATCGATCAAATGATTAAATTTTGAATATTTATGGTGGGGTATGTACTAGATTGGCATTGGGATTGCATGAAGTTAGCTTGCATTAATTTTTCATGGAATTTGAACATATGTTAAAACCTTTAGCTTTGTCTCTTGTTGTTGCATCAAGCTTTTCTTTTATTTCTGCACATGCGGCAACTGAAGATTTTAAAATTTTAAAACAGCTTGAAAGTCAACCAACCTTACTCAAAAGTGGGGAATATAAAGGGAATTATTATGTTCCAAGCACCTTGAATACAATCACTTGGGGCTATTTACCTAACAAAGATGCCAAACCTGTGTTGACCATTCCATCAGGCAGCACTATTACCTTTGATACAGTTTCGCATGAAGGCTTGCTTGAAGACCAAGGGCGTGATGCTGAAAAGTATTTCACTTCTAAAGGTGTGAAACCTCAGCATATTTTGCCTGAAGCGAAACTGATTACAGGTTCTAAGTTAGAGCACGATTTCCATAAAGATGGTCCACATATTATTACCGGACCTGTCTATGTCAAAGATGCAATGCCAGGTGATATTTTAAAAGTCGAGATTTTAAAAGTTGAGCCACGTGTGCCCTATGGTGTGATTTCAAACCGTCATGGTAAAGGCACATTGCCTGAGTTTCCTAAGCGTCAAAAGCATGATCATGCATCGCCTGCAAACCCAGAAGCCTATGGCAATGTTTCCATCTTTACTCCAATTGAAAAGAATAAAGAGGGTATTTGGGAAGGCGTTTTAAAAACCGAGTCAGGCAAAGCAATTCGTTTCCCATTGAATCCATTTATGGGCACGATGGGCGTTGCACCAAATACGAGCGCCCCTGTGCATTCTGTGCCACCATCGTTCTATGGCGGTAACATTGATATTAATGATTTAACCGCAGGTGCAACGGCTTACTATCCAGTTCAAGTACCGGGTGCGTTGTTCTATACGGGTGATAGTCATTTTGTTCAAGGTGATGGTGAGGTTGCATTGACCGCACTTGAAGGTTCTGCACGTGCGACCTTTAAAATTACGGTATTAAAAGCGGGGAGTGACAAAATACCAGGTAAGTCATTAAAGCAGCCTTTGGGTGAAAATGATGAATTTTGGATTACGCCGGGTTTAGATGAAGACCTTGATGAAGCGATGCGTAAGTCGACTCGTGAAGCAGTACGTTTTCTTGTAGATGAATACGGGATTTCAGAAGAAATTGCGTATGCGTACTTAAGTGCTGCAACGGATTTTGAGGTGTCTCAAGTGGTCGATAAAACCAAAGGAATTCACGCGATGATTCGTAAAGCAGATTTTAAGGAGTTTAAGAAAGAAGAAAAATAAATAAAACTTAGAAAAAAAATAGGTTTGTGCTTTTGCCAACTAATTTAGACATTGTTAGTTGGCTTTTTCTTTTGTAATGCTTTGAAAGGGCTTTGTTGCACGAAGATTTCATAACTATATGATTTTAAAAGTTTTGATTATTTTTTAATCCAAAATTAAATTTATTTAAATCAGTTGCTTACATATTTATGAAACAAAGCCTTGCTGAAGTAAAGACTTATTCATTGTAGATAAATTTATTGCTTTTAGGTCCTGTAAGAAACATATTAGTTTCTTTTTTTTTGAAAAGCAATTTATGACTTTATCATTTCGATCTGTAAAAGCCCTTGCTACGTAGTGATCTGAAATCACTCTGAAAATACAGTTAAAATACGCGGTTCAATTTACCTTAATCTCCTTACGGAATTGGCAGCCAGATCTGAATTGTTGGCAACTCTCTAGCAAAATTTCCTCGCAGCCCTGCATTTAGCTGCCTAGTGCAATCCGAGGGATGAACCCGTCTTTACAGATACGCTGGCTTTAGATATGTCGACGGTAGAAGCCAGTCTGGCAGGTCCGAAACGTCCGCAGGATCGTGTGCTATTGTCGCAAGTGCCGAATACCTTTGATGCTTTGATGGATCTGATCTTGAAACCGGTCAAAGAAGAAAAAGAGCGTCTGGAAAATGAAGGAGGGGAGGTGCGGCTGTTGAAGCAAAACACGCCAACCTGTCACATGAAAATGTTTTTTGTATGATTGAGGGTAAAAAATATCCGTTGCAGCATGGTGATGTGGTGATTTCAGCGATTACCTCCTTTCAATTCTAGGTTTGTCAGATGATATTCATCCGCATCAAATACTGGATGTAGAAGTACAACATATCGATGGTACATTTAACCGTTTTCAAGTGTTGTGTCGTATTGATACCTTGAATGAGGTGGAATACTTTAAGGTCTGTGGGATCTTGCACTATGTCCTGCGTAATTTGCTCACTTCCTAAATTAAATGATGAAAGCCCGATACCTACCACAATGCTGGTCAGGTAAGGAATGAGCCCAGAAGCATTTGAGGCAGCTTCAAAATGAGGCTGTCTCGTGTCTAGGATACTTGGAGCAGTCCAGTCGGCGATTTAATCAGTTTCAATAAGTTCCTCTTGGTGGAATACAGTTGTAGGCTTATGTACGGTATCAGGTGACATGTAATCTAATCCATTAAGCTGAATAGGTAGTGGGCGACCAATACATGCTAGATGTAAGCAAAATTTAAATGCAGCAAGAGCATGACCATCTTTTACTGAGTAGAGTTGTAGACGAGGAAACTCTTCTAGAGTCGATGGATGTTTATCTGTTGATGCTTTTGCTAATTTGAAAAGTTGAGGCTGTTGTTTAGCATCTAACTTTGTTTGCAAATCTTGTCCAAGTAAGTGCCAAAATTTGGCAGGAAATAAAGCCTTAACTTGGGAGTAAAAATGTTCGAGTTGATCGATATTCTTCCAGCGATAATGGATACCGGTATGTGATGCGGTCACTCGATTTAAAAATACATTCAGGACGTATGCAATTTGTATTGGATTTTTACGAGCTATTTTCTGTAGATGTTCAAAAAAATAAGTCACTGCATGAAGCTCTTCAGCGCTATCAAGCATTGCTGGTTTTAAGTGGGTTGAGCTATCAATACTAAATAAACGCGGATTCCCTTTTTTTGATTTAATGTTTGCTAAATTTAGGGCATTTTCATACCAATAATTGACGAGTTCTTCTGGTAAGCACATACGTTGAGCTGCACTTTTAGGATCGTTAGTGGTCTCCAATATATTGAGCGTTTCATAGAAGCGTTGAAGTGAAATTTTAGAATCTTCTGTTCCAACAAAGAAAGCAAAAAAATCATGGGATTGATCTATTTGTAATGACAGTTCATCTAAAATATCAGTAGCATTACTTTGAAGCCATTTTGTTTGATCGTTCAATAATATAGTTGCTAGAACGGCCTGGTTTTTTTCAAAATTAAAGTCTTTTTCATCATTTGTTATTTTCAAATTTTTAAACGTTGCATTGTGGCCCATAATTTTTTTAGCCAATTCATTAGGCATATCTGGATGATGTTTTAGTAGTTTTTGACCAGCTATGAGATAACTTAAATGAATATAGCTTTTGAATGTTTCAACTGGCTCTATATGTCCTAAGAGATGTGCAATAACAAACCAATGGTTTTGTCCATGTTGATTTTGAAGTAGCTCAGCTCGAATTTTTTGATATTCGTTTTCGCTATAGTCAGTTAGCTTTTGCACTAGTGGTGCATATTCACAGTTCAGTAAAAGCGATAAATGATTCGCTGCAGTGTGACGAAAAGAGTGAAAGGAGTAATGATGCCCTTTAAAGATCTGATTTAATATCAGTTTTAGGGGTACGGTGACAGTGTGTTTATTCAGTTTTTTATTTTCATTCAAGTTGCTGAATAAATATAAACTTTTCTTATTTTCTAAGCGTTTTTCAACAACAAAATCGCTAAAGAATTGGTACTCATCATCTTTTAGCAAAGCGTATGCAGGCACAATCCGTTCCGCACTATCCGTTTTGAGCAGATGTTGATTCCCTTGTTTTTTTGAACCATAAGGTTGAACCCAGATAGAAAATTGATTTAAACCCTCGATATCTTTTACACGTAACCCGAGTATTTCGTTAATACGCATACCAGTACGGTAAGCCAAAATATAAATAATTTTTAATAATTTATAGTGATGGTCTGAGATGGATTGGTCATGTAAGAGCTGATTTAACTTCTTTAATATGACCTGGAAGGCTGTATGACCAATGATGCGTGCACGAGGTCTACTTTGCGATGCAATAAATTCAAGTTCGAAATCTTCTGCTTGAAAAACAATTTGTTGAAAGGTGTGAAAGCGTTTCAACATCCGGATTGTTTGGTCTTTAGATTTTTTAAACTCAGGTCGATCTGCTTCATCAGCAAGTCGTGTATTGCTAATGATTTGTTGATAGATTTTGTTCAGCAGATCATTAATGTCATCGTCGGCATCGAAGTATTGTAAGGCATGAGTTAAAAACGGTTCTGCGATCCGGGTGTAATATGTATAGATTGAACTATCTGCGAGTTTTTGATTATCTTGAAATACCTTCGTGTACTGAGTTGTATCAAAATCAAAGGTGGCTGATAATTTTTTTATTTGCTCTGAACTTGGTAGATAGAGACTGATGAGCCACAAAATAATACGTTTAGAAAACTCATTAAACTGCTCTTGGTGACGCAGGCAAAAATCAATAATGAGTTCAGCAATAGGTTGGTCCGTTGATGATGTGCGAATTATTTTCAGCAAGTTTTTATGAATAAATATCACATTCTCTACTGCTTCAGACGTATTGAGATCTGGTAGGACTTTGGCTGTAGAAGAGACATTTCGTTCGATTTCATCACTTAATTGAGTTTTAAATTTTGGGAATGCAAAGTTTTCAAACTCATGTTCTGATAAACCACACGTGAGTGTGTTTTCTAACAAACATTGTGAAAGGGCAGGATCAACATCTGCATTCTGCAGTTGTAGCCAATTAAAATTGGCGTAGTCACGTAAAAACTTAAAAGTCTTTTTGGTGTATGGATGTTTTATTTTTTGAAAAATGAGGTGCAGATACGCATTCACGTCTAGACTGATGTCACGAATTTGTCTTGTATTGAAGTGAATGAGCCAGAGTCGTGTGAGTTGATCTGGAACAAAATTACGTGATTTTCGTATTGTTTTTTCATCAACAAATAGATCGCCATAGCTTCGAGAAAGTGGCTCTAAAAAGATGATATTAAAATCGCAAATTTTTTGGATTTTTTCAGGGTTTTTTAAATGTTCGAGCAAAGCATTTAATGAAGCTGTTTGATTTAATCCACCGTATAACATTGAGCAAAGCAGAATATTCCCAATAATTTCATCATCAGAAAAAGCGGAACTATCTTGAGCAAGAATCCAGTAATCCCACAGTTTTTCGAGGATGATGTCAATTTCATGACCGGCTTGGATCCAATCTAGGGTGAAAATTGGTTCATCGCGTTTCATCTCAAAGGTAAGATAAGGTAGTGGGAGGTCTAGGTTATTACTTTTATTGAGGTCTTTGATATATGTTCGGAAGAATTCATGAGCATATTTTTTCCAGGCAAGATTCGGTGCTTTATGTTTAATAAACTCATAAATTGCAGGATAAGCTTGAATTAAGTCTTCATTTGAGAATTTTTGTTCATCAAAGTATTGTCGGAGCTCTTGTTCTGCATTAGCTCGTATGTCCTTTTTAGGCTCATCTCGTTTGAATTGACGTCTGTCTTCAGCATAGCGTTTTTCTGAGATTTTTTTATTGCGTGATGACATGATCTTCAACACCTGTAATTTTAAAATATGTTTTCATTTGCTCTAAAACATCTGCAATTTTAGAAAATTGTGAGAGCGATAAACTGGAAAATGGATGTGCTGCTTCTTGTTGCATGAGCTCATGCCCAAATAGAGCTAAAATTTCAGGTTCAGAAAATTTATGAGTCAAAAATGCACGAGCTGTGTGGCGATGCCAATTTTCATGAGCAAGTCCTAATTCAGGATGGAAATTTTTGACTGTAGAATGACTTAGTGGTTTCCACTCATCATCTTGGATGATTCCCAAAAGGGGCAGCTTACTTGCTTCTATTTGTTGTATAGCATCACTTAAAGCTGGATGACTCATCATGATTTGAATCGAAAAATATTCTAAAAATTTAAGGAATTTTTTTATCTCTTCAACTAAAAATGAACAAAGTGGGATTAAACGTCCGAATCCATTGCGACCGCCTGCTTCTTTGTCAGAAACCATCAAAATTTGGCGTTTTAAATTAAAGCTTTTAAGAAATCCAGGGAATTCAGCAACGGGGCGTGCTGCTGTAAAAAGAAGCAGGATATGCCACATCCAGATGTTGTAGTGGTTGTATATAGCAATCAGATCGTCTTCAGCTTGTGAAAAAATATTAAACTTCAATACAGCAAAAATCTCTGTAATGATCTGTGGTTTTGGAGCTTTACGACTACCAAAATGAATTATTGAATCAGGGGGCGAAGGTACACAACTTTCATATGTGCTTGCTATATCTGCACAAAGTGATTTTAGAATATCAACATATTGTGCATGTAATCGTGGAATATTCTGATGACAATAAGAAATAGATGATGACTGATTGGCATCAATCCCTGTGATTAAATCTGCGAGTTGTTTATTCCCTGTTTTTGCAAGAACCGTATGATGCAGTAGAGAACTCACCTTTACGACAGACAGTTTTGGAATCAATAATTCTTGTCTTAATTTGCGTAAATATTGCTGTATATCATCGAAACTAACCGAATCCATTTTGCGGAGATCCTCAATGAATAGATTCGGGATTGGAATGTCTAAATAGATCGTCTGATTAAGCAAGCTGTCTGAATACTCAAAATCTCGGTTTTCAAATACATTAAATTTACTGTTTAAGAAGAATTGATCATTTTTATTGATCATTTTTTGGCGGTTATTTAAGTTTTTAGCTCGCTTGCTTTGTATATATAGCCACTCATTCACACTATTACCGGTCAAAAATGCGAGCATTAGAATCAAAGCACTTTTATTTTGATGTTCAGAGTAGTCCACATGAAGTCTTTTCAGTAGATGGTTCACGCTAGATGGATTCGGAAAAAAACTACTCGACGTGAGTAAATGTTCTTTGCGTTGAATATGTTTTGCAACAAGCGGTAGAACATAGCTTTGACTCGTTTCTGAATGTGCTGCGAGTGGTGTGACGTCAGTTGGATTGACAACAATTTGCCGATTAATCGGCTCATCAATTAAGGTTTCTATATTCAGTGCTTTAGATTTAGCCCCTTTTTTGATTTCGATACTTTCTTCAATGAATTGTTCTTCATCAAGAAACTGATGTTGAAGTTGTGTATCGATACTTGCACGTGCAATCTTCGCTTTGTTTTTTAAAACGTAGTTAAAAGTAATGCGAATATCATTGAGTAGATTGCGATCAAACTCCGGCAATTCATCCGTATCTAATGTGATCAGATGTTGAATAAATTGTTCTAAGCTCTGTGTTGGATCTTGAAGATAGGTACTCCAGAGACGTTGATACTCTTCTGTATTTTGATATTTTTTTTCAGTATCTAAATTTTTATTTGCAGTCCTAAAGCGCTGGAATAAGCGCTTTACGGTATTGAAGTGTTCTGTGTGTGCTTGTTTAAAAAGCTCTGGTTTAAGCTCAGGAAGAGCAATTAAATAAATTGCCGCTTTTAAAACTAGAATATTCCAATGTTGCGCATGAGTTTTTGACTCAGATAATTGCGCAATTGAATTGATGTATGACGTAATGGGTAAATCACTAATCTTAACCTTTTTCGTGAAAGCGATTACCAGAGGTGTCGGCAGCTGTGAATCAAACTCTACATCGATATCAAAGTAATCGAGATTAAGACCAACCAAAAAATTGTCAGTCTGTTGAGAAGACAATAGTTTAACTACAAAGTTGATATGTTGCGTACGTTCAAATTGCTCATCACCAAACAGTTTTTCTAGTGTTTTTTGCAGTGAAATAACTGGCAAATCAATATGCTCGTTTAGATCGTTCCACACTATGATCTCCAAATTTTTTCTGTACTTAGGCAACTATCAGAGTGATCAATGAGTTCTTTTACACATCTGCTGTTGAGTGATAATTCATTAAAAATATGTGTGCGCTGTTGATTAATATTTTTAATCCGCTGATTCAGTTGATTTCGAGAACATGCAAGTAGTTGTGCTAGCAGTTCCAGACTCATTTGATGATGTGGTTTTAAAGATGATCCTTTGTTAAGAGTTAATAGTGTTTGACGTGAAAGATGTGTATTAATCAAGTGCAATGTTTTTCGTGGGTTCAAAGTCTTAATGTCAAATTTTGTAGATTTGATGAATTGAATAAATTCACGACTGCATAACTCCATCAGAAATGCTAACTCATCATCTGAAAAAGATTGTTGATTGTGAATAATTAAAGTGACTTCATTAATATCTTGCTTTAAATAGCTAAGATATAAGTGAATATTATTGAAAATGGAGTAGCCATCAAATTCTGAAGTTTTCCACACATGGAGTTCTTTTATGCGATTAGAAATATCTAAATCTGCAGTGAGATTTTTAAACATATTTAAGTAGCATAAGTTGAAACCATACGCTTGTGGATGAATGGTGATTCTGCTTTTTTTGAAATTTTTTAGAGTACTTATCTGTGTTGCTGGAAACTTCAAAAGTAGTTCAGATGTCAGATCCATGTGTGCTATTGAATAAAAATAATACAGCAATATTCACGTATATTTAGAGTTTTTGAATATGGCAGGAGGTATCATTTTTTCCTTGTTTTTAAAGTTTATTTATTATTGAAAGTTTCAAATTTTCCTCCTCGATTAGATACTCACTATTAGTTAGCTATATTTGTGAGTGGCTTTGTTGCACAAAGATTTCATAACCATATGATTTTAAAAGTTTTGATTGTTTTTGATCCAAAATTAAATTTATTTAAATCAGATGCTTACATATTTATGCAACAAAGCCAATGAAAGCTGTTATTTTGTAGGATCAAATGACCGCATTCCGTATTTTCTTTCATGTCAGAAACCCAACTCAGTCTCAGTGAATACCTGACCACCGTACAGGAAGTCATCCAGCTGACTTTCGATGAAGCGGTATGGGTCAAAGCCGAGATCCGTAATCTCAGCATCAAAGGCGGGCATTACTATCTGGAACTGGCAGAGAAAGATGAAGACAGCCATAAAGTGATTGCCAGCTGTAAAGGCACCCTGTGGAAATTCACCGCACAAAAAATCGTGTTAAGGTTTGAACGGGAAAGCGGCATTGAACTGTCCAGAGACTTGAATGTCCTGATCAAGGTCAAAGCCAAATTTGATCCGCAATATGGTTTCTCCGTCAATATTGAAGATATCGACTCCAGCTTCACCTTAGGTGACATTGCCAAACGCTATCAGCAGATCCTGCAGCGCCTGACCCAGGAAGGCCTGCTCAATAACAACAAACAGCTACCGGCACCTTTTGATTTGCAGAACGTACTGGTCATCGCCCCGGAAAATGCCGCCGGGCTGGGAGACTTTAAAAAAGATGCCGATGCCCTGGCTCAGGCGGGTGTCTGCCACTTCGTTTATCATTCAGCCACCTTCCAGGGCAATACTGCCCCAACCAGCATCATGCAGGCTCTGGCCAGTGCACTCAGGCAGTGGGCTCAAGATTACCAGACCGCTCCCGACCTAATTGTGATCATCCGTGGGGGTGGAGCAGTGAATGATCTGGCGTACCTGAACGACTATGATCTGGCTGCACTGTTGTGTAAAAGAACAGTGCCGATCTGGGTGGGCATTGGCCACGAGAAAGACCGCACCATTCTGGATGAAATCGCGCATCGCTCCTTTGATACCCCAAGTAAAGTCATCGCCGGGATCCGTAACCTGATTGTCGAACGGGTCAATGAAGCCAGTACTGCGCTGCAAACCATCAAACTGCTGTCCCAGCATCAGCTGACCGCCTATCAAAGCCAGAATGACCAGTATCTGAAAACCATCCAAACCCTGGCACAAAGCCAGCTCAATGATGCGCAGCGTAGCGTTGATCTGCTGAAAAGCGATACCCAGTATTTTGCCCAGCAACAGCTGCGGCAGGCTGTACAGCAGACCGAATCCCTGATGCGGGAAACCTTGCTACAGAACCCACGAAACGTGATGGCTAAAGGCTATGCGATTGTCCGCAGTCAGGGCAAAGCCATCCGCTCAGTGCAACAAATCACTGGCCAGCAACTCCAGATCGAACTCCAGGATGGCATGATTGATGCCACCGTGACACAGGTAAATACACATGAACAATGAAGAACTCAGTTTCAAACAGGGCTACGAGATTCTGAAGAAGAATGCCGAACTGCTGGAATCGCAGGAAGAACCGGATATTGATAACCTGATGGCGATCGTTGAAGAATCCATGACCGCCTACAAAGCCTGCAAATCAAGGATTGAGGCGGTTCAGCAGGCGCTCAATGACACCTTTAAGGAATAGAAAAAAAGCCTAAGGACCATAAAAACGCTTTGTCTGTTCAGTACGTATTCCTGTACTTAACTGTATAAAACCATGTGTTAGGTACAAAAATATGGACTTAACGATAACGATCAAACCGGATCTGAGCACTCGACCGATTGAACAGGAGAATACCGTCCGTTACTGCAATCCATGCCGGTCTACCTATCAGTGTTTTGAATCTCGTGAAAAACCCCGTGTTCATCTACCTGCATGTGTGGAATCGGGGTATGGGTCAGTTCTGCGATCGCAATCAGGTTTGCGGACATTTGCTTGCCCAATAACGCTCTAGCTTCCGTTACTTTGTCAGAAACTTCACTGGCTTGAGCTGATTCTTCTACAGGGATTTCGTCCTTTGTTGTTTTAGCCATGCGATTTAAGCCTCCTGAGTTGCTTGCAATATGATGAGCTCAATGTTTTACCATAGCGATATGAGTATCTTCCCAGCAGCGATCCGTCCGCAATAGGGGGGCTGGATAGATGTCCGGTTGTTAATTGTCACCTGTTTAACCTAAAAAGGGGTGTTGGCTTAATGGGTAATTTTCAATAATCCCTGCCAGCTGAAATAGTTCTGGGTCAGATGTGTCCGGTTCATCGACCATTTCCGCTGTGGTAAATAACACGATCCCACTGCCAGTTTAGTCTTGCCATATCTGGCTTGCACGGCTTCTAAAGCCTGCATCAGCTGTTCGTTGCTTTCACGCTGGCGATGGTCTGTAAGCAGATCAGGCACATAGCGGGTCTTGCTGACCAGACCGGTCAGAATCACCCCACATTTTTTATACTTTACCTCTGGCTTATAGATGCCTTGCAGTAACTGCATCGCAGCATGAATCAGATCAAGTACACAGTCCGTGGGTTCCGGGAATTCAAAGGCCAACGATTTGCTGTAATACGCTGTGTTTTGATCAAAGGGATTGGATTGCACAAAAGCAATGATACAGCCACACAGCGAGGCATCCGCACGCAAGCGCATGACTGCATCTTGCACATACTTACCCATGGCTTCTTTCAGATCATCCAGCTCAGTAATCCGTTCTCCAAAGGAGCGGCTAGCCACAATCTGCTGCTTGGGTGCAGGAGCATCCTCCAGTTGCAAACAGGAGATGCCCTGTAATTCCAGCACCGTGCGCTGCATCAGCACTGAAAACAAACTTCCCATGCGATGCGCATCCTGCATGGCCAGATCCAGTACCGAATGGATGCCCATCTGGTTCAGCTTTTTGACCAGCTTACGTCCCACACCCCAGACTTCACCCACCTCAATTCCAGCATACAGCGTTTCCTGATCCAGATAATCCAGCTCCAGCACATTGCATACGCCTGCAAAGCCAGGCCATTTCTTGGCAAGGTGATTGGCTAGCTTGGCTTCGGTCTTGCTGCGACCAATCCCGATGGATACCGGCAACCCGATCCAGTCCCAGATCCGCTGTTTCATCTCTCTGGCATAGCGGGTCAAGTCAAAATGCTGTGCATAACTGGTTAAATCCAGAAAACATTCATCAATCGAATAGATTTCCTGTTCATGCGGAGCCACATAACCGGCCAAAATCGAATGGAAGCGATTGGACATTTCCGCATACAGGGCATAGTTGCTCGACAGCACCACCACTTGATGCTGCCGGACAATGTCCTGAACCTGAAACAACGGAACACCCATCTTGATGCCCAGGGCTTTGGCCTCATTACTGCGGGCCACTGCACAACCATCATTATTGCTCAGCACAATCACTGGACGGTGATTCAGGCTGGGATTAAACACCCGTTCACAACTGACATAACAGTTGTTGATGTCGATCAGGGCATAAATCCGCTCGGGGCTGTTCATCTGAACTTCTTGATGACACTGGTGACTACACCCCAGATCAGCAGGGTCTGACCGTCTTTCAAATGGATATCCGCATAATCCGGGTTTTCCGCCTGTAACCAGCGTTTGTCGCCTTCAATCATCAGTCGTTTGATGGTGAAATCATTGTCGATCAGGGCCAGAACAATATCACCATGCTTGGGCTCAATACTGCGGTCCACGATCAGCTTGTCCTTCAGATCAATCCCGGCATCGCGCATGGAAAGCGATTCCACCTCAACGATAAAGGTAGCCTGCTGGTTCTGGATCAGGAACTCGTTCAGATCCAGGGTCTTGTCGATATAGTCTTGGGCTGGGGAAGGGAAACCTGCAGCCACCTTTTGCAAGGCAACCGGAATCTCATAATGTGTTCTGGCTTCAACCGGAGTAATCGAAGCAACATCATTGCGGGCTGGTTTTTTTATCTGATCCAGATACTGCCTGATCTCCAGTACACGGGCTTCGGGAACCCGGATCACTTTGGTTGGGCCTTCATGAACTGGTTTGCGACCAGCACCTTCACGGGCACCACCATGCTGAAATTCATCCATTTTACTTGTTCATCTTGATTGTGTAACATAATCAAGATGGTAAAACAGCAGTGGAAAAAAACAACTCCATTCGTCGGATTGTGTTCTGAATATCTATCTCACCAGAAGGTGGTTATAGATTACTTAGAGCAATCAAACTTGAGCTAAAAATTATTTGCAGCCCAAGCTGTTGAGGTTCAACTTCTACTGCAGAAGGTTTAAATCAAACCTGAGGGAACATGCCACGTGCATAAGAAAAAGGGCACTGTTGCAAATAACCACTAATGGCTGCTTAACCTCTACTTTTAACTTCGGTTATTTATGGGAGGATTACCCAATGATGTTGGTTGTTGCAGCATAAGTTGAAGGGAAAGTCCTTATATATAGTCCAGTGCTTTTGCTTTTGTGTTAGGGATGTTGGCTTTGCTCGATACGAATGTATCGACCCGAAGGGCAACTAGCCCGACCTGTGAAGGAACGCTCACATCTTTATTTTTTTGTGATTTATGTTATATTCCTTTCAGAAATTAGTGCTGTAGTTTATTTTTTAGCCCGATCATCCCTGGTCGGGTTTTTTTATACTTAAAAATAGCTAAGAACTTTTAAAAAAGTCATATTTCGCTTGGAACAATATTTTAAATAAAAGTACAATTAATTGTCTAATTTTAGATACTTTTTTATTAAATATTTCTATAAACCAACTGGTAATATAAAGTGATTAAAGCTCTAAAGTATGCATTAGCATCATCAATTTTACTAATTTCAACAACACAAACTTATGCAAAAGACGAATGTTCAATTGATTTTACAACTAATCAATCACTGATTAGAACAATCAAAGAGAAAGGTTTCGTATTTGAAAATTATGATAAGGTCTGCAAATTATTACGTTCGGCAAATGCATCAGTTGACATAGTCTCTATGTCACAAATTTCTCCGTATCAAACTACTGCCGCAGTAAATGTTAGATTAAAAGCTAAAGAATATGAGGCTCAAGGAATTAATGTTTATTCTGAACACCAAAGCTGGATACGTTACGAACAAGAGCGAACAACACTAATTCAAGAAAATGCTGCTTACATTGTAACTATGGCAGCACTAAATGCAATAAGTCAAAATTCAGTAGATGAATTAAATAAACAGCGTGCAGCTTTAAAAAACTACAAAGCTAAAAAGTAGGAAAATGATTGGCATAAAGTATCAAATATGCCTATAAAACGTCCGAAATAGCGTGGAACATAAAAAAGCCTAGAACTGAAATAGAACTAGGCTTACTAACTTACTGATAAGTATAAATTATAGGTTATGCATTTCGTATAATATCCATTATGTTAAATAGAGGCTTATGGATGTTTATATCGTATAAGGTTATTTCGGTTTTGCACAAAGATAAAAAATCTAATTATTTTGAATATCCTGTTTGATTTGCTTTTACCATGTGGATATAAGGATTTTTATTCCATTTCTCAGCATGTGAATAGATTACACAAATTTGATTACTTGCTTCGTGTATCTGATTTTTATATCTAAAATAAGGTAATCCATTCAAACGTTGTTGCTTATTAACTAAATCAAAGGTTTCTATTCCTCTACGCTGCGGAATATAAATATTTTCGACTTGACCGCACATCTCTTTTTGCTGTGCTGATTGATTAATATCTTGTGCTATTGTTACGCCTGTCGAAATTCCAGCAAAGAGTAATAATAAAAAAAATAACCAATTTATCGAAAGTGGTAGTACATCATTTATGTGTTTTCTGAACAAAGCAAATAGTAATGTAAATCCTGAAATCAGTGCACAAGATAAGGCCAATTCGTATTCATTGGTAAATAAGAACAAAATACTTAAAATAGCAGAAAAAATTCCGGTCCATACATTGTCTTTAATTGTTAGTGGTCTTAATCTTTCTTTTTTAACTAACATTTTAATCCTAAAAAATTGATGCTGATATATAAAGATTTTCTAAAATTAACATAATACACCTTATACGAAATGCGTTCTAATTCTCTTTAGAAATCAATGCTGTAGTTTCTAGTTGATAGCCCATCTACCCCAAGGTGGGCTTTTTTTATGATTTTTCACGTTCCACGCTTATTATTTAATCAAAAGACCTCTTGAGAAAGTATAGTTTTATCTAATTTTTGAATTGGCTAAAACCTCATAGAATATAGCTTTTGGCTGCTTAAAATTTGACTAACGCAAGAATTCTAAAGTTTCTCAACTTTGATTAGCTCAAATAAATACCATTTCTCTTTTTCTAGGTCTCTTTAAATCACGAATTATGTAACTATAGAGTATACCCTAAAGTTACAATCTGAAAGTTCATGAAATTATGTATCATTTAAATGATTTTTAATCATAAGTAACATGTAACTTTAGTGTTAAAGAATTATAATTTACGAAATTGTTCATTTTTCTTCAATTGGGGCGTGAAAAAGTGAAAGGCCAAAAAGTAGGGTATGTCCGGGTCAGTTCTGTCGAGCAAAACACTGGACGTCAACTTGAGGGAATTGAAGTCGACCGGATTTTTGTTGATCGTGCGTCAGGTAAAAATACCGACCGACCGAAATTTCAAGAAATGTTGAATTATGTCCGGGAAGGAGACCAGGTGATAGTACATTCCATGGATCGTTTTGCGCGAAGCTTAAAAGATTTGGTGACTGAAGTAGATAAACTGGTCAAACGAGGGATCTCCATCCAGTTTGTAAAAGAAAATATTACTTTTACGGCCCAATCCACTCCGATGGATAATTTGATGCTGCAACTGATGGGTGCTTTTGCACAGTTCGAACGTGAGATTATTCTGGAGCGGCAAAAGGAAGGAATTAAACTGGCATCAGCTCAAGGGAAGTACAAAGGTCGGGTACATAAATTGAAACCTGAGCAGGCTGAAGCTTTACGACAAGCATGGAAGGAAGGGAAATATCCTTCAAAAATGGCATTAGGTCAGGCATTCGGTATTAGTCGTCAAGCGGTATACCGCTATTTAAAAGCCGGGGAATAACTCAATTGAATTTTCGACTATATTTAGTTTAGCTTATGAAAATGAGGGAATGTGATAAATCTATGAAAAAGCCTATTCGAGGGGGGAGATTGAACTATCATACTGATTTTAGATGACCATTTAATCAATCACCCCAGATGTTTAGAAAAGAAAAAACCCCGGCATCCTGCTGGGGTTTTTAGTATTGGTTCGCTCGGTATAACTCTTGTTGTACCTTACTTCAAAGCCAAAATCTTTCGAGCACCATTAAGTACGAATAAAGAAACCAGTATACCAATGATTAAGTCTGGATAAGCTGATCCCGTCCATGCCACGAGTACACCGGCAAATATGACGCCCATATTTACCACAACGTCATTCGCTGAGAAAATCCAACTGGCTTTCATATGTGCGCCATCTTCTCGATGACCAGAAATAAGATATAAGCATGTCACGTTAGCTATAAGTGCGAGCAGGCCAATAACAATCATGAGCGTTGATTCTGGCTCGCTTCCAAACATGAATCGTCTAATGACGTCAACAATCACGATGACAGCGAGTAATAACTGAATCCAGCCTGCAAAATGAGCTGCTTTTACTTGATATTTCGCAGCTTTCCCGACGGCATATAGCGCAATACCATAAACGGCTGCATCGGCAAACATATCTAGAGAATCAGCAATCAATCCTGTAGAAGCAGCAATAATACCGCTGATGAATTCTATAAAGAACAGTAGAGCATTAATGCCTAATAACAGTTTAAGTACTTTAGCTTGTCTTACAGGATCAGGTTCATTGGGTAGGTCACCTGAAGAAAGCTGTGTTTCATCAAGTTTCGCCCCAAAACCCAGTCCTTCAAGTTTGGCCGTAATTTGCTGAATCCCTTCATTATGGAAGACTTTCAGTTTTCGATTGGGAAGATCAAAAGTAAGACCTTTAACTGCTTCAAGATCTGCAAGAGTCATACGGACCATTTGCTCTTCAGCAGAGCAATCCATTTTAGGAATGGTGTAGGTACTTGTTTGCTTGGCCTGTTGATTGCTTATATAAGTTTCAGTCTTCACAAGCTTTGCCCCAAAACCCAGTCCTTCAAGTTTGGTGGTTATATTTTCATCTTTTTGATTATGTAGAACCTTTAAAGAACGGTTAGGTAAATCAAAGATGAGTTTTTGAACACCATCAATTGAAGATAGCGCCATACGAACCATCTGTTCTTCCGCAGAACAATCCATTTTGGGAACTAAGTATTCACTCATGTAGTGCGAATCTTTTAAAACGTTTTCAGTGCTTAAATTTTCTTTGGGATCAGAACCACAACAGGATTGAGCGGTATCTTCACAACTGTTTGAAGTGTTACAGCAAGGAGATGAAGATTTTTCTTCTTCCTCTTCACCACAACAGCTAGGCGTATTATCACAATTCTTTGAATTGCTTGCTTCTGCAATTGATGGATGATTTTCTTGTTGAGATTTCTTATCTTCGCATGGTGTTTCTTTACTACATCCACAACCACTCATAGTTATACCCATTAAAAAAATTTATAAACTTTGAATATTAGAATCCCTATAGTTACTATAGAGTCAAGATTTTTTGGAAATACCAACTCAATGCATTTAAAAATTGGTGAACTCTCTAAAAAAACCTCATGTTCAGTATTAACAATTAGGTTTTATGAAAAGGAAGGTTTAATTCCGGAACCCGAAAGAACAGAAGGAAATTACCGCCTTTACGATATAGGCTATGTTGAGCGAATTAAGTTTATTTTGAATTGCCGAACTTTAAATATGAGTTTGAATGAAATTCGTCAATTACTCACCTATAAAGATAATCCCAAGAAAAATTGTTCAGATGTGAATGAATTAATTGACTTACATGTCAGTGCTATCAGAGAAAATATAATCAAGCAACAAAAGCTTATTGAACAATTATCTGATTTAAGAGGTACTTGTGATGGCTTATGTACAATTGACCAATGTGGAGTTCTAAAAAATCTAGCTTGATTATCTAGACCTATGCTTTTTTCAAAAATTCTGTATATCTTTACTTAAGGCTGCAAAAAGTTTAAGGTTACTCAAATTCTGTGATCAGATCTTTGATAGATCTGGACAGCTTCTTATTGGTGTTTTAAATACAGATTTGTGTATGAAGAGAAAAACATTTCTAATCCAGATATTGGTACTCTTATTCACATTCCAGAATATTTGGAGTGTGGCAGAGGCTGCGTGTCTGCATGAAATGCCAAACATACCCAATTCAATACTCTCTAATCCAATCGATTTAGACGAAAAGAGTGATAGTCCTAGTCAAGCACTTTATTCCTTAGAAAACTATAAAGAAATTTATGACTATTGTCAGAAGGTTTGTTTTAACGAAAAGTGCAGTCATTTCTCAAATACAATCGTGATTCAGATTGACCCACCCGATGATTTGAAGCTTAAAACTCATTTTGAGACAGTCCTTACACCATCTTATTTGGGAAGAACTTTTTATAAATCCCCTTATCTGAATCAATTAACACCCCCTCCTGATTTGCCCCTACTATTGGTGGGGTAGTCTTATAAAAGCCCACCACTCCTAATCTCATTATGTGTGGGGCATTTCATGTCAAAAAACAAATTATATCAGGATACTTCTATCCTGAATTTATCCTGGTCAGCATTCCGTACAGGTGTCTTGCTATCAGCAATGATCAGCTTGAGTACTTCTGTAGTCGCCAGTCCTCAAGATTTAACGCTGCGACAAGCCATTGATCAGGTCAACCAGTATCAAGCGTCCCAAAATTTCTGGGAAACGCAAAACAGCATTAATGCCACGAATCTTCAGCAAAGTAAGCTGTTTAAAAATCCTGAACTGTCAGTTGAACAAACGGGATTTGGTTCAAATAATGAAAAAGAGCTTACCATTGGCATATCACAACCCTTGGATATTTTTGGTGAGCGAAAAGCAAACCAAAAATTAGCCAGTCTCTCTACAGATAAAACAGCACTGAAGCAGAAGATTTATCAAGCGCAAATTGAGCTTGCAGTGAAATATGTATGGTCACAACTGGCCATTGCCGAACTTGAAAGAAACATTGTCAATGAACAACTTCGGGTGAGCGAAGAAAACCTTAAAGCGATCGAGAAGCGCTTTACTGCGGGCGGTATCGCGCAAGTAGATGTGAATCGCGCACGTTTAAGTCATGCTGAAAATATCCGTCTTTTTAGACAGGCCGACTTACAAGTCCAAGTGGCCACCCAACAATTATCAAATTTATGGGGAACCTCTGATAAGTCATTGCAGGTAAACCTCTCTTCACAAAAGCTCTGGCCAAAATCGACTCATCAGCAGGTTCAAGAATATTTAGCGGAAAACTACGTTGAGAAATATCGAGCTTTACTGGTATTAGAGTCTCAAGCAACGGTTGATCAACTAAGGGCAAAGGCACGTCCTAACCCCACTTTAAACCTAGGTGTCAACCGCACCCAATCCTTGGAAAACTCCACACAAAATCAATTAGTAGTCGGAGTCAGTGTACCGCTTAATATTTTCGATCGTCAGCAAAATGGCATAAAAATCGCGCAAGAAAAAATGAACTTATTAGAGCGTCAGAAAGAGTTTTATCTAAAGCAAAATGCGCTGCAAATAGGCACAATTTTAACCGAGTTGCAGGGTTTAGAGCTGCAATTCAAAGTCGTTGACGAGACTCAAATTCCTTTGGCGACTCAAGTTCAAAGTAAGACGCTACAAGGTTTCTTGGCAGGCAAGTTTGCTTTAACCGATGTTCAGCAAGCCACGCTTCAATTACAAGACATCCGTCTGCGTAAAGTCCAGTTGTTACGGGATGGCTGGCAAAAGGCCATTGAAGCAGAAAGTTTGAGCTTAGGCATTAGCCCAAGTGAAGTCATGTCGAAAGATGCTATTGCACAAATCAATCAAAACTTATGGCAAGACATACAGGCCATGCCTGTCATTGGTGGGGGAAATTAACATGTTCGATCTTAAAAACAGCTTAAAAAAACAGAGCGGAAAAATCTCTCAACCTCTACTGATTGGTTTGGTCATCGGCGCAACCGTACTACTCAGTATTTTCTTGATCTTGTCGGGTAAGAATAAATCTGAAACATCAGATGAACATGCAGAGGAAGAAGGCGCAGAGGAACATGGAAGTGAAGAACATGGCGGTGAAACCGAAGAGCATGCAGAAGGCGTGAGCCTGACGGCCAAGCAACTGGTGGAACAGGGCATACAGTTATCAGCGGTCGATCAAGGTCCGGTGGTTAAATTAAGTTCTTATCCTGCCAAACTCAATGTGAATACGGATCAGCAAGCGCATGTCTCACCGAGTTTTAGCGGTCATGTAGAAAATGTTTATGTAGAACTCGGCCAAAAAGTTCAGAAAGGGCAGCCTTTGGCTACATTGCTTGTTCCTGATCTAGTTGATCAGCAGGCCAATCTTAAAATTGAACAAACCAATCTGGAACTGGCGAAACAAGACTTTGAGCGTGAGCGTCAATTGTGGTCACAGGGTATCTCAGCAAAACAGGACTATCAACGGGCTTATAACAGTTATAAACGGGCACAAATTCAGGTTCAAGCGGCCCAATCACGTTTAAGTGCATTTGGTGCTGTGAATGCCAGTAACGGGCGCTATATTTTAAAAGCCCCAATTTCTGGCGTGATCAGTAAAAAGGATTTGGTTCTCGGGGAAAATGTTCAGTTAGCAAGTCAACTCTTTACCATAGACCGGTTAGATCAGCTCTGGCTTGAATTTATTGTTCCAAATTCTGAAATTGTGGGCTTAGCCCCGAATCAAAAGATCGAATTTAAATCTTTGCAAACTGAAAAGGTCTACAGGGCAGTTATTCAAACCTTAAATACTGAAGCGGATATTCAAACAGGTCGTCTTCAGGTGCGAGCAAAAGTTGAATCGAATGCAACCGAATTACGTCCAAACTTGATGGTAAACGTACAGTTGCAACAACGCAGTGAAAGTACCGCACTACGGGTACTTAAGTCCGCAGTTCAGAATGTCGATGGAAAAGATGTGGTTTTTGTCGCCACTCAGCATGGACAAAAAGTTGAATTCACTCCGCAGCCGGTGAAATTAGGTCAATCGTCTGGGGATAGCCAGTGGATTGAAGTGGTAAATGGGCTTAATCAGGGACAAAAATATGCCGCTCAAGGCAGTTTCTTACTGAAATCTGAGATGGAAAAAGGAGAGGCTTCACATGAGCACTAAAAGCCCTCACATTCCAGACCACGAATCGGTAAAACCTGAAGGGCTGTTTGATCGGCTGATCCAGTTTTCTATTCATAACGCAATCTGGGTCATGCTGTTTATTGCAGCCTGGATTGCTATTGGTATTTATAGTTATCAAAAGTTACCGATTGATGCTGTACCGGATATTACCAATACTCAGGTGCAGATTAACACCTCAGCCAATGGCTTTACGGCTTTGGAAATGGAACAGCGGATTACCTATCCAATTGAGAATGCCATGTCAGGCATGCCGAAAATGGAACAAACCCGCTCTATTTCACGCTACGGCTTATCACAAGTGACCATCATTTTTGAAGATGGCACGGATATTTACTGGGCCAGACAGCTTATCAACCAGCGCTTGCAAGAAGCAATGGGAGAAATGCCTGAAGATGTGCAACCTAACATGTCACCTATTTCGACAGGTTTAGGTGAAATCTATCAATGGGTGATTAAAGCCGAACCAAATGCTAAAAAGCCGGATGGGACCGCTTATTCGGCTATGGATTTACGTGAAATTCAGGATTGGATTGTAAGGCCACAATTACAGCGCGTAAAAGGCGTTGCGGAGATCAACAGCATTGGTGGCTTTAATAAAACCTATGTGGTTGCCCCAGATCTGAACCGATTGCAACAATTACAAATTCCTTTGACTGATTTACAAACCGCCTTAACAGAAAATAATGAAAACCGTGGTGCTGGGTATATCGAGAAAAATGGACAACAGTTGACTGTGCGGGTGCCCGGCACTTTAAACACGATTGAAGATATCCAGAACATCAGTATTGCCAATAAAAACGGCTATCCGATTCGGGTGGCAGATGTCGCCAATGTCTCAATTGGTCATGACTTAAGAACAGGGGCTGCAACCTATAATGGTGAAGAAACTGTATTGGGTATTGCCATGATGATGATGGGAGAAAATAGCCGTACCGTTGCTCAAGCCATTGATGAAAAGGTGCAATCGATCCAGCAATCGCTACCTAAAGGTGTGATGATTGAGACTGTGTATGACCGTACGCATTTGGTTGATCGGGCGATCAAAACCGTTCAGAAAAATTTGATTGAGGGTGCAATCCTCGTCATTGTTATTTTATTTCTCTTTCTAGGTAATTTCCGTGCTGCGCTGATCACGGCTTGCGTTATTCCACTGTCAATGCTGTTTACCTTGACGGGAATGGCAGAGCAGAAGATTAGTGCAAATCTGATGAGTTTAGGGGCACTGGACTTCGGTATTATTATTGATGGTGCAGTGGTTATTGTAGAAAACTGTATCCGTCGGCTAGCAGAAGCTCAGAAGCTGAAAGGTGGTTTACTTAGCCGTTCTGAAAGATTTAAAGAAGTCTTCTTGGCTGCAAAACAGGCGCGTCGTCCTCTCATCTTTGGACAGTTAATTATTTTGGTAGTTTATCTACCTATCTTTACCCTGACGGGTGTAGAAGCCAAACTTTTCCATCCTATGGCAATGACGGTTGTACTGGCTTTAATTGGGGCCATGATTTTATCTGTCACTTTTGTGCCAGCCGCAGTTGCCCTATTTGTCACTGGAGAAGTCAAGGAAACCGAAAGTCGCTGGATGCATTGGCTTAAAACTAAATATGAATTGCTTTTAGATAGAGCCTATGAGCTTCGTTTATTTGTGACTATTGTGGCTGCCTGTATTTTAGTGCTTACGGGTGTGCTAGCTACTCAAACAGGTAGCGAGTTTGCACCTCAACTGGGTGAAGGTGATTTTGCTGTTCAGCAAATGCGTTCCCCAAGTACAGGGTTAGAACAGTCACTGAGAATGCAGGAAAATACTGAAAAGTTACTGTTGAAAGAATTTCCTGAAATTAAAGCAATCTTTGCCCGTACCGGTACAGCAGAAGTGGCCACAGATGTCATGCCACCCAACATTTCAGATGGCGTGGTACTGTTAAAACCTCATGATGAATGGCCTGATCCAAAACAAACGATTGATGAGCTTCGCCAAAGAATGATTACTTTCTTAGCGACATTGCCGGGAAATAACAGTGAGTTCTCGCAACCCATTGAACTGCGTTTTAACGAGTTAATTTCAGGGGTGCGAAGTGATGTGGGTGTCAAGTTATTTGGCGATGATATGGAAATTCTGAATCGTGAAGCGAATAAGATTTCTCAGAAAATTAAATCAATTTCAGGCGCGACAGCCGTTAATGTAGAGCAAACCAGCGGCTTACCCTTGTTGAATGTAGAAGTTGATAAGTCCAGAGCAGCACAATACGGCTTGTCGGTAAGAGCAATTCAGGATCTGGTGGCGACAAGTGTCGGTGGTCAAAATGTTGGAACCATTCTACAGGGAGACAAGCGTTTTGATTTTGTTATCCGTCTAGATGAATCCCAGCGTAGTCCCGAGCAGTTAGCGCTACTTCCTGTTCAATTGCCAAATGGTGGTTTAGTCCAACTGCAAGATGTTGCACGCGTTGAAAATATCCTGGGTATTAATCAGGTCAGCCGTGAAAATGGTAAACGTCGGGTGGTTATTACTGCAAATGTAGAAGGACGCGATTTAGGCTCATTCGTAACAGAACTTCAGAGCACGTTATCCAAACAGGAATTACCAAGCGGTTATTGGATAGATTATGGCGGTCAATTTCAAAATCTGATGTCTGCAAAAGCGCGTATGCAATTGGTGGTTCCGCTCGCATTGTTGACGATCTTTATTTTATTGATGGCTGTATTCCATAATATCAAAGAAAGCTTACTGGTCTTTAGTGGTGTCCCGTTTGCCTTATGTGGAGGCTTAATCGCATTGTGGTTGCGTGACATTCCATTATCCATGTCAGCAGGGGTTGGCTTCATTGCACTATCGGGGGTGGCTGTACTGAATGGCTTAGTCATGCTCACCTTTATCAAAGAGTTGCGACAGCAATATGACCTTTATTATGCAACGTGGCAGGGTGCAATTTTGCGTCTTAGACCTGTGCTGATGACCGCTTGTGTTGCTTCGCTTGGGTTTGTTCCGATGGCTTTGGCAACCGGGACTGGGGCAGAAGTACAGAGACCTTTAGCGACTGTAGTCATTGGAGGAATTATCTCCTCTACCCTGCTTACATTGGTTTTACTGCCTGTACTGTACCGGTGGATGAATGAAAAGAAAGCTTCTTAATCCATTAGATTAAGCAATTTTTAGCAGAGATATTGGGTCTGTCTCAAATATCTCTGCTAATCATGGATTAAATAAGGAAAATTTTATGTCAGAACATCATGATCATAGCCATGCGGTTGTTACTGAAGGAAATAGTAAGAAATTAATGTTTGCTTTGGGTTTAACGACTACTTTTTTAATAGTAGAAGTTGTCGCTGCTTTTATTACCCAAAGTTTAGCATTACTGTCTGATGCCGCTCACATGTTTACTGATGTAGCCGCATTAGCTATTGCTCTTGCTGCTATCAAAATTGGTAAAAAAGCCGCAGATGATAAAAGAACTTTTGGCTATCAGCGATTCGAAATTTTAGCGGCTCTGTTTAATGCAGTGATGCTTTTTGTGGTGGCGATATATATTGTCTATGAAGCTTACCAACGCTTTACGCATCCTGCTGAAATTCAAAGTGTTGGAATGATGATTGTCGCAGTCATTGGTTTGGTCATAAATTTGATTTCAATGAAAATCCTTTCTGCGAGTGCTCAAGAAAGTCTAAATGTGAAAGGCGCATATTTAGAAGTCCTTAGTGATGCACTGGGATCGATAGGCGTGATTATCGGAGGAGTGGTCATTTATTTTACCCAGTGGATGTGGGTAGATACCGTAATCGCTGTGTTAATTGGCTTCTGGGTTTTACCTCGAACTTGGGTTTTATTAAAACAAAGTATCCATATTTTGCTTGAAGGGGTTCCTGATGAGATTGATATTGAGTCGTTAAGAAATGATTTATTGATGCTAGAGGGTGTTGAAGGGATTCATCAGTTGAAAGTCTGGGCTATATCTTCAAAAAACATTCATTTAACTGCTCATTTGGTTGCTCCTAATAGCGATCCAGATCAGCTCTATCAAAAGGCCTTAGACGTTCTAAAACATAATCATAGTATTACTGAAATTACGTTACAAATAGAAAGTAAGGAATGTAATACATTGGAACAGCATAAACATTAAAGTGCTGCTCTTTCTACATAATGGACAGATGACTAGGCTGATAAACCTTACCATTTTCCTGTATTACACTTCTATTTATCACACGCACTTTAAACACCATCCTGAGACATTTTAAAATTACAAGAATGTAATTTATGAGTCCTCTGGGTGTTAATTCTTTAAAGTTAGAATATCTAACAAGTATTAAATGAGAGTAAATAAACATGCTATTCAAAAATAAATTTTGTACTAAATTACTGTTAATTAGTGCATTCTTTAGTATCGCAAGTTTTAGTTATGCAGATGGCGGCTTGTTATTTCTTGAAAAGAATTTAAAAGCTTCTAAAGTTGAAAATTCTAGACAAAAACAAGTTAAAAATAATGAATCAAATGAATCAAATGAATCAAATGAATCAAATGAATCAAATGAATCAAATGAATAGTTGGGTTGCATAAATAAATCAATTAGACTTATTCATTCAGCAATATAATTCCTGAATGAATAAGTTTATAACTAAAACCGGCTTTGTTGCATAAACATTCAAAAGCTGAGTTTTCCCCAATCCATTCAAATTTAAGTGACAACTTGGGTGTGAGGTCTACCTAATTCCGTAAATCTATTCAGAACTGCCACACGCGCATGAACTTCATTGACCTGACTTTGAAAATGTCTTGCCGTCAGCTTATCTCCTAATAATTTGATGCAATGCATCTTGGTTTCCACCAAACTGCGACGGTGATAGCCCGACCATTTTTTCCATAGGGTTCTGCCTAAATGCTTAACCGTTTGAAGTAACTCATTTCGTTCTATTGAACTGATTTTAGAATCTTTCCAGGGCTTGGCATTCTTCCTGGGTGGAATTACGGCACTGTTGCAAATAACCACGAATGGTAAGCTGAAGGGCACTGTTGCAAATAACCACGAATGGTAAGCTGAAGACTGTTTTAGCTAAAGGTGCAGCATATGAATCCTTTCCATGGTCGGCATTTTCAGGGCGAAATCATTCTTTGGGCTGTGCGCTGGTATTG